>CAZHPS010000082.1:0-18579 GCA_964534335.1 uncultured Desulfobacterales bacterium
CTTTTGTGGCCCATGTTCCGGTATTGACATAATCCGCTGCCTGTCCCTCAGGCAGAAGATTCATGGGAACCATGCAGAACTGCAGACTGGCTTCCCTCTGCAAAAGTAACACAGAGTTTTTCAGTGTAAAAAACAGTTGACTGATACTGACAGATTTGATAAAGATAAGCAGATAATTTTATTTTTTTCAAAAACTCAGACAATTTCTTATAATCCGATTCCTGAATCCCTTTGACTGACAGTTTATGCAATTTTTGTTCTGAAAAAAAAGAATATCAGAACAGGGTTATTGCAGACAGTAATACGTTACATCCGAATAAAACGGTATCTGAAAGAATAATTGCTTGAATTAAAATACAACCGGACGAACAGCCGGATTGCGCTCCGCACCGCAAACCATTGAGATTATCCTTATTAACAGGGCGGTTAATTGCAATTTTCTGCCTTTCAGCATGTATATATTTGTAAATATTTATAAAAACATAATTCAAAAGGTGCGGTTATGCAACTGATTACAGCAAAATCAAAAACAGGCGTTGACGGAATTCTTCATTTAATGCTGCCGACAAATTTCAAAAATTCGGACTTGGAAGTAATCGTAATTTTGAATCCCGGTGAAAAAAAAATGAATGAAGAGTCCGGGCATGATGTCTGGCCAGCGGATTTTTTTGAGAAAACTTACGGATGTATGAAAGATGACCCTATACAATCTTATCCCCAGGGTGATTTTCCGGTCAGAGAGGAACTGATGTGAAATATCTTTTGGATACCAATGTATGTATTGGATATTTAAATGGGAAATCTGAAAAAATAATTCGGATGCTGAAAAGCACTGCTCCAAAGGATGTTGTTATCTGCTCAGTTGTTAAAGCTGAATTGTTTTTAGGCGCATACAAAAGTAATTTCCCTGATAAAACTTATGCAAAATTAATCAATTTTTTGGATATGTTCAGAACATTGCCTTTTGATGACAAGTCTGCGGATATGTTTGGACGCATCCGTTCGGAACTGGAAAAAGCAGGGATCCCCATCGGGCCTTATGACTTCCAGATTGCAAGCATAGCACTGGTTCATGATCTGATACTGGTGACACATAATGCAAAAGAATTCAGTCGGATAAAAGGATTAAAAACAGAAGACTGGGAAAAAACTGTTGCGTGATACGGAGAGATTTGACAGATAATTGAGAAATGATAAAAATTATTCCATTAAAAGGAGGATGTAAAAATGGATAGTCATACTGATTTTGATCTTTCGGACAAGATAATAAAAATCATTGAAGAGAATTGTGAGATAAATAAAGAAAAAAGGGAGTGCATCAGGTTAGCGATGAAATCTCTTTTTGCGTCTCCTTTTAAAGACGGCGCTACTTTATACGCCGCTGATTTGAACGGATTGTCCAAAAGGTTAGAATTATTAGAATCATATAAAAACAGAATTGATAAAATTGGGGATATAAATGCAAAAATAGATCAAATTCACAATGAAATGAATCAAAAGTTTGGTGGTATTCAATCTGAAATAGAAGGTGTCGTTAATAAATTAAACAGATTAGTCAACAGATTGGAATCATTGGAATCTGATAATAATAAAATTGGGGATATAAATGCAAAAATAGATCAAATTCAGAATAAAATGAATCAAATAAATCAAAATGTTGGCAGTATTCAGTCTGAAGTGATAAATCAGATAACAGAAGGTGTAGTTAATAAATTGAAGGAATCAAATCTTTCGATAATCGAAAAAGCAGGTAACAGAAAGAAAATTACAATAGAGTCCGATTTTAGATAAATTTATACTGATCCAATTTTGGTTTTTGAATACACTGTCAAAATGGTACGTAGAAATGTTTTACATATCGGTATAGAGGGGAATCTTATTTTTTATAACCAAACCAAATGATAAGGAGATAAAAATGACAAGCACAAATGAAACATCCAAAATAAAAGTTTCCATATACGGCCCGGTTGCATCAGGAAAAACTGTTTTTCTGACATCCCTATTTCATCATATTCTTTGGGATAATTCCTGCGGAGATTTCAACATAATTGGAATGAATGAAAAAATGAGCAAGTTACATGAAGACATGATTAAGGGAAAATGGCCTAAACCCACCCCTTTTCATGATGATAAAGAAAGGTTTGTTTACAAATACAAAAATAAGATATATGAAATAGTATCTTTGTCAGGTGAAAAAACTTATGATGGAAAAACTTTTAATGTAACAGAAATTATTAATGAATATAAAAACAGCGGTTCCAAAGTTTTTATTGGGGTCATCAACCCTTTTTTTGTAGATTCTGATTTAGCTTATGACTGTTTTCTGAATTTAATTGCATATATTCAGATGGCTGCAAAAAATAATGGACTATTGCTCAGCATAGCAGAATCCTGTAAACTTGCTGCAAAGGCCATGTTTTCCTATTCGTTTCAAGATTTTGATAATACTCCATCTTTGGAAGAGAATCAAAAAGAATTTTTATACGAAACTAAGTTGCAATTTTATTATACAAAACAAGATGTTGAAGATATAAAAAAGAGAGTCGAGAATAATAAAAAAACTGATTTGAAAAGCTATTTAAAATATGAACCTGATAATCAAGATGAGAAAGATGAAATATTTAAGATATTAAAGCTATTTATTAAAAACCTGTTTGATTCTAATCAAATTCAATATGGACTTTTTCGTTCCATATTGAGAGAGATTCCTGACGATTCAAAAAAAATCATAATTTTATCTTACTATGATATCAGGGCATTTATGGGGTATATCACAGATAAGCACTTTGAACCGGTATTTGAAAAGATCGTTAATGATATTCGGCAACCTAAAAGAAACCGGTTTTATTTTGAATATATACGAACAGAAATTGTTCTATCCGAGTCGGATGATGAGAGTGATCGAATCAGACCAAAAGAATTTCGGGTGAGCAGACAATTTATGAATGCTTTATTGGAGATCATTTCTTTCAAAGAAAACTGGTTGTCAATCTTGCAGCAAAAAGCAAAAAGATTTATTTCATTTATTTCTCGGGATCGGAGCTAATCTAAACCCAAATACTTTATTTTTTTAATTTAAAGGAGATCTCAACACGCTTATATAGGCTGTCTTCGCAGCAATCAATCAGAAATAAATACATTTCCATATATTTTCAGGCATAAATTTTGTAAAAATCTAATTTTTTACATACGCGAAAACTTTCGGTTGGGTACTTCCCGGTACAGAAAGATATAATTCAAACGATTGCCTGCCTGAAAAACCGGCATATGGAAATCTTTGACTTTGGGATTGGATTGCATGATATATGTCAACTCCTTATTTATTAACTCTGGCAAGGTAATAGTATATGACTGTAATTACATATGAAAATGATGGTAAATCGTATGGCAAGGTAAAACGTATTTCCCCGCGTATTGATTTTGAAGATTACCGAAAAAAATTAATTTCTGAAAAGGAAATTGAATCTGTTGATAAAGTATGCGATGGGGAACCGGATACTGTAATGATTTCAAAAGATGGCAAATTATATTTGTATTATCATTATAAAAAGAAAAAATATGAAGAAAATGAAGGATACAAGGTTAATATTTATAATATTAATGATATAATTCTCGGTACAGTTTTTTCTCAGGAGCATCTGGATGATATAAACAGCGTCATTAAAGGCGAAAAGGAATTCTCTTTTTTCTTCCACAAGAACTCAGATGATAAAAATTGTTTATGTCTGTTTTATAATGAAAATTATTTGAAAAATGAAAACAGTAAACTGTCATTCGGTGAATTTCTTGGTAAAAAATTTTATAAAATATGCGGAGTGTTCTTCGGCGATGAAAATTATTTTCAAGCCACAAACGGCAGCATTGTATTTTTGTATTCCAATTACTCTACGATACAGACAATAAAGAAAAATAAGCCAAAAAGTGATTCTGTTTATAAGGAAATAGAAAAGTTAATAAAAAATTTAGAGAATGTCACATTTGATAACAAGGAGATTGAAAATATTTCTTACATGTACGAAACGTTAAAGGACAGAAATAAAGCCTATTCAGGGAAAAAATTAAATGACAATGCTTTAGTCCTGATGTTTAAGAAAGAATCTAAGAAAGAATCCGACAACTCTTCCCTGCCAATTGAAGGTGTTATCGGAGAAAATCATTATTGTTGTATCAGCAAGAACGGATATTTAATGATATTTATTGATTTGAATCCAATAAGTAAACGACCTCAATCGGAAAATAAGGAAGATAGTAAAGGATTGTTTAATATGGCAGTAAATTGGACAGTAAATAAGGCAAAAAATTTTATCAAATCAGCCAATAATTCATTAATAACTTATTGAAATATAAATTTTACAATACTGATGAACAGAAAACTTTTTTCTGATACGGCAGTAACTTCAATCTCTCCATTTGCCGCCAAAAGATTCCCAAACTGAAAGTTTGGGGCTGAAATTATTGCAGATGATACTGCCAAACTTTCAGTTTGGCACTCCGTTTTTTTCAGTCAATGACGTAGCATTGCCATCCATAAATTTTCATCCAATTTTCATAAAGTTACTATAATTACATAAAATAATTAACGAAGCAGATGAACCATGAAAAGCAGTCGCACCGAATATATCACCATCAGCAGAGCAATAAAAGGGGATGTGCCAGAGGAAGGTTTTTGGAAATATTTCAAAGACTCTCTCAAAGAGGCGGTATTTCTCAACAAGAAGGATAACAAGAAGGATAATTCAAACCCTCTTGTAATTCCTGAGAAGGAAGCATTTTATGAATCCCTGCAGATTAAAGAATCCAAGATTTTTTCCCAAAAACCTAAAAATATTCACAAGCCCGAAAATGTATTGTGGATTTCCGCAACAAAGATATTTCCGTCAGAACCGCGTTATGCAGAAATCATAATCATAAACGGAAAGACAAATACGACATCCTATTTCTGGGAACGCTGGAATCCTTTTACAGAAAAGCCGGCCGTTTATGATGGTTTGAAGGGGATGAACTTCAGCAACGGGCTGCTTTTCCGTTATACCGGAAAAATTAAAGATCGTCCTACAGAAGGAATAATTTCCAAATTCGAACTTCAAGAATCAAAGATGCAAAATCAGGGGGAAGAATCTGGAGAACAAATGCCGGATGCTTTTCTCAATCCCCTGATACTGAAATTTGCATGCAACAGCGACTGGCCGGAAAAATTTACTCAGGAATCCAAAGATTTTTGCAATACATTCAGAGATGAAAAGCATCTGCTGGACATCTGCCCGCGAATTTACCCCCGATTTACGGTTAAGTCATTATTGCGTTACAGACTGCTCCATGAACTGCATACCGGATGGAAGGATAAAAAAGACATACTGCCCCCGGTGCAGCGTATGCTGTTTAAATCCGATTGGAATCCTTCCTTTATCCCCTTTGCTCTCCTGGATGAGTTGCAGGGATATTATGAAATTGACGGATTTGCCTCCGGCCGTCCGGTAACATTTTCATGGATCAAACCGGAAGAACCCCTGCCGGAACATGCCCGATGGCTGGCAGACTGGTGTTGCGGACAGATGGGGATTGAGCAAAAGACTTATCAGAAAATTGATACTGTTCCCCGTCCTGCGTTTGCAGAGCAACTGAAACATTACAGATTCTTTGATAAAACCGAAGGTCTGGACGGACTGAAAAACGGTGACAGTCAATTGCTGAACTGCCGTATAAAATGGAAGGATTCCCTGACGAACAGAGAAAAAAAATATCTTGACGAGTTGATCAAAGATTGCAGTGAGGAAAAAGGATTTGACCGGGATTATTTTTTAACCCTGCTGGGACAGCAGAGCCTGCTTCCCCGTTCTCCCATTTATGTCCGTCTGCCGGATGCACCCAGCCTGCTTACAGATAAACCTTTATCTGTGTGGCAGGATTTTCAGAAAAAGATGCGGGTTCATCTTACAGACAGCCCGCTTATGGCGGAAAAATGGTGGCTGGAACTGGTTTTTCCCCTTCCACCTGAAAAAAGGAAAACTCCGGAGCCGTGGATAGCAAATACAGCTTCCTGGTGGTATCTCTGGTATGATGCTTTGTTTTCACGTCCGGCAGATTTTCAGCCGGAATGGTGCATTTCACGAACAAAAGAAGGCGGACTTCTGGGAACATCCAGAACAGGTTTTTTCGTACTTGGCGGTAAAGCATATGAGGGAACTGACCTTGATGCATTCCGTCTGGGATAAGGATTTCTTATGAACAGCAGTGAAAATTCCGAAATTTTGTCCTATTTTCTGAAAATTGCGCACACAGTCCGGCAGCAGTTCCGGCATCCGCTTACCTGGGTGCATATCATTCTGATAAGCATAGACAATGCCAGTAAATTTTCCGCATACGGAAAAGAGCCTTTACTGACGGATCTGCGCCGGGAACTGGGGCGGCGTGTTGTGTCAAAACTGGGAAAGGAAAACACGGAATCCGGACTGAGGGAAGAAAATCTCGCGGAAGCAGCCAGCAGCCTTGTGGATTACGAGAGGAATCTTCCAAAACTGGATTATGTGCAGGACAGAGTACTGCGCTGGCTGGCAGATTTTCCCACAGACACAGGTGACTGGACCCTGCCCATATGGCACAGCCTGCTGGGAGAATTCGGCCTGACCCCTGCACATTTCAGCGGAACAGGCAGTTGGGGACAGGGTTCACCCTCCGGTTCTCCGGAAGAGGAACAGCCCCTTAGCTGGGATAAGGAACTGAATGCACTGGTGGGACTTGCGCAGGTCAAGGCCGAAGTGCAGAGGCTGCGGGATTTTCTGCAGGTCAGACGTCTCAGACAGAGCAGGGGATTCCGCACCGGAAATTTTTCACTTCATCAGGTATTTACCGGAAATCCCGGAACCGGAAAAACCAGCGTTGCCCGTATTCTGGCAAAAATTTATAAGGAATTCGGATTTCTGTCAAAAGGGCATCTGGTGGAAACAGACCGAAGCGGTCTGGTGGGGCAGTACATAGGGGCAACAGAGGCAAAGACAGAGGAGGTCATCCGCAAGTCGCTGGGCGGAGTGCTGTTCATTGATGAGGCATACAGTCTGGCAGGCGGCGGCAATGAGGATTTCGGGCCAAGAGCCATTGACACACTGGTGAAAATGATGGAGGATCACCGCAGCGATCTGGTGGTCATTGTGGCAGGCTATAAAGAGGAAATGAATACATTTCTTGAATCAAATACAGGGCTTTCTTCCCGTTTTACCCGTTTTGTCGCTTTTCCGGATTATACAGGACAGGAACTGGTGGAAATTCTGCGCCGAATGGCCGGGCGGGAGTCTTTTGCAATTTCCGATGAAATCGGAGAAGCCGCGCTTGTCCATCTTATGAAATTGCAGGAAAAACTGGGGCATAGATTCGGCAATGCGCGGGAAGTGCGCAATTTGTGGGAAAGTATGCTCATGCGGCAGGCACAGCGTCTGATGATGGCATACCCGGAAGGCAATGTTCCGGATGAGATGCTGCTTCAACTCTTACCCATTGATATTACACTGTAAATAATATTATTCTTTATAAGGAGGCATACATGGCTCTCAGTAAAAAAAACGCAGCCCAGATATTGAACGAATCAGGCAGGCATCTTGCACTGTTTGGCAAATTCTCCGTAACAGAGAATGAAGAAGACCGTGTGAAGATCTATCCGACCGGTGAACTGAAAAAGCAAAACCCGCTGAAGTTCGAACTCCGTTACAATCGCGAGCAGCCCCTGAAAATTGACGGAAAACAGACCTTTGAGGCTTTCCAGTTATATTTTCCGAAAGATGCGCCGGATGGCAGTTCACGGCTTCTGATAAGCGGCACTCCGCTTGAAACCGCCCTGACAAAGCCCGGATCAACATTGGCAGAAGTCGGGGGCCAGCTTTTCGGCGAACTGCTTGACGCTCTTGATGCCCTGTTCCCGTTCTGGCACCCGAATTTTGACCGGTTATTAACGGAAGGATTCTGGTATTACACAAAAGACAAAATAAAGAACAATGCCTTTTATACAGATTCCGAACGGCGTGAACTGCTCTATAAGCCTAAGATAAACCGATCCCTGCTTGGCTATCTGCGGTCAGGTCAGTCAGATTCCGACAGTAATTTTGAATTATTTAAAAATGAACTTAAAAAAGAAGAATCCCAGGCTGATTTGCAGAAATTGATTTCAGAGAAACTGGAAGAGTATCGAAAATCTCTGGAAGAGTATCGAAACTCTCTGGAACCGTATCGAAAATCTCTGGGAACAGAAAAGCCCCCCGGTACCCATTCCCTGGAAAAAGATAAGGATTGGAAAAATTTTTTCGAAGAGTATAACATTCCGAAACATACCGGAAAATCGCTTCAGGAGTTGTACCGGAGTTTTCGGGAGGCAGCAGAAAAGGTGGAAAACATATCCCGGTGTGAACCGATGATCGCATTAATCATTGCATGGTATTTCAAAAAATTAACCGACTCTGATGATACCGGAGACATCGCAGCACAATTATACAAAGAAATATATGAAAAAAACACGGGGTGGAAGCCCCGACTTTCTCCCCAAAATCAGGATCAGGATCAGGAGACTTTTGCCGGAACATTTAACAGCAGGTACCAGCAGGTTATAGAAGAGGAAAGGGAAAAAGGGGGTGAAAATTCACCCAGGGCAATTCTGTATAAACGTTTCATGCGTGATATGATAACCCACAGGTCAGACACATGGAAAGTCAGCCGCCGCTATGACCGTGCCGGATTGATACAGGATACGGTGAGGCGGTTTTTAACCCTTGCGGTTGAGACGGTTGAAGGCGTTTCCGAATTATTGGAGGCCGGACGTAAGCTCCTTGACGAACTCAAACCTGTTTATCAGGATTTTGAAGCATTGTACTCAGCAAAATCTGATACACTGGAGTTTAAAGATATAGAGAGATTGCTCGATAAACTGCCAACATCTTTCAATGACTGGAAAAGCAAATTCCCCGAAGACTGCAAAGAAAAAAAGGGAAAAGAACTGGGCGATTTCTTTCGTAAAAGGTTCAATGAACAGACAGCAGAAGCGGAAGATGAGAAAGTCAGAAATTTTCTCAAAGAAAAAGGGGCAAAAATTGAAAAAGATTTAAGTATGATAGACAGCATTTACCGCTCCCAGTTGCAGGCCATGCTGGAACAGGGTTCGGTACGGGTAGCAGGCGGATCATTACTCGGGGTTCGCAATCCTAAAAACAAAGAAACCGTTTTTGAGCGGGGAACACAGGAAACCTATAAAAAAGCAGTGCTTCGCAAAGGAGGCAGACTGCCGATTGCTGAACCGTCTTCTGAACCGGAAAAAGCAGAAAATCCGTTTGACGGTAAAAACCCGCCTGAAAATATAACATGGGATAAATCTGACAAAGCCCTTGTTTTTCAGATAGATTTCAAGGAAGAGGAGTTGAAGTCTCAACTGAAAGATATTGTTGCTGAAAATATTCTTGATGAGAAACTCGGCCTGTATGCGGGAGAAATGGATAAAAACGATCAGATTCTGGAGAGAATCAAAGGCGAACTGATTCAGCCGGAATTTTTCAGCCAAAGTGCAAAGGCAACTGCCAGAGCTGTATTGCGTTCAAATCTTCTGGGGGAATTTCTTCTGTCCGCTCCGGGTGATTTATCTCCTTTGGAGAAAAAAGATACTTCCCTGGGAGTTGCCATTTTACTGGAAATGGCTGAAAAAATAGGTGCGCAGGCAAAATACGAAGGCAAAGATCGCGAAAGCCTTATACGGCCTGAGACAGATGTGGAATGCGGCATCCGTGATGTCAATCTGCCGGGAATATGGCAGATTACAAGCGGAAAAGACGGTGAAAAACAGATTGAAGACCTTGTTGCATATTGGAAGCAATTAGCTAACGGGGTGTTTTCTGTCCGTGAATATATTGAGGACATGAAAGAGGCCAATAATCTCATTGAACTGATGAAAACATGCAATGGAGGTTATTTAACTGTCGTCAATGAAACCATTGAAGAACATACAGAACGGTTTGAGGGAGATGAGTCCATCGAAATGTTCAACAGTGCTGATGCAGACGGTGATATACCGCCTCCTTCTGTTGTATATCTCTCCAATCAGGCTTTCAAAGCACATCGGCATTCGCTGAAAACATTTGAGGATGGTTTGCTGGGACAGAATGAGAACAGTGCATTATCACAGATTAAACACGGAAATACCGGAAAAATCATCAGTATGCCACTGTTTATCGGACGGAAAACAGAGCCTTGTGAACTGCCGGTGATTACCCTGGATATCTTTGAACTGTATTCATTGGCTGTATATCTTTGTGACCCGAAAAACGCTGCTCTGAAGGAAGAACTGGGTGAAAACTGTAAAATACTCAAGAACGCAACGAATACCCTATTGGGAAAGAAGAATTCAAAGGCTGAGTTGTGGCAGAAATATCTGACACAGGAACAAAATCTCAGTGCCCTGCTCACAAACAGGATTCTTTCTCACGGGCTTTTCCAGCGTTGCTTAGATTATAAAAAAGCCCCAGATCCCAGAGATGCGGTATTTGATGCGGTTGATCATATAGAAAAAATTCTTGGAAAAATCCGGGAAAAGCTTATGATACCGGGTGACAGCAATACTCTGATTTCAATGCCTTCAACCAAGAATTCCGCCACTGCGGGTAAGGTGGTAAGTCTTACTGTTCAGGGAAATACAGAGCCAGTTAAAAATTTAACCGATCTTTTCAGTCGCATTTAACCATAAATCAGATTAAGGAGGCTGTTATGGCTTATACATTAACCTACAATAATGACAGTAATAATGTTGAAATTTCAGGATTTCTTGTATCACTTCCTTTTGGATTTGACACCCAAAGCATATTGCAGTTATGGCCTGACAATGCATTTGCTGCGGTACATTTGAGTGCTGCAAAATCAAAAGATGTGAATTTTGTCAACTACTCTTCAGCACTTGAAGGCAAAGACAATTTTCAGTTAAAAGATGAATATTGCAATTCCCAGATTCAGCTTAATGATTTTTTGCCTGTTCGGATCATTTCATCCCAAAGTGCTGATATTGGTGAATCTTTGTGGATTTTGGGGGGAAACAGATCAACTGACTGCAATATTCAGTTTGGGGGAAAAATTGAATCCCAGTTTCCGAACTTTAAAAGAGATGCTTATGAACATTACTACTGGGGGGGAGAATTGAAAGATGAGAAAGATACACTGTTAAACCTTTCCCATGCCTGTTTTGATTTGAATACAACCAGACAATGCTTGTCTGAAATGATTGTTTTTGGCCCTTCCGGTTACAAAAATAGAGGTGGTATTGTAAATTGGATTATTAACCAGGGAAAGTGGATGCAAAGCGGTCAGCAGGGGAATGCTGTGAGAAATGGTCAAAATATTTTGAGTCTGTTACATCTGCATGATTTATCCCGCAATACAACCTTGCCTTTTTTCGATAACAATGGACGCGGGAAGGCGCAGGTTATGGATGCAAAAGGAACGGTGTTTCTGTTTCAGGGAGTTTTTTCTCGTCTTCTGCCAGATGATTTGTTTAACATAATAAAAACTGCCAGCAAAGGCAGGAATGAACTTGAAACATCATCCGAAATGAAAACACTGCGTCTGGTCAGTCAGCCATGCTGCCAGACGGTAAAGGATGCTACAGAAGAAATTCCGGATAGTACTGTATTTGAAGGTATCTGCTTATGGGATCTTCAGCCGCGGAGATCAGCCAATAATTTAGATCCGGCATCTCCCATATTTTTATAAACTGGCAGGCTGTCATGAACTGGCTCCTTACTATTGCTGACAAAAACTATCGTCTCAGCCGTGCGGATGTGCTGATAAAACTCAACAGGGCGGCTCAACTCCGGTGCAGGATCGGGAATGATATTCCCTCTCTCTTTCCCGGTCAGTCCGCAGAGTTGCGCATAACTGAAAGTGGGCAGGAAACCCCGGTTCATACACTGCCCGTCTGCATTGATTCTTTGGGGATTGAGGGTGAAATCATTGCCTGTCCGCGTGAAGATGCCGCATCTTCACGCGGATCGGAAAGTCCCCTGCGTATCATACAAAAGCAGACTTCAGAAACTCTGATCGGGTTTCTGAACCGCTGCGGATTGTCCGGCAATATGGCAGAAACAACCGGTGAAGACGGAGATATAAAGGTTTTTGAACAGGAACTCCCTCCGGGGTGCTGTATTTTGGCACAGCCCGGAGACGGGCCTGATGATATGGCAGAAAAAGTATTCGGCCTGCTGCAACGGAGAACCTCATCCATTGTTGGCCGAAGCCGCAGTCTTCATACAAAAGATTTCCGTATCTGCACTTTCAATCCCCATACCAATGATCCGAACTGGTTTTTTGATGCAAAACCGGAGCATTGGAAACTGGCTCCCCAGACCCGGGGGCAGCGCAGTATCATCCAAAGGTTGTATTCCGATGATTTAAAAAAAATTTTGGAGACACTTCAGGGTACAGAAAAGATACTGGAAATCCAAAGCAGCGGTTCCGAAACGCCTGTTACACTTCCCATGCTTCCCACCACTGTCAGAGTCGGAGAGCGGTTTTATTTCTGTCCTGAAATCCTGTACCGTTTTTACATGGATAAAACTGAGCCTGAAACCAATCTTGATGTTGAACTTCGGCTGACAGAAACCGTCCGCAGATATTCGCCGAATACCGGCAAAGGCCAGCCGGAATTTCTTTTGGGATTATTTGAAGGCTGGCTGAAAAAAGACGGCGCGCAGCGGCTTGTCAGTATCAGTCCTGCACCTTTGGAAAAAATAAAGGAGCAGGAGTTAAAACCCCTGACCCAATGGATTGCTGATGACGGAGAAAGCGGAAAAGGACAGATTGCTGCGGCTCTGGTTGTGCCGGGATTTGTAAGGGATGGGCATTCCGGTTTTTATGCACGCCTGAAACCCGGTGATTTGATTCTGGTCAGTCTGATCAACGGCGGTTTTCCCCAGGTTATGGGAAGTTTGCAGATGCAGCGTCCTGAATTTGAGCAGGACAGCGCGGCGGAAGTCGCTTTTTCTGCGACCGGAATAAATCTGTCAGCGGTTAAAGATGACGGCGCATCAGCCGACACGGGCCTTCTGCTTTCAAACCAGGGAAAACTTGATATAAAAGCCAAAGATGCCGTATCTGTGACAGCGGAAAATCTTTCCATGCTGGATACCGTTAAGATGAAGAAAAATGAAACCGGTATTCAGGGGAAGGTTGAAATCAAGGGAAATCTTGAGGTGGGGTAACCGGCGCGTGAGCGCAATCGAACGCAAGCCGGAATCCGAATTGATAATTTAATGATACTATTCAATATATTGTGGATTATTATTGAAGGCGCAAAACAGAAACAGAAGTCAAAAACAGGGATAGTCAAATATGCGATTACAGTTAAAAAATTCTGAAAAAGATAATGCGGCAGGAGAAATTCTGCATGCTCTCCATTATACGAATATTGAAGAAGCAGGGTATGAAATGATGCTTTTGTCGGCTCAGAGCAATTATGCCGAGTATCTTTCGGAAACCCGGAAATTTGAACAGAAATATCGGAGGTCATTTGAGGAGTTCCGGGAAAAAATGGAGACAACCCTGTATGAAGAAGATTTTGAAAATGAAGATGATTATATGGACTGGAAATTCGCTCAGGACGGCGTCCGTTACTGGAAAGAAAAAATTGCGGAGATGAAAGACTGTGGTGCGCCGGGTGAGTTATTTTACTATTGAACGGCTTGATTTTTTATATGATACATGACCGTCTCCTTGCAGAAAAGAGTTGCAAATGGCTGAAAAACAGAAAATAACCATTAGAGAAGATGATTTGAAGAACATAAAATGTTCTTCAGGCAGATCATATTCCATTCAGTACAAAAAGATTAAACAGATATTGATCCTGGTTCCGGGAACAACTGATCCGATCAATATGAGACCATATAAAAATGAGGCAGATGAAAGTTATTGGAAATATTTTGAACTGACGGACAAATCTTTCACAAAATTAAGGGAGAAAGGTGTTCCGGAAGAGGTTATCAGAAAACTGGATCCTGATATTTCAAAATTGTTCAAAATGAAATCAGATGATTATATCAAATATAATAAAGATGCTCCTGAAACGGAAACGGTCATCAGCAAATTAGTCATGTTGAAATTAAAAGGAACAGAATATCAGTCTAAAACCAAATTTCTGCTTGATCTGGAACTGGCAATAGGGAAAAATGATTTTGAGAAATACTGTTCTGTCATAGTGGAATCCGCTTATAAAAACACTCCTTTTCTTGACAAAATATATGATTTGAAAAAACAGCAGTTTCCTGATCTCCGCATTTTGGATAATTTTTCATGGTCAGGAGACAATACAAAGGATGAACGGGAAAAAGCCGGTCAAAAGTTGTGGGATTTACTGAAAAGAGTGTATTCCAACTGGCTTGAGAATCAAAAAGTGTATCTGCATTTCATTGGGCATTCTCATGGCGGGGCTGTAATCAATGAATTTACAAAAGCAATCAGCAAATCAGGTGATTTTCCTGAAAAATGGAAAATCAGAAGCATTACCTATCTGTCAACGCCATTTTTTACCGAACTGCACAGGGTGGATACAACACATTTTGATCCCGGCTGTAAAATTATCAATGTTTTCAACAAATATGATATTACCCAAAGAGTCATAGCAGATTATACTTTGACACAATTGACTAATATTGTTTCTATTTTTAATAGAAATAAAAAAATTAAAGAAGCTTTTCATACATTAATAACAGAAATAGAAAATTTTGATTTTGAGAATTTTAAAGAATGGTATTATATCAATTCGCATTATCGTCCTCTATGGAGTTACACATTGCCTCGTCTGGAAATATTATCAGGTATAATTGAAGATATAAAAGATATTATCATCGAATTGTCCACTAAGTACCCATATCTTATGTCTAAATCAATAAAAGAACAAATTTGCTCAATTATGGAAAAATTATTAACTTGGAAAAAAGATGCAGTTATAAGCCTTAATCAAAGGTTGGACAAATATAACGCCTCTAGATTTAAACCTATATATGATCTTCTTTTTGGTCTGACTGAATATTTTCAAGACATAAAAATTTCAGATCCAATAAAAATTATTAATGATTTTATAATTTTTCATAAAAGATTAGGAAATGAACATATACCAATAAGCAAATTGATTGATATTTTTATCGAACTTTTATTAAATCAATTTGATAGAGGTATTATTGATGATACTGCGAGTCCGGAAGAAATGGTTCCTCCAGAAAAACCTTATTGTTATGAGAAGTTCAGACTTCCTGAATTTTATGATTATGATTATGAACCTATTGAAATTTCCAAACGAGATTTATATGACAAGAAAAGAAAAGAGCGAGAGTATAATAATTTTATTGAAAAGCTTGAGAATATACAAAAAAAATATATCCTCTCGAAAAATGAAAAATATTTAACCGAATTGATATGGCATATTCTCTCTCAATTGACCTGTATTAAATCTATAGTAAATGAAATAATTAAAGGTTCAAGCTCATTCAAAATAAAAATAGCGAACATACTGTATGGCCTTGATAAAAAGGAGATAGACACATTCAACGATATAGCCAATGAATATTATAATATATTTTCCAAATACGATGCAAACTTAGTGGATAAAAAAGATTTAGATAACGATAATCTGAAATGTGAAGATAAACCCGGAAGTATTATATATTTAACCTATAAATCACATAATTTGAGTATTTATGACTTGTACCCTGAAGTTAAAGATGCTTTAATCATCGCCCTTGATATCCGCAGGAAGAAAGAATCCAAATAGGATAACTATTTTAAAAAAATGACAATCAAAGTCCTTACCACAAAATCCATCTGCAAATGTCCGCACAACGGGAAATTGGACATTATATCTTCTCACAAAGCCGCCAAAGGCTCAGACGGAGAACTCGTCACTTTCAAAGACTTTTCAAAAGCTCTGATTCAACCCGGCACATGCACATTGCTCCCCATTGCCGGAGGGCCCTGCACCTGTATCCTGATGGCAAAAGATCCGCTTGGAAACAAAATAAAAATTCAGCAGGACAGCGTTGTAACGGAAAAAGTCATTGCCATTACAGACAAGGGATACCCCATCCGCATAGAAGATCCGGGAAAATCTTTCATAACAATAACCGTCAGTCCCCAAAGCCCAGCTCTTCAAAAAGCGGCTTTCATGGAAGCAGCAGCCTCAACTGCCGAGAAGTCATCAGAAGAAGAAACCCAAAAAAAAATCCTTTCCGCTTATTGGAATACAGCATTTGCCCGGCGGGGAAAAACCGTAAAACTGCAGGCCCGTGTGAAAGGATTTGAAAACGGAGCAGAAGCCGTATTTCAGATATATGAATATGATATGGACGGAAATCATGACTTCATCAAAGAAATCAAAAGCAAAATTGACAATAATGAGGCAATTGCGGAATGGATTTTTGAATATAAGAAAAATGTTGATGCTATTCCCACACATGAGGAAAGCGAGAAAGGATACAACCCTCCGGAATATTTTTTTGAACTCAAAATAGAAAACCAATCCGCACGTTCTTCTGCCCTTCTGGAATTCAAAGACTGGATCAAAATTAAACTGACAGACGAAGAGGAACAGCCTGTCCCTGATATGGAATACATTGTCCACCTGCCTGACGGAACCCAAAGAAAAGGGAAACTGGATAAAAAAGGTTATATCCGGATGAAAGATATTCCCCCCGGCAAAGTCAGGATAGAGTTACTATTCAGAGAGGAAGGGGAATAATATGTTTGAACTGGCTAGGTTCAGTCAAAACAATATGTTGCAACTGCCAACCGGCATTGCCAAAAATTTTAATGTATCTGACCGTTTTATTGTTTGTATGGAGGGTGAGATATTGTATTTGAAACGCATCAGGACATCACCTTTCAAAATTGTTGAGCAGGCTCCTGAAGGCGAGCCGATCATAAGATGCGGGATAGCTGAAAAAGTTACATATACTGTTTCAACTTTGGTTTTTTATGGCATGATTTTTGATAGGCAGTCTGACCGGTCCAAATCATCCGTTTCCGGTCTGAAAAACCCTTCGGACAGACTGAAAAGACATGTTCCGGAGTATAAGCAATTTCTGTACCAAAAAAAAACAAAGTTGAAACATTATACATAAAAAGCGATTACGGAGTAATATCATGAAAGAAACAAAAACAGATACAGCAAATCCGGAAAAGGGGGAAGAGCAACTTTCCCTGTTGATCAGACAGGCAGGCAGCGAAGCCCGAAATCGCAGAAAAAAGGTTTTGGATGAGCATTTTGACAAACTGAATAAAATGATAAAAGAAGCTGTTTCCCGTATTCAGGTAAAGAAACCGACATGACAGATCAGCAGCAAAAACCAAGATTAATCATTGTAGCCGGGCCAAACGGAGCAGGTAAGACCACTATTACCGAAAAACTGTTACGCCATGAGTGGATGACAGGGTGTGAATACATCAATCCTGATTTGATAGCCCGGAATAAATTCGGAGACTGGAACTCGCCCGAAGCAGTTGTCAAAGCCGCGGATGCTGCCAAAAATATTCGGGAAAAATGCCTGAACAGCAGGACGGATATGGCATTTGAAACAGTATTCTCATCAGACGAAAAACTGGAGTTTGTTCAGAGATCGAAATCTGCCGGTTTTTTTATACGGCTTTTTTTTGTATGCACAAACGATCCTTCCATCAATGCGCAGAGAGTCGCCCAAAGAGTTATGGGAGGCGGACATGATGTTCCCATTCCCAAGATTATCAGTCGTTACTATCGTGCAATTACCAATTGTATTCAGGCAGTACCTTTGACTGATCGGATATATTTTTATGATAACTCGGAAACCGATGCTGATCCACGGTTATTGTTTCGGGTATCTGACGGAAAAATTGCAAAAATTTATTCAGAGCCAACTCCCTGGTCAAAAGGCATTGCAGAAGCTGTCTCCGGAAGCCTGTTACGGCCATACGATGGTTAAAATAGGTGATCGCACCAGGATTATGAGTCCGGATATGCGTTTTCCGCTGTTTTTGGGATAAATATCCGATTCCGATGGATAATACCGATTCTCCATTGAAAATATACTTATGAAACACACCTGCCCCTCTCGGAGGCAGGGCTGTTAAGTTCTTTAAAAAATCCCCTCTTGAGAGGGGCAGGGGTGTGTAAAAATCCCCTGCTGAAAACACACCCCTTTGTCCCCTCTCAAGAGGGGAATGAGAACTTAACAGCCCTGCTCTCAGGAGGGGATTTTCTGAAAAAATCAATGGCGAATCGGTATAAGATTCTGAAAGACTTCCGAAATTTCAAAACTTCGGAAGTCTGATTCCAACAGCAGTATTATCCGTTCTTCTTTTCAAATTCCTTCATAAAAGACACCAGAGCATCGACCGCATCAATGCCGCTGGCGTTGTAAATGGATGCCCGGCATCCGCCTACGGAGCGATGGCCTTTCAATCCGCCGAATCCCGCGTCTGTGGCCTCCTTGATGAATTTCTTTTCCAAGTCCTCAGAGGGAAGCCGGAAAGTCACATTCATCTTTGAGCGGCTCCCTTTTTCAGCAGTGCCTCTGTAAAAACCGGTGCTGTCTATGAATCCGT
>CAZHPS010000083.1:0-2516 GCA_964534335.1 uncultured Desulfobacterales bacterium
AAAAGCGAAGATGTGAAAGTAAAACAAAAGACACAAAAGCAGTTAGCCATAGAGTTTAACGACTAATTGAAGCCTTAAAAAGTTTATTTTAATAAAAATAATTTATCAAAAACTTGACTTATATCGTTTTTTGATATATCTTTGCCCTCGACTTACATACAAATATTCTTGGGCAAATTAAACAATGAGTTTATTTAAACAAGATAAAGGGGACGCCCCTATGGTGGTTGGAAGGAAACAACCAACTGTGCAATCGCCCAGCGTTTGTGTGTAAGTCACACCTACGGTGGGCGTTCCTGATTTATTAATATTAAATTCTTTAAACATGACACAAAAAAAGAATGAAGCCGGCAACTTACTGCCAATAACAGTTGCTCAAGGTGTAACTGTTAATGTATTGCCAAATGAGCAATACGAGTACTTAATGACTACAAAAGAAGTAGCAAAAGGTTATGGTGTAACTGATTATGCCATTAGACAAAACAAAGTAAGTCTTAGCTCAGAACTTATTGAAGGCAAACATTATGTAATTGCTGTGAGTATTCCTCACGGCGAATTGCCTAAGAAACTTAAATGTGCTCATAATGCTATAATGTGGACAAAAAGAGGTATAGTAAGGTTGGGTTTTGCTATGAGAAGCGAACGTGCAAAATTATTTAGAGATTGGGCAGAGGAGCTAATAATAAATTATGAAGAGCAAAAAGACTTATTTAGCCAACCCATAACTAAGCAATTGCCAGCTAAGCGTAATCATAACCGCATAACACAGGAACGCATGGTTGATTTATTGGCAGATGTGTGCCGTATAGAAGATAAAGAGTTGCGATTGAGCATTAGCAATAAACTAATGGGGAGGGTATAACGATGAAAAAATTAGGAATTATAAAAAACGAATGTTTCGACACCCGCAAGGATATGACCGATGTAGCTAATTTTTTTGTTGAGCAATTTGGTTTTGAAATGGTACGCTGCCGTTTGCATTGTGAAAAGATAGAAGCTAATCGCAGTGCAATACTACTATTGTATGGAAATGTTGTTAAACGTAGATTTTTACGCTGCAAGGCATGCAAAAACAAGGAAGGAGCTACAAAATGATAAAAAAAACCAATAGAACCAATATAAATATATCGCTTGATATGGAGGTAAGCGATTACACCGAAACGCTAAAAGCAATAGTATCGCACCTATCGGCAACCAACGATGATGTGCAACCTACTGCCGATGAACGTTATTTTTTGGGAAGATTATTGTTTGAATTTTTGCCAGATGAAAATTTTGTAATGCAGCTGCAAAGTTAAAATAAAGAAGCCCCAAACGGGGCTTTTTTTATTTTAGTTTAAAAGTAGCTTCTACTTCTTGTGTGGCTGACTGGTAAGCGGTGTTGTCGTAATAAGTGGTGTTGTAGATAATGGAAAATACTTTAGTTCCGTCGTTTCGTTTTTCCTGCGTAGCCGATTTACGGGTAAAAACATTAGTAGTTCCATCGTTACGCCAGTTTTGCAAGGCAGCCTGAATACTGTTTAAGGTATCGTAAATTGCAAGTGCTTTTGTGCGAACTTCGAGCGGAGCAGCAATATTTGTTTCGTCGAACAGATTAAATACTACACGAAGTTCAATATCAACATCGCATTGCTGTATGCCATCGGTTCCTATTGTTTCGCAATTTGGGTAGCGGATATTAATTAATACTGCCGGAAAATCAACTGCAACGCGGTACTCATCGTAGTCGAGTTGTCCGTTGTCGAAATCAATCCATTTAATTTCGGGTACTTTAGCCTGCAAACGTGAGGCAATTAAATTGTAAATGTGTTTCATGGTAATGTGTTAATTTGAAAATTTGAAAATTTGAAAATGTGTTAATTGTAACTACAAACTTGTAACTTGTAACTAATAACTTGTAACTCGTAACTAAAAACTTGTAACTGTTTAATGTGATAATATTTTGTTTAATTGTGTTTGAATCATTGTTTCAATGTCGTTTAAAAGTTCTTGGCTTTTGCCAATAAATTGTCGTTTGGGCATTGTGAAGTGTACGTTGATGGTTTCTTTTTTTGTGAGAGCTAATGATTTCCATTTACTGTTGCCTGTGCCACCGGTAGCCTCGTAATGTTTTGCCCACGCAAACTTACGCATTTCGGGAGTTATGGTAATAGCGTTGTTTACTTCGCCACCCTCGTTGTGTATTTGTGAGTATGGTTTGTCGCTTTTAATTGTAATTAAACCTTTGCTGGCATTATAGCTAATACTGTTATAAAGCTCTTTGCGAGCCGATAGTAGTGTGGCGTATTTTTGGGCTGCATATTTACCTGTTTCGCTAAAGCGTTTTGGTTTGTCCCATTTATTAATACCATTATCAACAAAACCGCCTTTAATAAAGTTATCGCGAAAGTGGTCGACAGCCATTTTACCAATACGTCTGGGCAACTGGTCGTTGATAAGGGTTTCCATTTCGGTTTGTTTACGCTTTATAAGTTGTGTAAATTGGTCGGGAGTCATTTTGATTAATTTGAAAATTT
>CAZHPS010000083.1:2616-8989 GCA_964534335.1 uncultured Desulfobacterales bacterium
CATCCATTTTTGAAAGATGACTGGGATTCTGTTGTTGAAGGCTTTCGATAGTTATGTTTATAGTATTTTTCATTTTATTTAATTTATTTTGTTAATTATTTGACTTTGTGTTGTTAAATGTGTTATATTTGCATTATTAAAGTGGTTTTAAACCAAGCGTTGGATTGCATATCCTTTAGCAGTTTAAAATCACTTTTTCTTTATATTATCTACTATTGAGTAAAACCGAACCTTTTTGTTAGTTATATCCTCTTTTAAAACTATATATGATGTTTTATTTGCAATTATAGTTTTAAGATAATGAAATTGTAAATTGATATTACTTATTCCAGCATCAGTTCTTATATATTTTGCATCTTGAACTAACTGAATAATATTGAGCACAGCTTCGTTTTTTTCAAGCAGATATTTGTGTGGTTGGTTTAATGCTTCTTTTATACCTGAAACCGAAAATTCAATAGGCAACTCAATTTTATTGTGAGTTACGGTTTTGCCAATTAATAGCTCCACAGCTTCTTTTTTTATTTCTGTTCTACGTTGCTTTATTATTTCTCTTTTCACAAAAGCATCTACCGCTTCATTGGCACCATTGTAGGCGTTAGTTATGTATGCGTTTGTATTGCTAAATATTGCACCTGTATAAGCAGGGTTTTGGTCGAGTCCGGGTGTTGGTTCGTAATTGGCTTTTGGTGTAGTGGCGGTTGGTTCTTTATCGGTATTGGTAATTCCACATTTGCAGTTCCAAAGGTCGCCAGGGTAATTATCACTCCAAAAAGGGTCGTTAATGGGTTTTATAATATTATAAAACTGTTCATGTTCGCCACGAGGTTCTACGCTGGTACTTGGCAACCATTGCAAGCAAGGGAATAGGTCGGCATCACGCTCAAACTTTTTAAAGTTGGCAGCGTTTCGGGCTCGCAATACCGAGGTGTCGTATTCGGTTTTTAGCCAGTGTTGATATTTGGAAGTGATATGCTCGTTTGCCTTTTTAAAGTCGCTAAATGATCGCAATTGTCCTTTGTCGTTGACAAGGTTGGGAATGATGTCGTTTTGCTCTCTGTGGGCTTTGTAGGCGGCAAAAACTGCGTTGTTGTTTTTGAGCTGGTGCACAAAATCGTAATCGGGATTGCCAAATTCCACTTTGCCAAACGCTTTGTCAACTGCACCATTCAATGTGTTCCATGTATGATGAAAAAGATTAGACTCAATACCTGTTTTTACATTTACATTTTTATTGTAGATGTTTTTCAGGGCTTTATCAACTAAATTTTTATCGAATAATGGAATTTCGTTGTCGTTTGCAGCAAGTTTGCAAACTTCGCATCCCGATTGGTAGAGCTCATCAATTAAAACTTCAAAGGAGCCCTCTTCGGAGTGAGGGCTTCGACGAAAAAACCGAATAGTTTTTTGTAAAATGGTGATTCGTCGGTGCTCAAAAGTTTTTTATCTGCTTTGGGTTTCTCTGCTTTGGTATCTTGGGCATCGGGTTGAGTATTTTGTTTATTGGCTGCAATGGTTTGTTTTGCTTCGGGCATTGGTATGCCGTAGGTGTCGTAAAAGTAGTCGGCAGGAATATCAATTAAATTAACGAGCTGCATATCAACAGTAATTTTATCTTTAAGCGATAATGTTTCGCCTTGTTCGGTAAACTTAAACTCGCTACCTTCTACATTATACCCTCTGTTTTGCAGTAATGTAAGAAACTGGCTATTAAGTATTCGTTGCACAAATCGGCGGTCGGCTTTATGTTTGTCTTGCTGAACGGAAAGGTGAACTTCGCTTTGCGAACGCGAACTACCATCAAGGGTTGTCATTGTTTGCCCCAGTATTCCGATAAGGATTTCCTCGTTGCAAGCTTCTTTCAATTTGTCGTACAGCATGGCATTGGCGTAAGTGGTGTTATCTTTGAATTCAATGTCAGCTTCTTTGGGCACAACCATATAAGGAGCAGCACCAGAAGTTTCGAGAGCTTGCACTAACGATTTACGAGTAGCTTCGTCGTAATTGTTGTATTTACCAATACGGAACGGCATACCGAACATTTCGGCAAACTGAGCCCAATCGCCAAAGTTTCCACGCTTATATATTACATAAGGAGCAGCTTTAAGTATAAGCCCGAAATCGGATTTGCTACCGGCAAAAATAAATCGGTCGTCGGCACTATAATCGTAACCTGTTTCATCGCTTTGTTCGGTTAATATTATCGACAATAGAGGGTTTACGTTTTTGTTAGGAATAAGCGAGGCAATTAATTGCGGGAATATTTCGGTTTGAAAAAGCGAGAATCCCCAAAATTTCGACCGCATAATGTTTTCGAGCAGGACTTCAAATCCTTCCGAACGCATAAGCAAATCGATTTCCTCGTTTGGTTGTCCGTTTTTATCAACAAAAACAATTTCGGCGTTGGTAATGGCGTCAATACGTTTTGCAATAGCATCTGCCAAAATATTATCGAGCAATAAATCGTCGAATAGGTCGTATAATTTAGCTCTGCGGTTAATATCGGCACTTTTCAGAGCCGAACGCCAAGTTTCAATATCATTAGTATTTCGTTGCGTTGGTTTTATGGTGATGGTGTTTACCATCAAAGGAGGTTCTTTTGTTATTTTTTGCTTTGCCATGGTTGGTTAATTATTAATTGTTAATGGTTAATTGTTAGTGGTAAGTGGTAAGTAGTAAGTGGTGGTATTAAAAGTGATTATTTCGTTTGGTGTTGCTGCCGGAAAGTATAATATTAGCATCGGGGTTTCCTTGTGTATCTGTTGAGAGTGGTAAATCGGGAACTACATAACCTTTTTGCACATCTTGCAGCCATTTAATAGCACGGTCGTAACGTTCTTTACGCATCTTTAAGTCGATATTGGGGTTACAAATATTTACTAAGTGCCAAGCAGCAATATCTTTTATAAATATTAATAGCAATTTGTTGCGTAGGTTGCCTGTGGCGGTAAATATTACATTAATATCGAATCGCGAGAGGTATCCTTTAGCTTCGGAAATTGCACCATCTATTGCAGCCTGTGCAATAGTTTCGTCGCCACGTGTAATACTTGTAATTGCTTCGCTGCGAACGTGTGTATTAAGTTCTGCTATTGTTATCATTGTTAAAATCTTTTGTTATTAGTTCTTTTTTTACCGAAATCCATTTGCGAAACACCGGAGCTTTTATTGTTAGCAATAAAAACACCACCCTCTACACAGTCGGGTCCATCGGCAGGAGCATTTAGTCGGGGATTAACTAACATAAATTGCTCTACTAATCGTTTCATGTGAGGGTTTTCTTTTTCGGCTTCATTAAAAATTAGTCTGTTTTGCTTATTCAATGGTTCAAGGTTACCTTCAATACGCGAAAACTTATCGGGCTTAACTCGTGTATCGGGCGATATTGCAATATATTTTCCGTTCTTTTTGCCAGCTTCGGCAAAAATTGGTAAAAATACTTGCTCATAGAAAGGGTTTTGCAATGTGTTGTTTTCGATGTAACGATATACTTGAGTACGCTCGGCAACGTATTTGTCGAGAACATAATACCAATCAACAAATTCGGCATTTGTAACATGGTCGAGGAAACCATTAATTACATAAAATTTACCATCTTTGCAACCAATAAGCCAAACTGCTTTAAATGATCCTGATTTGTTTTTCGAGTTGCTTGGTGCCGGGTCGCCATAACATATAATATTTTGGAAGCTTCGCAATTGCGGAACTTTGCCGAAAGTAATCTCTTTAAATGTTTCACCTTCGGAAACAGGATTGTTGAAGTATTCTTGCTGAGCCGATTTGGTGCTAATGGTAGATAAAACGAAGTCGATGTCGGTTTCGCTGTTTTTTTCAATCCAAGTAGATTTACCATTTTTGTCGCGAATATTCACAATATCGAATTTTTTGGCTTTTTCGCCGGCTCTCACAATGCAGCAATCGGTGGCAATAATGTTTCCATTAAAAAGTATTCGGATATTACCGGATATACTTATAGTAGGAATAAGAGCTTGTTCAATCCAATCCCATTTTTGTTTAATACGGTCGGGATTTCGGCACTCTTCGTCGGTGTCAATATCATCAACGAGAATAAAATCGGGGCGTTTGGCTTCGTTTCGAGTACCGCGAGGCGATTGCCCGGCACCAAGAGCCCGAAAACTACACCCGCATTTGGCAGTAAAATTTCCTGTTTCCCAAGCACCGAGTGTTTGTTGTTTGCCGTAGTCGTTAATAAAACGCATATTTTTTTCCAATTGCAACATAAAAGGCAGTAGCAATCGGCAGGCGTTATCGTAATTATTAGAAACGAGAAGCACGTTGGTAACTTCGCCGGTAAGAGCCAAAAAAAGCACTTCCATCATACTGCGAGCCGATTTAGCTAATTCGCGACTCCATGCTCGCACTTCGTACCAGCGTTTATTGCTTAGCAGCCGTTTTGTGGCTCTTTTATGAAATTGTGCAGGTTCGGCAGTACAATAAGTAGGGAAATAATATTTAAACCACTCTTCGGGGTTGGCTTCGAGATATTTAATTCTGTTGAGTTTGTCGGTTTGACTTTCAGATGAATCAACATCAACATCTTGAATAAATTGGTTGTAGTATGCTTCCCAATCGCGAAAGGCTTGTTTATCGGTGTGCTTAATCATTACATACAAGATTTAATAAAAGCATCGAAATATTTGGCAACCTGCTTGCTTAAATCAATATCCGAAGCTTTACGAATAAATGAAAGGAATTGTTGCCCAGTTTCAACCTTATCGGCAATAGAGGTTTCAACTTCTAAGTTTTTAATGGCAGCTGTAATTTTAATGAGAGTATCGGCTTCTTTGTTGGTAGAGTAACGCGAGCCTTCATCTCTGCGACTGATAGCATTGTTAAGTTCTTTAAGTTGGTTGTAGAGCAACGATAATTGTTCGGCTTTGGTGGTAAGAAGCGATACTTTAAGTTCTTCCCATTTTTCGGCTTTAATCCATTTGCCAACAGTTACTTCTGAAATACCAGCACGTTGAGATATTTCTTTTTGAGAAATGCCATTATTTTGAAGATAAAGAAGTTTTGCAAATTCTTTTTTCTCGCTAATAGTTTGCTTTGCCATTTTTTTTATGGCAAAGTTCAGCGGATTAATATTAAAAATCAATTAAGATGTCAAGGGTTGGCAACTATATGTCAAGGGTTGGCATAAGTATGTCAAGGGTTGATATATTAATTGATTTAGCTAAAAAAACAGCGGTACTTTGTGGCTCAATAATTAAAACGAATAAAAAAAGAGATGGCAAGACGCGTAGTAATATCAGATGAGAACTTAAACAGTTATGGTTTTTGGATTAAAACAGATGGTATAGATGTTTCACAATTTGGCAAAAACCCGATATTGCTTTGGATGCACAATAGAGCATTTAGAGGAACTGAAGACGAAGTGTTGCCGATAGGCAAAGTTACCGATTTGAAATTTGAGAATGGAGCTTTGAGTGGATTGCCTGTTTTTGACCAAACCGACAAATTTGCCAAAAAAATTGAAAGCAAATGGGAAGCAGGTATTTTAAATATGGGTTCGCCTGGCTTGCAAGTAATTGAAGAGAGCGAATTGGCTGAGCATTTAAAACCCGGACAAACACGCCGAACAGTTTTAAAATCGAAACTACGAGAGCTATCAATTGTTGATTTAGGCTCAAATGATAATGCTTTAGGATTAGCATTTTACGATACGGAAGGGAAAATAATAGAACTGGCAGATGGTAATGAATGCCCTGTTAGCCTTTTAGATAAGCAAACAAACAACCAAAAACAAAATGAAACAGAGATGAAAAAAATCGCACTTACTTTAGGTAAGCCAGAAACGGCAACCGAAGAAGAATTGAATGCCGATGTAGCTAATTTGTTAAAAGAAAACAAAGAGCTAAAGGACAAAGAAACAGTACGAGAGCTTGCTGAAAAAACAGCTCGTGAAACAGAAGCCGAAGCTCTTGTAGATAAGGCTATAAAAGAAGGCAAAATAAATGCTTCTGCCAAAGAATCGTTTAAAAAACTTTTTGCTACCGATTTTGATAGTGCCAAACTATCGCTTGAAAGTATATCGGCTCGCCCAAATATTGCTGGACAAATAGCAAATGAAGGCGAAGGCAACGTGTCGAAATTCGAGAAATTGAGTTGGGACGAACTTGATAAGCAAGGTTTGCTTATAGAGCTTCATGCCAAAAACCCGACTTTATATAAACAAAAGTTTGACGATAAATTCAAAAAATAATCAAAATTAAACCAAGTAATCACTTAAACAAAAACAAAATTAAACCAAGTAATCACTTAAAACAAAACAAAAAATGGCATTACAAACAGAAATATGGCTTGACAGTATAATATTAGGTTTATTTGCTGACAATACATTTGCATCAAAATC
>CAZHPS010000083.1:9089-18561 GCA_964534335.1 uncultured Desulfobacterales bacterium
AAAGTTTACAGCGATATAGTTTATTCATGGGTTCCTACTTCACCAAATGTTCAAGCAACTTTGGGTGGCAACGTTGCATCGCATATTGCTACTGCTACAGGCAATCGTAAATTAATGAATAAAGCAACTGTAAAGGCAATTAAAAAAACCTTTGACGGACAAGATATTCCTCAAGAAGGTAGAAATATACTACTTGACTCGGATATGTACAACCAACTGATGGACGACCTAACCGATAACGAAACTAACCATTTCCTTGCCGGAGCAAATCCTGAAACAGGTGTAATAGGGAAATATATGAACTTCAACTTCTTTATGAGAAGTAAGGTTGCAAAAACGACAGCTGCAGGTGTTTTAAAAGCATGGACAGCAACCGATGCGGTTACCGATTCGGCAGCTGGTATTGCATGGTACGATAAAGCAGTTTCGAGATCATTAGGAGACGTTGACTTTTTCGATAACGAAAATAGAGCAGAGTATTACGGCGATGTATTATCGTTTTTAGTGCGTGCAGGTGGTTCGTGCATTAGAGCCGATAAAAAAGGATTTGTTTTGATTTATCAAGGCACTCCTGCTTAACATTAAACTTTTATAAACATAAAAAGCCTGCTTTAGGGTAGGCTTTTTTTAAAAAAAAGAAAAAACAAAATGAGCAAAGACAACGTATTTTCGGCATCGGCAGGAGCAACATTAAGCCTTTTATCAATAAATGCAGCTGTAATAAGTAATGCTGCACAGGTATTTATGTTTGGATTAATAGGCGGTGTTGGCGGTATTGTTGGCAAATTACTTGTAAACTATATAGTAAAAAAATGGAAAGAGAGGCACAGTGGCAGCAAATAAGAAAACAATAATAGGCGTAATATTTACCTCTTTGGTAGCATCGGTAGCAATATTGGTTAATCATCAGGAGCCTATTAACACCAAATCGAATAAATTACAAGCATTAATAATTCACTGTTCGGCAACACCGGCAGGCAGAAATTTAAAAGCAGTAGAATTAGCCGACTGGTTTACACGCCCAAAAGCCAAAGGAGGCAAAGGTTGGAAAAAACCGGGTTATAACGATGTAATTGAGCTAAATGGCAGAATA
Source organism: uncultured Desulfobacterales bacterium (assembly GCA_964534335.1). Classification (GTDB taxonomy): domain Bacteria; phylum Desulfobacterota; class Desulfobacteria; order Desulfobacterales; family Desulfococcaceae; genus JAABRU01. The sequence continues at coordinate 10,183 of CAZHPS010000083.1, forward strand.
GTAAATATTGTGCCATACAATGAAGACTCTGTAATTACATGGAATGAAATAGCGTATGGGGCTGCCGAGTATAATGGAATAGCTCGCAATATCTGTTATATTGGTGGTTGCGATAAAAAAATGCAGCCCCATAATACGCTTACATCAGCTCAAGACACTTCGCTTAAAAACTATATAAGAGCTTTTATTCGGGGACACCCTAATGCTTATATAGTAGGACATAATCAATTAGTTAATAAAGCTTGCCCAAGCTTTGACGTGCCAACAAAATTAAGAGCATGGGGCATACCAGAAAAAAATATTTACAAACCAATTAAAAACACAAATGAAAAAGTTATTCGCAATTTTACTGATAAGCATATTGTTAACTCTGACATATAGTTGCGTAACAAAAGAGAACTGCCGAGAAAAGTATCCGTGTGATATTGGCATTAATACCGAAAAGGTAGTAACAATTAAAGAAATTGTTCGCGATACAATTGTATTTACTGCTCCCGATAAAGGAGTTGCAATGGCATTGCTCGCCTGCGATAGTTTGGGAAAGGTTTATATACGGCAAATAATAGATTTAAAAGCTGTTGGAAAATCGACAAAACCCGATATACAAATACACGATAATATTATTAAAGTAGTTGTACCTGTTGATAGTCAAGCAATTTATATAACATTACGAAATAGAGAAACAACAACAGAAAGCAAAACAGAAATAAAACCTGCACCCGAAATAAAAAATTACCTCACAGGCTGGCAATGGTTTCAGCTATGGGTAGGCAGATTTGCCTTAATGGTAATTATACTTTATCTACTTTATTTATTAACTCAAAAAAATATTACAACATGGAAAAGAAAGTAACAAAACAGGTTGATAATTCAGCCCAAAAAACAGCTGAAGTAAAAAAGGAAACACCCGAGAACGTTGAAGAAGCTACTCAAGATACTACTCAAGAAGAAGTAAAAGAACCTGAAGCAACAAACGAGGAAAACAAAACAGCTGAAGTAAAAAAGGAAACTAAAAAAGAGCAAAAGCTCAATTATAAATGCCCAGATGGTTCAATTTTCGATAGAGAAGATTTGGCTATTGACTGGTGTAAAATGCGTAAACTGGATTTGAACGAAATTGAAAAATGTAAGTAATGGGAAAATTAATATTTGTAAAAGGCGAAGGTGGGCTCGGTCGTGTAGGTGCCGGTAGCGATCATATTACAGGTTTGGTTGCTTATAAGGCAACCCTGCCTGCAGGGTTTACTACAACCGACCGAGTAAAAAATATTACTTCGCTCGAAGATGCAGTTGCTAAAGGCATAACCGCAGCATTGTTTCCTGATTTATATTATCATATTGAAGTTTTCTTTGCTGTAAATCCTAATGCAAAGCTTTGGGTTGGAGTGTTTGCTCTTGCAGTAACTTCGCACGATTTTGCTGAGATTATCACAATGCGAGATGTATCAAATGGCGAAATACTTCAGTATATAGTTATGCCAAATTTAGCATTTGTGGCTACACAAGTAACGGCACTAAATTTGAAGCTCGCAACCCTTGAGGACGAAAAAGCTCCTGCAGTTGGTGTTATTTGTGCCAATATATCGGCAGTAACCGACCTTGAAACTTTGCCCGATTTACGTACTGCTGGCACAAGCAATTTAGTAAGTGTATGTATTGCCGGTACAGCATCGGGCAAAGGTGCCGATATTAACAATGTTGGTGCTGCCGGTTTAATTGCTGCTGCAATATCAAAGGCTGCGGTGCACGAAAATATTGGTTGGGTTGCTAAATTTAATATGTCTATTAATGGCGAGTATGAAATACCATGCTTGCAAAATGGTAAGCTTTTTAAAGAATTAACAACTGCCCAACTAACAACGTTAGACACCAAAGGCTACATCTATTTAAAAAAGTATCCTGGTAATACAGGTACTTATTTTAACGATAGCTATAGTTGCATTGTGCCTACAAGCGATTATGCTTACTTAGAAAACAATCGTACAATGGCAAAAGCAATGCGTAAAATTTACAATTATCTATTACCAACTTTTAACTCGCCACTTAAGGTAGATGCTACCACCGGTAAATTGTCACCAGTAACTTGCAGCTCGTTTGAGGTGCTTGGTAGCAAAGGACTTGAAGAGCTTGAGAAAGCGGGTGAGCTATCGGGCTGGAAAGTATCGGTTGATCCCGACCAAAATGTGTTATCGACTTCGGAAGTGGAAATGGTTATAAAACAAGTTCTACTTGGAGTTACAAGGACACTGCGTATTAAAATAGGTTTTACATCTAAAATATAAAAAATGAACGGTATAAGATTTACACCTCTAATTAATGGCGTAGAGCCATCGTGGGCAAGCCTAAAAGTAGGTATAGCAGGAGTTGTAGTTACGGGAGTTACTGCAATAGATTACGAAGACGACCAGGTAATAGAAAACATTTACGGAGCAGGGCAACAGCCAGTGGCTCGTGGTTATGGCAATATTACTTGCAAAGGTTCAATATCGTTGCTACGCTCGGAAATTGAGAGCATAAGAACTGCATCGCCAACAGGCAGATTGCAAGATATTGCTCCTTTTGATATTGTGTGTTCGTATGTGCCTGTAACAGGCGGATTGATAATTACACATAAGCTACGGAATTGCCAATTTAAAAAAGATTCTACTTCGCTAAAACAAGGCGACACTAAAAACGAAACTATGTTAGACTTAGAAATTTCGCATATTGAGTGGAACTAATTATTGGTAACCGGTAACTGGTAAATGGTGACTGGTAAATTAAAAAAGAGATAAATGAAAAAGGAACAAATAGAAATAGGCAAAGCAACAGCGGAACAGATAAAGATGTGGAAAAATCAGTATGGGAATATTTACAAATATACTACTACTGATGGTAAATGGTGTGTTTTGAAATCGCCTGATTTGCTAACATTAGATGCTTGCAAAACAATAAGTGGTGGTTCGTCGATTAAGTTTGATATTGCACTTGTAGATAATTGTTGGATTGACGGAGATGTTGAACTAAAAACTATTGATAAATACCGCATGGGATTGTTTGACTGGCTTGGTGGAATAATTAAAAAAGTAGATGGTCAATTGGAGGAGCTTTAGCCTCTGCGAAAATTAATACCTTAGAAACAAGGGCACCAGTGTATGAGATAGTAGTGCATAAATATAGAGTAATTCGAGCATTTGTACGCTACTATCTTAAATACACACCTGAAGTTCTTGATAAAATGACTATAACGCAGCTCTCAGAGGCATTTAACGATATTGAGTATGTTAGGTCGAAGCGAAGCAGATTTGAACCGGAAGATTAAGCTTTACCGAAAAGCGATAGTATAAACCCAAAGCATTTTTTAAAAAAATACAAAATAAATTGAAATGTCGAACAATGTAGAATATGTAATAAAACTTATTGATGATTTTAGTAAAACATCAGCAGCTTTTAACAAGCAAATAAGCTCTATGGATACTGCTTATAATAAAATAAGCACAAAACGTGTTCGTTCGCCATTTGATGACCAAAATAGAAGTATAAGCCAATTAAAAACTAATATTGATAGGTATAAAAAAGCATCAGAATCAAGTTTTAGAACCGACCATATTTTAAAATATAACAGGCTAATTGAAAAAACCGAAGATAAGATAAAAAGTTTAACAAAATCGACCCAAACATATGGCGAAAAATCGAAAGGTGTTTTTGATAAATTGCAAAGCAATTTCGGTATTTCAAAAAGCATGCTCGGTTTTGGAGCTTTAATTGGAGTTGGAGTTGGTGGATTAGATTATGGCAAGGACGCAATATTAGCAGCAGCACAAGTTGAAAAATATAATGTTACATTAAAAACTATGCTCGGCAGTAAAGGAGCTGCACGAGGTAGAATGACCGAATATTCTGATATAGCCAAATCGACACCATTTGAGCTTAATCAAGTAGTAGAGGCAGGAAATCAATTACAGGCAATAGGCAGGTACAGCAAAGCCAACCTGATACAATTAGGTGATTTGGGTGCTGCTGCCGGAAAACCTATAGAGCAAGTGATGACGGCTTACGCGAAATTATCGACCGGACAAAAAGGCGAAGGCGTAAATATGTTCCGCGATTTGCTAATAAGTACCGATGACTGGATAAAAGCAACCGGAAAAGGAATTGGTAAAAATGGAGAGCTAATTGCCACTACCGAAGAGATGATTGCAGCTTTACCCAAAATAATGAAAAGCAAAGGTTTTTCGGGGATGATGGAGCAACAAGCAAAAACAACCGAAGGACAAATTAGTAATTTAAAGGATTCGTTTTTTGGGCTTAAAGTTGCCGTAGGCGAAAAATTAAAACCAGCATTTGATTCGGCACTTGGCAGAATGCAAAAAATAGTTGCAACAGCAACAGAGTGGGTTGCGGTTCCTACGGCACAAAAAATTGCGGAAGAGAAAGCACAGCTTAATTCATTGGTAGGTATAATTACCGATGCTAATACCGGCGAAGCTGAACGCAAACGCATGCTGCTGGAACTAAAAGCGGAATATCCAGAGTTTTTGGCAAACATAGACCTTGAAACTGTTAAAAATGGCGAATTATTAACAAAACTTGATGATGTTAATAAAGCTTATGAAACTAAAATGCGTTATGCTGCAATGAAAGACTATGTTACAAAAGAAGAAAAAGACCTGCAGGATTTATATAATACAAGGGCACGTTATCAAACTTTTGTAAGAGCAAAAGTTGATTTAGGAGAGTTACAAGATTTTTTTAAACAAAAATATGGTATATATGAAGATGTGAGCCAGAAGGACGGACTTATTAGAAAATCGCGATTAACAAAAAAAAATGCCGAAATGACGTCTCGTTATGCCAAAAACCCAAAAGATAACGAAGCATCAGAATTTATATATAAATATTCATTATTTGAAGCACAGAAAAAGATAGTACAGGATAATAAAAAATGGAGCGAATCTAATAATCCAACTGTATTTGCAAGGTATATGAAAGAAAACCTTGATGCTATTAAAACTCAAGAAAATGTAGTTGATATTTACAAAAAAAACCTAACAGGTGTAGAGCGAGAATCATTATACGAACAGGCAAAAGGTATAAATATAAAAGACGAAAACACTTATAATAGGCTTTTTAATGATAAAAAACTTGCTGCCGAATTTGATGCAATACGAAGCAAAGCATTTAAAGATATAACAACTGACAAAGAATGGGAAAGATTATCGGAGTTTTTGGGCGGTGGTGCAAAAAAGACGGGAAATTTAATAATACCAGGTACTGGCAATATTGATAAAGCCACTGATGCCATAACAGGCGGAGGCAAACAGATAAAGCAAATAATAATAAACATTGATAACTTGGTGGGTGTAAACAACAATAATTTTAACAAAGGCGACGACCCTAAAGATGCCACAAGTTTTATGGATAAGCTAACCAATGCACTAACCATGATAGTGAACGATACTAATTATGCAACAAACTAAATAAAATGAGTGTTTTTAAATACTATATAAGCGATAAAGTTTTACGCAAATTGGCAGGAAACACTGGCGATATATTTGCTAATAATGTTGTAAATGCAGCATATCAGGCAGGTGTAACTACGGCAGTGGCGGTGGGCAAAGGTGCTTGGTATAGTGTAGGATTAGACAAACAGGAATTAACTAACGATAACCAGCTGCTACTAAGTACAAGTGGTGCAAAATCGCCTTACGATGCAAGCGACAGCCGATTGGCAGTGCGTAATAATTTAATATTTAAAAGTAACGATAGTACATTGCAAATTCAGATTATTGATGCAAAAATAAATGTAACACAGGAAAACACTATTGTTCGCACTGCAATGACAGGCAGACGTGGAACAGTAAAAGAATTTATACAGGCTACCGATTTTAAATTTGATATTTCGGGGTCATTAATAAGCCCTACATCAAATGCTTTCCCAATGGGTTATTTGCAAGGATTTATCAATTTGTTTTCTACCGAAAAAAATATTGGTGTTGAAAATGTATTAATAAATTCGTTTGGTGTTCAACAATTGGTAATGGAAAATTACAGCATCGACCAGCAAGGAACAAAATATACCAATACAATAAACTTTAAACTGTCGCTATTAAGCGATTTTGATATTGATTTAAACGTAACCGATAAAAACACAGGAGGTTACTAATATGCTAAAGCTAACAAGTAAAATAATATTTATTTATGCAAACGGCAACAAAACTGTTGAAGTGCCTTTTTGCACCAATTGCGAAGTTGTTACATCGGTAAATAATTTTACCGATACAGCCAAAATAACACTTCCTCGTAAGATTAAAATAGGCAATAAGTTTTTGCATGAGTTAATAAGCAAAAGCGATAAAGTAACAATAGAATTAGGCTACAATGGAAACTTAAATAATATTTTTAGTGGCTATGTAAATAAAATTGACAAAAGCACACCCGTAGTTTATGAATGCGAAAACGAGGCTTTTACTTTTAAAAAAATAAAGCTCGCAAAACAAACATATCCAAAATTACTAATTAAAGAATTTTGCAATAAATATGTAAAAGGTTACAAAACAGATATTGCTGATTTTAGCTTAGGCGAAGTACGTATTAACGAAGATGTAACATTAGCACAGGTGTTCGATTACTTTATGGGGCATTACCCTATTAAATTCTTTTTTCGCGATAATTTATTTTGTGGTGTATTACCGGGAGTAATGGCACTAAAATCGGGCAATGTAACAACAATAAAATTAAAATCGGGTATAAATATAATAACCGATGCTACCACTTACGAACTTGCCGAAGATGTTAATTTGCAAATAGTGGCAAAATGTATATTGAAAAACAATAAAAAACTCGTAAGCAAACGCCCAAAGGTTGCAAAAGATGCTGAAATAAGAACATTTTATAATAATAATGTAACCACACAAGCAGAACTTGATGCTTTTGCGGAAGCAAAACTTAAAGAGTATAAGGTAGATAGAATTGTTGGCGAAATAACCACCTTTGGTAAGCCATACGTTCGGAAATTAGATATTGTTCATCTGTTTAGCGAAGAGTTTCCAGAAAAAAACAATAAAAAATTTGTAGTCGAAGCTGTAACATATAGTTTTGGAATTTGGGGTTTTAGGCAAAAAATTAAACTTGGAGGACAAATAAAATGAGTGAAGCCGGAAGTTTAATAAAACGAATTGCAGGCACGCCCGACGAACAAATACATATTTGCACTGTGAGCAATGTGCAAGACAGAACCTGCGACTGCGACCCAATAGACGGACACGCAAAATTGATTAATGTTAGGTTAAATGCTGTGGTAATAGATTCTACTGCCGGAATTACAATAAAACCAAAACAAGGCTCGGAGGTAATTGTACACCAAATTAACCAAAAGGATAGTTACATTGCTCAATATAGCGAAATAGAAAGTATTTATATTGAAATAGGAACTTTTAAAATAGATTTAAATAGCAATGCAATGGTATTTAATAATGGAATAAATGGTTTGGTAAAAATTGATAAACTGATAGAAAAAATTAATCGCCTCGAAAGCAAACTGAAAACACATCAACACGCTTATATAAATGCTGGAGGTGTAACTACACCAACTACAATAATACCAGCAGATACTACAATGGTTTTTGCTAACACAACACAAACCGAAATTGAAGATACAAAAATAAAACACTAAAAGCTATGAAAGATTTTAAGTTAAGTGAAAATTTAGATTTAGTGATTGAGGACGGCGATTTGGCAATTGCCGATTGCGATGCCGACGATATTCAATTAATTATTGCTTCGGCACCCGGTGATTTTAAGCAATATCCTGAGCTTGGTGCTAATGCAATAATTGATATAAATACTACCGATATTTATGCTTTAAAATTACGAATTGAAAAGCATTTAAGAAGCGATGGGTTTAACGTTAAACAAGTAACAATAACAAACGAAGGAGTGATAATAGATGCCAACAAATAAAATAATTATAGCTCGTGATGAAGATACATTTACAGCTATTTCGATAAGAGAAACCGCTACTGCCGAGAATGCTTTTGAAATTGCTCAAATAAATGGTATGTCGGTATCGGATACTATTACTGCAGGCACAGCAATTATATTGCCTGTTACTGCAGCTAAGTCGCAAGTAGTTATAATGAATGAATATGAGCCAACACCAAACGAAATATTAAAGACACTATCGGCACATACAGCAATAGCTGGTGGCGAAACATTAGGACATGTTCGCAATGGAGGTAATGTGAAAATAGACAAAGACGGCAAAATGTTTACCGAACCAAACGCCGAACTATTCAATACTCAACTAACAGGATTAACACAATCGGCTACAAGAGTTAATATTACATCTGCAAACACCATAATAACAGCTTTTAGCAGAGTAATGAAATGGTTTTCCGA
>CAZHPS010000084.1:0-18557 GCA_964534335.1 uncultured Desulfobacterales bacterium
TTCCCCCTGATCGACAGCCCCGCATCATTGCCATGACAGCCAATGCGCTGCAGGGGGACCGGGAAATGTGCCTGAACGCGGGCATGGATGATTATGTGAGCAAACCCTTCAAAGTCAAAGAACTGGTTCGCGCGCTGAGTCAGTGTCCCTGCCGCAGCAAATCTGAAAAAACAAAAGATTCTCCCCAAAATGCAGATACTCCGGCTGCTGTTCAGGCTGCTGAAAAAATTTCTTCTGTTTCCGAATGTCCGGCAGCGGAACTTGATCCTGCTGCCCTGAAAAACCTCAAAGCCATGCTTGGCAAAAAAGCCGCAGTCATGCTGCCCAAACTCATTGATGATTTCTTCCGTGATGCTGTCAGAATGCAGGAACAGGCACGGCAGGCAATGGAACAGGGCAAAAGTGAAGATCTGCGCCGCGCGGTGCATACGCTCAAGTCCAATGCCAAAAACTTTGGTGCAACCGGGCTTGCGCAACTGTGTCAGGAAACGGAAAATATTTCCAAAACAGGCTCATGTGATGTATCCGCTCTGCTGGAGCAGATAGAAAGTGAATATCCCAAAGTGCGCGCAGCTTTGGAGATTGTCCGGGGAAGCCTGATAAAGTAGCACATGCTTCCAGCCTGTGCTGTGAAGCATATTTAAAGCAGAACAAGCTTCCAGCATGTTCTGTTTACTGTCAGTATAAACAACTATTCCAAATGGAGGGAACACTATGTCATCAAAAAGATTTCTGCTCGGTATCCGGGGAAAACTGGTAATTATATTTATTCTGATAAAAGTGATTCCGCTGGTTCTGCTGGCATGGATTGCATGGAAAGATGTTGATTTTCTTGGAAAAGATGTCTCAAAACAGACAACGGAAATGACAAAGGACATGCAGAATGTCGTAACTGCGGTGGGAGACAATGTAATCAAAGATTCCATTTCTGCACTGGATTCGCGTTCCCGTGAAGCCATTGAAAGAATGACAACGGACACGGCAAAAGCAGTTGCCGATTTTCTTTATCAGCGGGATGAGGATATCCGTCACGCAGCAGGCATGGAAATTACAGAGGAATCGTTTAAGCATTTTCTTTCCACCCATACGCAGTTTGTGACAGAGCATGGGGAATGGATACTGAGTCCTGACCGCAGTTCATGGATTTCCGGACAGGAAGCACAGGAAAAACATGTTATTGTGACTGCGCAGTCGGAAGACAACAAAGAATTTCATTACAGAGTGCCTGAAAAATCCGGACAGAGCGTGAAACGTCCCCTGTATCTGGAAATGACATTTGTAAATCCCGATGGAATGGAAAAATGCAAAGTGACAACAGGCAGTCTGCTGCCGTCAGAACTCCGGGATGTTTCCAAAAGGGAAAACACATGGTGCAGGGCAGAGACCTATTTTGGGCATCTCAAAGATCTGAAGCCGGGCGAAATCTATGTTTCGGATGTCATCGGGCCTTACATCGGTTCGAAGATTATCGGCACTTACACTCCGGGAGCGGCTGAGAAAAAAGGAATTGCATTTGAACCGGAAAAAGCTGCGTATACAGGAAAGGAAAACCCGGTGGGAAAGCGTTTTCAGGGACTCATACGCTGGGCAACTCCGGTTGAAAAAAACGGAAATATTATCGGATATATCACCCTTGCCCTGGATCATACGCATATTATGGAATTCACTGACCACATCCTGCCCACAGAGGAACGCTATACCGCCGTTTCTGATGCCTCCACAGGCAATTATGCGTTTATGTTCAATAATAACAGTCAGTGCATTTCACATCCCAGAGATTATTATATCGTGGGATATGAACCGGAAACAGGGGAGCCTGTCCCGTTCTGGATGGATCAGGAGATGTATAATCAATGGAAAGAAAGCGGACAGAAATTTTCCGAATTTATAAAACAGGTTCCTTTTTTTCATGAACAGTCTTTTAAGAAAAAACCTGCTTTGGAACAGATGCAGGCCGGAACATTGGGACTGGATGTGAGATTTCTGAATTTTACTCCCCAGGGCATAGACTGGCACAGTCTGACCCAGTACGGAGGTTCAGGTTCTTTTGTAAATCTGTGGAGCGGCCTGTGGAAACTTTATACCATAGCGGCAATTCCCTATTATACCGGACAGTACGGCAGCAGTCTGCGCGGATTCGGTTATACTGCCATGTGCGCGAATGTGGATGAATTTCACCGGCCCGCGCTGGAAGCCAAAGAGCATATTGACAAAATTGTCAAAGATTATGAAACTGAAATCAGAAAAAAGCAGCAGACAGTTGATGATATGATTATCTCCAATATCAGAAGAACAACAAAAAATCTGCTGTGTTACACTCTTATTATGATATTGATTGTAATGGGAATTGCTGTATGGATGGCGTCTTTCATAACCGGCCGCATCAAAAATATGATTTGCGGAATACAGCGTTTTCAGGAAGGGGAACTGGATTTTCGGCTGAAGATGAATCCTTCTGATGAAACAGGGCTGCTGGCATGTGCATTTGACACCATGGCAGACAGGATTGAGGAATCTTACAGAAAATCAGAAGATTTCATAGGGAAACTGAAAAAGGCTGAGGAAAAATACCGCAGCATTTTTGAAAATGCCATTGAGGGAATTTATCAAAGCAGCATTGATGGCAGATTTCTGTCTGCAAATCCGGCCCTTGCTTCCATTCTGGGTTATGATTCTCCTGATGATCTGATGCAGAATGTCACAAATATCGGAGAACAACTGTATGTGAACACTGAATGCCGTAAGAAACTTTTCCGCATGATAAAAGAGCATGGCATGGTTGCAGGATTTGAAACACAGTTTTACCGCAAAGACAAAAGCATCATATGGGTTTCGCTCAACACCCGCCCTGTTTTTGATGAAAACGGGAAACTGCTTTATGTGGAAGGAATGCTGGAAGACATTACCCAGCGCAAAGAAAAAGAGGAATTGGAAAAGATATACAAGACAAGACTTGAAAAAGAGATTGAACAGCGCAGAGAACTTGAACATATCATCAGCCAGAGTCCGGTAATTGTTTTTCTCTGGAAAAATGCGCCGGGCTGGCCTGTGGAATATGTTTCTGAAAGCGTGTCCCAGTTTGGTTACACAGCGGATGATTTTGTTTCCGGCCGTGTTACGTATTCCAGTATTGTTTTTCCTGATGATCTTTCCCGTGTGGGAAAAGAGGTGGAACAATTCAGCAGGGAAAAACGTGCAGAATTTGAGCACCAGTACAGAATTGTGACGCGATCCGGGGAAGTGCGCTGGACAGAGGACAAAACATGGATACGCTATGATGAAAACGGAAACATCACACATTATCAGGGAATTATTATAGATGCCACCCTGCGCAGGGAAAAAGAGGATGCTGAACGTGAAAGAGCAGTGGCAGAGGAATCTGAACAAAGGTTTTTCCAGATTATCGATTTTCTGCCTGATGCCACGTTTGTGATTGACAACGGGGGAAAAGTGATTTTCTGGAACAAAGAGATTGAAGAAATGACAGGGGTGAAATCCGAGAATATGACAGGCCGGGGAAATTATGAATATGCCATTCCCTTTTATGGTGAAAGAAGGCCGATTCTCATTGATCTGGTCAATCTCTCAGCAGAAGAAATTGAGGAAAAATACAGCCATATCACCAGGCAGAGCAATATGCTTTTTGCAGAAGCATATATCCCGAATCTGCGGGGCAGAGAGATATATCTGTGGGGGGTTGCGGCCTCGCTTTATGATTCCGAAGGCAATGTGATCGGCGCGATTGAGAGCATCAGGGATATTACGGATCGCAAATATATGGAAGAGAATCTGAAACAGGCAAAAGACGCGGCAGAATCCGCGAATCAGGCCAAGAGTGCCTTTCTTGCCACCATGAGCCATGAAATCCGCACACCCATGAACGGTGTCATCGGCATGACCGGACTGCTGCTGAGCAGTGATCTGACAAAAGATCAGCGCATGTTTGCTGAAAACATCAGAAACAGCGGGGAGTCTCTGCTGACCATCATCAATGACATTCTTGATTTTTCCAAAATCGAAGCCGGTCAGCTTGAACTGGAGAATGTGCCGTTCACTCTGCGCGAGTGTGCGGAATCTGCACTGGATCTGGTGGCTGTAAAGGCATATGAAAAAGGAATAGATCTTGGTTTGATGGCAGATTCCGATCTTCCGGCCGCTGTCATGGGAGATGAAACCCGGGTGCGCCAGATTCTGCTCAATCTTCTGAGCAATGCGGTCAAATTCACACACAAAGGACAGGTCATTGTTTCCGTAAGCGGATCGCGTCTGCCTGCCGAAGCTGTATGGGAGATCTTTTTTGCAGTAAAAGATTCCGGCATCGGCATTCCTGCAAACCGTATGGATCGGCTGTTCAAATCCTTCAGTCAGGTGGATTCCTCCACAACCCGGAAATACGGAGGAACCGGACTGGGGCTGGTTATCAGCAGACGTCTGACCGAAATGATGGGCGGCACAATGCGGTTGGAAAGCACTGAGGGAATCGGTACCACCTTTCATTTTTCCATCCGCGCACAGGCAGCGGAAATGGCTAAACCGGTTTACCTGAATCCGGAGCAGCCCTGTCTGACCGGAAAACAGGTACTGATTGTGGATGACAATGCGGTCAACCGGGAAATCCTTGTGCGTCAGACATCTGCGTGGGGAATGGGTCCGGAAGCGGTTTCCTCCGGTGCAGAGGCACTGGAGGCAGCCGGTTCAGGAAAGCAGTTTGATCTGGCAATTCTGGATATGCAGATGCCGGAAATGGATGGGCTGGAACTCGCAGAAAAACTTCACCGGCAGAAAGGAACCGAAAATCTGCCTTTAATGATGATGTCCTCGGCTGGACAGACGGAAAAAGAATCCGGATGCACTGAATTTGCAGCCTGGCTGCTCAAACCGGTCAAAGCTTCCCAGTTGTACAATGCCATGACAGAAGTGTTTGCAGGAGACAGTTCTGCCATCGCGGGCAAAGAAAAAGACGGGGAATCTGAATCAGAATATGATTCGCAGGTGGGAAAACGCCATCCTCTGCGGATTCTGGTGGCCGAAGACAATTCCATCAATCAGCAACTGGCATTGCTTACTTTGGAGCGGCTCGGATATATTGCCGACATTGCGGGAAACGGGCTGGAGGCAGTGGATGCTGTGCGCCGTCAGTTTTATGACACAGTGCTGATGGATGTGCAGATGCCGGAAATGGACGGGCTGGAGGCCACAAAACAGATCCGCAGGGAATTTCCCCCTGATCGACAGCCCCGCATCATTGCCATGACAGCCAATGCGCTGCAGGGGGACCGGGAAATGTGCCTGAACGCGGGCATGGATGATTATGTGAGCAAACCCTTCAAAGTCAAAGAACTGGTTCGCGCGCTGAGTCAGTGTACGTCACGCGTCAGAGAGAACAAAACAGAAGGAACTCCGCAAAGCACAGATTCCGTCACTCAGGGGAATGCAGTGCGGCAGTCTGAAAATCCAGTTTCACCTGCGGAACTTGATCCGCAGGCTTTGAAAAACCTCAAAGCCATGCTTGGCAAAAAAGCCGCAGTCATGCTGCCCAAACTCATTGATGATTTCTTCCGTGATGCTGTGAAAATGCAGGAGCAGGCACGGCAGGCAATGGAGCAGGGCAAAACTGAGGATCTGCGCCGCGCGGTGCATACCCTGAAATCCAATGCCAAAAACTTTGGTGCAACAGCACTGGCTCAACTGTGTCAGGAAACAGAAAGTATTGCCAAAACAGGATCGAATGATGTATCATGTCTGCTGGATCAGATAAAAAGCGAATATCCAAAGGTACGGGCGGCGCTGGCAATGGTATCAAAATCCGGGAAAACCGATGACTGAGATCGGATCTGTGGCAAACTTTTCACGCTGAAGCTGACAAAATCTTTTTTGGAAGAAACACCTGCTGCTTTGTCAACTTTGATTTTATGATCTGAAGTGTACAAAAAAACGGATTTTTTGAAAAATTCGGTTTTTTGTATACAGGAAAATTTTTCTTTTCCTGCTTATCTGTTAATTTGCACAGGAGGAAATGCCTATGATGTCCTACAACGAAGTGATTCAGGAGTTTCCCATAGAAATCCAGTTTCCCATGATGAAAATTATGGACAAACTCAGGGGAGAGATACTGGACACGGTTACAAAAAGCGATTTTAAGAGACTGGAGGATGTGGTTTCTCTGCTGAGTGACAAAATGCTTGAACTGGCAGAATCCCAGAAAAGAACAGGGCAGCGCATGGAGGAACTTGCAGATGCCCAGAAAAGAACCGAACAGCGGGTGGAGGAACTCGCTGATGCCCAGAAAAGAACTGAACAGCGGGTGGAGGAACTCGCTGATGCCCAGAAAAGAACCGAGCAGCGGGTGGAGGAACTCGCAGTGTCCCAGAAAAAGACAGAAGATACTCTGAGAGAGGTTGTGAAAAGACAGGACAGAATGTCCAAGGAACTGGGCGGACTTTCAAATTCATTCGGATATTTTCTGGAAAATGAAGCAATCCGGTTTCTTCCCGGCGTACTGAAAAGAGAAAAAAATATTGATATCAAAGTCATGGACAGACGGTTTATTGTTTATGCAGACGGAAAGGATGATGAAATCAATATTTACGGGGAAGGACTGGAAAACGGCAGAAAAGTTTATGTCATCGGCGAAAGCAAATCCCAGCTTGGAAAAAAGGATATAGACCGGTTTCAGAAACTTGTGAACCGGGTGTCACAGCATCTCGGTGCCGAAGTGTATCCGCTGATTGTCACCCATTCAGCTCATCCAAGTGTTGAGATTTATGCAAAGAAAACCATGCCTGAACTTGGAATTTACAAATCATATGCTTTGAAATAAGGGAAGCAATGCGGCTTGTCATATTCCGGAGTGCAAAAATTAAGCAGAGCGGTTTTTTGCAAACGGTGAGACCCTTTACCGAAAAATAAGGATGGTTTGCATGGACGCATACAACGGTTTCATTCTGGTGATTGATGATGATGTGCTGAGCCGTACAATCATGGCCTCATGCCTTGAGGAAGACGGCTATATTGTTATAACAGCGGACAACGGTTCCGAGGGACTGCAGAAATTATATTTTCTCGCAACACGGGAACCCCAGGCTGTTGATCTGGTTCTGCTGGATCTGCTCATGCCGAAAATGGACGGATTTGATTTTCTGGCAGAAATGAAAAACATAAAAATACTGCGGCATACACCAGTCATTGTCACCTCAGGCGAGATGGATCAGGAAAGCATTGCCAAATGTATCCAAATGGGAGCGGTTGACTATCTGACCAAACCCTGTGATCCGGTACTGCTGCTTACCCGTGTCAAAAATGTTCTGCAGTCATCAGGCCGGGTCAGAGATCGGAAAAACAGCGGGCCTCCGGTCATGCTGATTGTGGATGATGATCCCATGTACCGTATGCTGCTGACCTCCTGTCTGGAGGAGAAAGGTTATATCATTGCCGAGGCGGAAAACGGAAAACAGGCATGGGACATGATTTGTTCGGTTCCCTATGATCTGGTTTTTCTTGATCTGCTGATGCCGGAAATGAACGGGTTTGAAGTTCTTTCACGTGTCAAGGCAGACAGCAGACTGCACCATATTCCGGTGATTGTGGTTTCAGGAGAGGATGATATGGACGGCATTGTGCGGTGCATTGAAACCGGCGCGGCAGATTATCTGAGCAAACCCTTTGATCCCGCGATCCTGCACGCCCGCGTCAATGCCTCGCTGGCAACCAAACGTCTCCACGATCAGGAGCAGGCATATTTCAAAACCATTCAGGAGGAACGTCAGAAATCAGAGGAACTTCTGCTCAATATCCTGCCCAGACCCATCATCAACCGGCTAAAACAGGGAGAGGAAATCATAGCCGATCATTTTGAGGCGGTTACTGTACTGTTTGCCGATATTGTGGGGTTTACAGAACTTTCCGGCAGAATATCCCCCATTGATCTGGTTACTCTGCTCAATACCGTGTTTTCGGCATTTGACCATTCTGCCGCATCTCATGGTCTGGAAAAGATAAAAACCATCGGAGACGCGTACATGGTGGTTGGCGGTCTTCCCATTCCCCGGCCTGATCATGCCGGGGCAGTCGCGGATATGGCTCTGGAAATGCTGAAAACCGTGACACAACTGAATGCGGGTCAGGAAAGGAATCTCAGCATCCGCATCGGAATCCATACCGGTCCGGTCATTGCAGGCATTATCGGCACGCACAAATTCAGTTATGACCTGTGGGGAGACACCGTGAACATTGCCAGCCGCATGGAATCCCACGGCGTGGTCAACGGCATTCATGTGTCATCAACAGTTTATGATCAGTTGAAAGAGAAATATCTGTTTGAAAAACGGGGTATTATTCAGATTAAAGGCAAAGGGGATATGGAAACATGGCTGCTTCTGGGGCAAAAAGACAGGTAAAACAGGTATTTCTCTGCAAACATGGGATATTTTTTCCTGCCCTTTTGCAGAGAATAAATGGCAATACCGGTTTTGGGTTTCAGGCTATTTACAGAAAAAAATATACCACAAAGTAGCATAAGCTTCCAGCTTGTGCCGTGAACTGAGCAGGTATATTTATTTTAATAAATCACCTCAGTGTTCAGGTTTCAGTGTTTTATTTTCATGACGCCTGGCACCTCAGGTTGGCGCTACTTTAAGAAGTTTCACCTTCTCAGTTTTTTAAAGTCAGCAGCATTGGGATAAAGTGGATGGGCGTACATCAGATATTAACCTGAAATCAGAGGAGAACTGTCATGAAAGACCTGAGTATCAGCGCAAAAATGATTTTTATCGGCATTACCGTTTTCATCGGCCTGACCGCGCTGGCTGTCAATTCCCATATAACCAATGTCCGAATCCGGAATGCGGAAAAGGAAAGTCAGAAAAGAAACGGGCAGAAGGCAGTTCTAAACGGCATGATCCAGGCGCATTCTGATATAATACTCGCGGCCATGGATTCTGTCATTGACAAAGATGAGGGTCAGATTCGTCAGGAAAGAATGGATATTATCAATTCAGGTATCAGCTTTTTTCAGGAAAAACTGAATATTATTGATGAAATCACCGACACCGGAAAGGAAAGGGAACAGGCGGGACAGATCAAAGAAAATTTTCCCAAACTGGTGCAGGGCATCCGTACAGATTTGGTAAAACTCATCGGGGAGAGCACAGGCAGAACCCGGCAGATCAGGACGGACTTCACTGAAATGGACAATGAACTGGATAAACTCGGAGATGGCATATCAGAAAATCTCAGCGTTATTTTCGCATCCATCCGGAAAAGACAGAAGGAAAGTGCCGAACATTCAGATACGCTGAATCAGCAGACCGAAATACTCCAGAGGATCATGCACGCGCATTCCGCCCTGATGCTTGCGGCAATGGATGCGATTATTGACAAAGATGAGGGGGATATCAGCCAAAGCCGCATGGCGCATATTAAAAACAGTGTTGCAGTAATCAGCGAATATCTGAATCAGCTTATCACACTCGCGGAAACCGAGGAGGAGAAGAACGCTGCCAGGCAGATTCGCGATACATTTCCCCGGCTGGCAGACAAAATTCAGTCGGATCTGCTTCGTCTGATCAAAGAGGGGGCAGGCGAAACACTCCGCATACATAAAGCATTTGCAGAGATTGACGACAGACTGGATGAATATGGTGCGAAAATTGAAACAAATCTGACGGAACTTGTTGCATCAGTGGATATGGAACAGAAAGATGCTTCAGAAAAACTTTCTTCACTGATTTCCAAATCCTCCATGACCGGACTGATCGTTTTTCTGGCCACCCTTGTCATCGTAAGCATCCTGTTTGTCCGCATTACCCTGGGCATCACCGGTCCCATCAGCCGGATGATCAGAGAGACCGGGGAACTGGTGCGGAAAGTAAGGGACGGGGAACTGGATCAGCGCGGCAATGCCGGGGCATATGCCGGGATCTGGAAAGAGCTGATCACCGGAATCAACACCCTGATTGACGCTTTTGTTCATCCCATCAATGTCACAGCCCTGTGCATTGACCGGATCGCAAAGGGAGATATACCGGAAAAAATCACAGATGCTTACAAAGGCGATTTCAACCGTATCAAAAACAATCTGAATATGCTCATTGACGCCATGAACGAAATCACGGGGCTGGCTGAAGAGATGGCTGACGGGAATCTGACTCTGGAACTCCGTATACGTTCCAAAGATGACAGACTTATGGAAGCTTTGGATGAAATGCTCAAAAAACTGAACATGATTGTCAGCAGTGTAAAGACTGCTGCGGACAATGTGGCTTCCGGGAGTCAGCAGTTGAGTTCCACATCTGAGGAACTCTCCCAGGGGGTTTCAGAACAGGCCGCATCCGCGGAGCAGGCCTCGGCATCCATGGAAGAGATGTCATCCAATATCAGCCAGAATTCAGACAATGCCGCACAGACGGAAAGGATAGCGGTCAAGGCCGCGCAGGATACGATGGAAGGCGGAAAGGCGGTGGAAGAAGCGGTTACGGCCATGAAAGACATTGCCCGGAAAATCTCCGTCATTGAGGAAATTGCCCGCCAGACCAATCTGCTGGCCCTGAATGCGGCCATTGAGGCTGCCAGAGCCGGAGAGCATGGCAAAGGCTTTGCTGTGGTTGCCTCTGAAGTCCGGAGACTCGCGGAGCGGAGCCAGCGCGCGGCAGAGGAAATCGGCAGCATTTCCGCATCCAGTACCACGGTGGCTGAACAGGCCGGAGAAAAACTGAAGCTGCTGGTGCCGGATATTCAGAAGACTGCGGATCTGGTGCAGGAAATCAGCGCGGCCTGCGGTGAACAGAATTCCGGTGTGGAGCAGATCAGCAAAGCCATCCAGCAGTTGGATCAGATTATCCAGCAGAATGCCTCCACATCCGAGGAAATGGCCGCGACAGCCGAGGAACTGGCAGGGCAGTCCGAACAGTTGCGCGGGATTGTTGCTTTTTTCAGAATCAGTCAGGATGGAGACACACCGGCAGGCGTGACAGAAAAGGACAGTTGGAAGAAAAAAAGGAAAACCGGGAGGAAAGCAGGTGCGTCTGCCGGGGATCGGAAAGGGACATACCGGATTCCAAAGAATATTTCCCTTGAATCAGATACCTGCGAAGAGGAACCTGACCGGGAATTTGTCCGGTATTGACAAAAGACTCAGGCCGGGCCGGAAAACAGGGTGAAAATAAATTTTTCAAAAAAAACAAAGATTGCATTGATTAACCCCTAAAAACAATGATACAAACAGAAAAAAAAGGAGATCAGTCATGAATCAAACGGGAAAAAGTCCGACTTCCCAGTACCTGACCTTCCGGCTGGGAGATGAAATATTTGCTTTGGATGTGGCCCAGGTACGGGAGGTTCTGGATATGAGCACCATTACCAAAGTTCCCGGAACCCCGGATTTCATGCGCGGGGTCATCAATGTCCGGGGCAATGTGGTGCCTGTAATGGATCTGCGTCTCAAGTTCGGCATGAGCCGGACGGAAAATTCAGTGGATACCCGGATTATTGTCATGGAAATTTCCATGGACGGGGAAGTGACGGTTATTGGTACACTCGCGGATTCGGTCAATGAAGTCATTGATTTGGATGCAGGTCAGATTGAGCCGCCTCCCAATATCGGCATGCGCTGGCGCACAGAATTTATCCGGGGGATAGGAAAACGCAATGAGATGTTTATCATCCTTCTGGATATTGACAGGGTTTTTTCTTCAGACGAGCTGGCAGTTGCGGAAAACAGCGGAGACCGGATACTCCCGGCTCCGGGTGAAGGCGGAGAAAACACAGATGAAACCGGAGTTTCCGAATAAGGACAGTTTTTTGCATGAGCCCAAGAGATTCCCCGGTTCCCTTTGAAATGATGCCGGAAAAGATATTTGTCCGCTTCAGCACCTTTATCCAGAAAGAACTGGGGATAAAGATGCCGGAAGCCAAAAGAACCATGCTTCAGGCCCGTCTGCAGAAACGTCTCCGGAAACTGGAGATGAAAAGTTTTGAGGACTACTGTGAGTATGTTTTCAGTACAAGGGGCATGAACGAGGAACTGCCCCACATGATTGATGTGGTGACCACCAACAAAACCGATTTTTTCCGGGAACCCCAGCATTTTGATTATCTGACCGGGGTGATTGTGCCGGAACTGATCCGCAGCCATGGCACGGGAACCCGCAAAAAAGCAATGATCTGGAGCGCGGGATGCTCCTCAGGCGAAGAAGTATACACCCTTGCGATGGTGCTGAATGAGTTCTGCATCCGGCGTCCGGATTTTCAGTTTGGCATCATGGGAACAGACATTTCCACAAGAATGCTCAAAAGTGCGGCAATGGGCATTTACACCCATGAAAGAGTGGAACCTGTTCCCCTGCCGCTGCGGAAAAAATATCTTCTGCGCAGCAGGGACAGAAAAAAAGATCTGGTCCGCATTGTTCCGGAACTGCGCGCGCTGACCCTGTTCCGCCGTCTCAATTTCATGGACAATGATTTTGACATGCGGCAGACCATGGATATTGTTTTCTGCCGGAATGTGCTGATCTATTTTGACAGAAGCACCCAGGAAAATGTATTGGGACGGATCTGCCGGTATCTGGTTCCGGGCGGTTATCTGTTCACAGGTCATTCTGAAACGCTCAACGGACTCAATGTCCCCCTGGTTCAGAAAACATCCACTGTTTACCGGAAAGCTTCATGAATACACGCGGATGGACAGGTTTCAAACCTGAGCCTGCGGATTATGGCAGACTTCCGGTGATTTTTCTCAAACCCGGTCAGCTTTTTTTCAATGAAGGCAGGCCAGTCCGGCCTGTAAAGGTTGTCACTGTGCTGGGATCGTGCATATCCCTTATCCTGACAAACTCCCGAATGGGTATGGCGGCCATGTGCCACGCGTTTATGCCATGCTGTGCCGCCGGCTGCGGATGTCCGGGAGATTGCGGAGATCCCTACAAATATGTCCGATGTGCGCTGACAAACATGACTGCCCTGTTTCACAGGCAGGGAATCCGGGGGCCGGAGATTGAAGTGAGGCTTTTCGGAGGTTCTGACATGTTTATTCAGGGGGCATGGGCGTATGAGGGAAGCGGATCAGTGCAGTCTGTGGGCAGGCAGAATATTGAAACCGCTCTGTCCCTGATACAGTCTGAGCGTCTTCATCTGGCTGAAAAAGATACAGGGGGGAGATGCGGCCGCAAGATATTTTTCCTGCCACATACCGGTGAAATCCGGGTGAGCCATCTCAAAAGATTTGGAAAACTGGATTGACAAATGGAAAAGATTCTGGTCATTGATGACGAACAGGAAATTCTGAAATTCGTCAGCAAACTGCTAAACAGATATATTCCGGAAATTCTTGTCCTTACATCATCTTCAGGTGCTGAGGGTCTGGAAAACGCGGAAAAGGAACAGCCTGATACCATACTGCTGGATATCAACATGCCGGGAATGGACGGCTTTGAGGTCTGCGCACGCCTCAAGGCCAATGAACGCACAACACATATTCCCATTATCATCTTCACCGGCATGCAGACCGATGCCAGAAGCCGGATTAAGGGGCTGGATACAGGAGCGGACGCGTTTCTGACCAAACCCATTGGCGGAGCGGAACTGGTCAGTCAGGTCAATGTCATGCTCCGGATCAAGCGCAGTGAGGATCTGCTGCGCCGTGAAAAAGATCTGCTGGAAAATGCGGTTGCTGAACGCACAAAGGAACTGAAATGGGAAGCCTCGCTCAATGAGGCTGTAGCGGAACTGTCCCAGGCCCTGATTTCAGCGCTGTCTCTGGAAAACATTTCCTGTCTGGTACTGGAAAAAGCCCGGATTCTCACAGGCAGCAGAAACGGATTTGTGGGCCATATTGATCCAAAGACAGAATATCTCATCTCTTCCACTATTTCAAACAGTTGCGGATCAGACGCCCGAACAGAGGCTGATCCGGCTGTTTTCAGAAAAAGAACAGGACTCTGGGGATGGGTGCTGGAACACCGGGAAGCAATACTGACCAATGAACCTGCAAATGATCCCCGCTCATCCGGTACTCCGGAATGGCATGTGCAGATCAGCCGTTTTCTGTCCGCACCGGCCATAATCGGCGAAAAACTGGTGGGACTGCTGGTTCTGGCCAATGCGGACAGGGATTATAACACAAAAGATCTGAAACTGATACAGCGGCTGGCTGATCTTTACGCGCTGGCCATACAGCGCAAACGCTTTGAAAGCGAACTGATTCAGGCAAGGGAGGCCGCAGATGCTGCCAACCTGACCAAAAGCCGGTTCCTGGCCAATATGAGTCATGAGGTGCGGACTCCCATGAACGGCGTGATCGGCATGATCGGTCTGGCTCTGGATACGGAACTTCGTCCCAAACAGCGGGAATACCTGACCATGGCAAAGTATTCTGCGGAATCCCTGCTGCGTCTGCTCAACGATATTCTGGATTTCACCCGGATTGAGGCCGGAAAACTGGAAATGGAAAACACAGATTTTGATCTGCACGCGGTAACGGAACTGGCCCTTGTCCCTGTCCGGCCCGGAGCCCAGGAAAAAGGGCTCAGCATACTGTGCCGGATTGATCCCCAACTGCCCCTGAACCTTGTGGGAGATCCCACACGGCTGCGCCAGATACTGATAAATCTGCTGCGCAATGCTGTCAAATTCACCCACTCTGGTGAGGTATCTCTGGATATTGCAGAAGCAGACAGGGAGCCTCTTTCCGGAAACGGGGCGCTGGACGGCAGTTATACGGAAAATTTGCCTGAAGATCGGATTATGCTTATTTTCCGGGTAAAGGACACGGGCATAGGCATTCCCCGTGAAAAACAGGTGGAAATCTTTGAATCCTTTTCACAGGCTGACAGTTCCATCAGCAGGAGTTACGGAGGAGTGGGACTGGGACTGAGCATTTCCAAAAATCTGGTGGAAAAAATGGGCGGAAAAATAGGGGTGCAAAGCAGTCCCGGACAGGGCAGCACATTCTGGTTTACAGCGGTTTTCGGCGTCAGGCACGGGGAAAGCCGGGGATCCGTGCATACGGAAACTGCGTCCCGTCCCCCTGAATGTCCCGCGTTACGTGCTTCCGGAGCACCTGTCCGCATCCTGCTGGCAGAAGATGATCCGACCAATCAGGAAGTCTTTATAAATATTCTTGAATATGAAGGATATACAGTCACACCCGCTGCCAGCGGAAAAATCGCTGTGGATATTTTTTCCCGTGAATGCTTTGATATTATTCTGATGGATGTGCAGATGCCGGAAATGGACGGGCTGGAGGCAACCCGGCTTATAAGGGAAAAAGACCCGGATATTCCCATTATCGCACTGACTGCCCATGCCTACCAGCAGGATCGGGAAATTTGTCTGGCAACCGGCATGAACGATTATATTTCCAAACCCGTCAACCGGTCGGATTTCATTGCGGTTATCCGGAAACATATCGGAATTTCGCAAAAAAATTCTCCGGAAACATGGGGACAGAATCATGCTGCCGGAGGACAGGACGGTAAAGACAGCATTATGGAGCAAAACTGTTTTGACACAACAGTGATAACAGAAAAATACGGGAACAGTGTTCATCTGTTCAGACAGGCCCTGGAGATCTTTCTCAGAGAGGCATACCCTGATCTCTGTATGGTGCGGGAAGCCATATCTTCGGGAAATGAGGAAAGTGTTGAGCATTATTCGGAAAAACTGAAACAGCGTGCCACAGATACAGGGATATCCGCTGTTTCAGATGAGGCATTCCGTCTGAAACTGGCTGCCCGGCAGAAAGACATGGACAAATCCCGTATCCTGGCCCAGCGGATTGAAGAAGAACTTGACAAACTGAAAGCAGTACTGTCCGGCCCGGCCAATACGCTTTCAGGTGCAGAGGGGGAATCCGGGACAGAGCCGGAACCTGCCCCTGCGGCAAAGGAGATGGCAGGATAAAATGAGAATTCTGATTGCAGAAGATGATTTTATTTCACGGCGGATCATCAAGGAAATCCTTGCTCCCTATGGGGACTGTGACGTTGTTGTGGACGGAGAGGAAGCAGTTCAGGCATTTCAGATGGCCCTTGAGGAAGAAAAACCCTATGATGTGATCTGCCTGGATATTATGATGCCCAAGACCGATGGGCATGAGGCACTGAAACGGATACGGGAAACCGAAAAGACAGCGGGCATTCGCGGCTCCGCGGAGGTAAAGGTGATCATGGTTACAGCCCTGGATGATCCCAAAACGGTTTTTCAGGCATTTTACAAAGGAGGCGCCACCTCCTATATTGTCAAACCCATTGACAAAGACAAGGTAATCGGGGAAATTCGCTCTCTGGGGCTGATTCCCTGAAAAAGATGTCAGGTTTCAGGTTTCAGATGTCAGGGACTTCTGAAACCTGAACACTTAATTCACCGAACTCCTGTGATCGGAAAATTATGCTCAACCGGATTATCGAAATCAGCAAAAATGCGGATATGGGAAAAATTCTCACCGGCATAAGGAACAAAGGTATGCGGTTTCCCCTGTTATACCGATTTTTCTCTCCTGCTTACGGAATACTCCCTGATCTTTGTGCACTGATCCGCTCACTGGAAGGAGTGATGGAAAAAGTTGAACCCCAGTTTCTGCGGATTGGCATGGAACTCCAGTCCCTGTATGCAGATGCCGAACATCTGTCTGACCTGACTGTGAATGCTGCAAAATCCATTGGATGCGCAGATGGATGCGAAAGTTTTCTCAGCAGTATTGACAGACTTGCCAAACATTCCCTGGCAGATTTGCAGGGATACCGCTGCAAAATCAGCACCAGTCTGATGAATGTGGGTTTGAGTCTGGAGCATCTGGGCAGACTGTGCAGAATCTGTTCGGTTATTGAAAAAACCGGTATGTCCCTCAATGTCATTGGTCTCAATATCGCGGCAGAAAGCAGCCGCTCCCCTGATGCAGGTGTGATGTTTGGATCATTTACCGGCGAAATCCGTCAACTGTCCCGGAAAATTTCCGGCATATCCCGCAATATTCTGGAAGATGCAGGAACCACCCGCAAAGGGCAGATGGCAGCCAATGCCGAGATTCTGAAAGGGCTGGAAACTTTCGGGGTTCTGTACAGCAGTGCGCAGCGTGTGGTGCAGAAAGCCATCCGGGAAATATACAGCATCATGGAACTGTCCATGAAGGTACTGGACATATCCAATGCCCATTCCCGTGAAATATCCCGTCAGGTCGGGGAAGTGGTGGTGGCACTGCAGTTTCACGATATCGCGCGGCAGAAGATTGAGCATATGGTCATGGCAATGCGGGATGCAGAAATGATCTGCAAAGGGGAAATGGATGGCGACAGCCCGGCCAGCGCGTTTGCGCGTGCGCATAAAATCCTGCTTCTGCAGACTGTTCAGATGAAAGAGGTAATCAGCGAAATACGTGGCTCACATGAAAAATCGGATCTGGCCTTCCGGGGACTGGGCCGGCATGTGGATCATCTGGTTTCGGACATATCTGTTTTTGAAACCAGACACCGCGCGGAAAGCAGAATAGAAGAGCGGATCCGTGCGCTGAAAAACGGTCTGGAACAGCTCGGTGATCTTCTCACTCAGGGAAAGGGGCTGGAAAAACAGATCAAAAACACCGCAGAGCAGGTGACCAATACCGCTTCCCAGTTGTCTGAGCATATTGATCAGGTCCGGGGCATCAGCATGGATCTGCATCTCAAGGCTTTGAATGCTGTGGTCAAATCAGCCCGTCTGTCAGATGAAGGGCAGGTGCTTGAAATTCTGGCACAGGAAGTGAGCAGTCTTTCCCGCCAGTCTGACAAATTTGTTTCGGATGTGGTGGAAATTCTCCAGGCTCTGGTTTCCCTTTCGCTGGAACTGGATTTGGATTCCTTTGAAACACCGCAGTCTGAAGAAACCGGAACCCTGTCCGTGGAAGAGGGTATCCGGGAGATTACAGGAAATTACGGGCAGTTCAAAATGGATACATCGGCAGCCGCAGAAGGAGCGGAAAATCTGCGGACAGCAGTGATGAATACAGGGGCTTCCCTGGGTTTTCTGTCTGAACTTGCTGAGGACCTGGAAGATTATCTTGAACAGTTGGAAGAACTGGCTGAAAAACTGCAACCCTGGAATATACATGCGGAAAATATTGAGACAGACAAACTGGATCAGGTTGCCCGGAGATACACTATGAAAAGTGAACGGCAGCTCCACAGCCAGTATATAGGAGACAGTTCGGCCATTCTGTTTGCGTCCGATAATGGGCAGACAAAGAATTATTCCGAAAATGTATCCGAAAATCAGGTACCTCCGGACGGTCATGACAAAACAGACACATACGGAAATTATGTATTCCCGGACAGTCAGAAAAAATCAGAAACATCCGGGGAGGAAAATAAAACAGAAAAGGCATGTCCAATCCATACGGAGATGATTGGGGATGAAACAGCCGGATTTGGTCAAAAAACAGGAAAAATGGATGAGGATGAAGACCTGGGCGACAATGTCGAACTTTTTTGACAGTGAACAGTTATCAGTAAACAGTAAACAGTTATCAGTTGTCAGTTATACCATTACTTGAAACATTTCGGTTGTAAAATACCGCATTCGAAAGGACTGCC
>CAZHPS010000085.1:0-18355 GCA_964534335.1 uncultured Desulfobacterales bacterium
AGTTCATAGGATTTCAAATCCAGATTGTTTGAATAGATATGATAAAACCAGTAATACAGATTACTGCTTAAAACCGCTCCGATTATATCACGGTATTCAGCCTTGACAAAAATTCTGTTTTCCTTTGTTGATCCTGTTTTAAAATTTGTGATAATATTATAATATCTGCCTCCGGAAGTACGGTAATAAACCGGCAGCCCGTCTTTGTCAAACAGATCGGAAAGTCTGATTTTTATGGAAAACAGCTCTTGCAGAATTCCAATTTCAGTTTCAGAACCGACTTTGGGAATGCGTCCGTATTTCACATAGGGATAACTGTTGACATACTGCAGATGTTTTATCACATCCGCAGCCGGTGTGTCCCTGTAACGCTTGTTGACCTTTGTGGTGTAAAGATTCTGCGTTGGTCTCCCGTTCTTATGGCAGATGACAATGGCCGTCCGCTGATCCGCATTTTCAAATATCTTCTGGGGTCTGTTTGAATAGGTTGACACATGGACTGTTTCACATGTTCTGAAAATGATACTGTGCAATGCACTCATGGATTCGCCTGAAACAAAAGACAGTGGAACAATATAAGCCATCATTGCATTGCCGCTGCACAGTTGCAGCCCTCTGTCCATAAAAAGACTGAAGGAATCTGTGGAACCTTTCTGCTGATCTTTCACTGTAATGGCACTTTCATAATTTTCCCTGAAAAATTCCTTTTCCTGAGCAGTGAAGGTTATTCCATAGGGCGGATTGCCAATCACAATGTCAAATCCGAGAAAATTATTATTACTTAGTAATTCTGAAAATTTAAAATATAAATTGTCAGTAAGGGAGTTTCCGCATCTGATGTTGATGTCAATGTTCGGAAGGGTTTCCAGTTCCCCGTCCTCTTTGTAATACGCGTTTTTCAGCAGTTCAATCCACAGACGCAGACGGCAGATTTTCACGGAATTGGGATTGATGTCAACACCGAAAAGGCAGTTTTCAATAATCCTCTGTTTTTCATGGAAAAGAGCCTCCTGCACGCGCTGACTTTCCCTGCTTTTGGGACTGTAATGAAAAAATTTCCCGTCCTCATCTGTTATGATGATTTCATCATTCACCACTTCAGCATGATATTCCTTTAATCTTTTGCCGTCACGATCCTGCAGTATTTTCAGATCGTTTTTCACAGCAATAATTTCATTGAGCGCGGACACCAGAAAATGCCCGGAACCCACAGCAGGATCACAGATTTTCAGGCTGTTCACAATTTCATTGGACTCCCTTATATCCTCAATTTTGTTGTACAGTTCATCAAACTCTCTGCATTTCCAGCCTTTTTTTTCATTGAATTTCTGCACAACAGCCCTGCGCACGGTTTCACAGCACATGTACATTGTCACAAATCCGGGAGTGAAATATGATCCGTCTCTGTATCCGTTGATCTTTTCAAAAATCAGACCGAGAACCGAGGCACTGATTAATGATTTTTTCTCATCCTGTATTTCTCCGGCGCCTTCAGATGAAAAATCGTAAGCATCAAGAAATGCAAACATATATTCCAGTGTGTTCATTTCACCGGTGCGTTTTTTTCCGGAGCGGTCTCTGAGAACAGTGGCGGGAAAAAGCGGAAGAGATTTTTCACTGTCCAGCCCGATTACGGAAAACGTGATTTGTTCAATTTCTGTAATTTCAAAAAGGGAAGTGTTCAGATACGGAACCTTTTCAAAAATATTCTGCAGAGTTTCATCTCTCTTTTCTCTTTTTCGGGACAGAACCCCAAAGAAGAGCCGGTCAAGTGCATCAAAATTTTCAATCTTTCCAATATGCAGAAAAGCATATGATCTGTCACCGTTATGCCATGCAAGCAGCCGGGCTTCCAGCAGCTTGAGAAAAAGAATGCGGTTTATCCATGTGATGACCAGTTCAAGTCCGGTATGGAAAACCTGAGCCTGACAGATTTCTGCTGAATGTTCCTGATTTCTGCCTGTTCTGTTCAGTTCCTCAAGTCTGGCAATGGCGTTTTCAAGCAGGGAACCCGCATTTCTTTCACTCTCTTTTTTCCGTTCAATCAGATTTTTCCCGCTTTTTCTGATCTCTGTCAGTCCCATGATGTGGAGCAGTTCGGCATAAAAATTTCTGTCAAGACTGTTGCTGTCCGTGCTTCGGTTCACTGATTTCTGATGCCCCGTTATGTTTTTTCCCGTCGGCAATGGCAAATTCCTCTTCTCTGAAACTGTAATACCGATTCGCCATTGGTTTGATCCAATCCCCCCAGTTTTTCCGCAGTTCCGGCTGTGCAGAAAACCGCTCCGCTTAATTTTTGCACTCCTCCGGATCAGTATCAGTTCAATGGAGAATCGGTATAAAAACTATAAACAGGTTGCCCAATCTTTTTCAAATCATCACTGTCTGCGACAATTATTCCTCATCATCTGTTCTGAATTCCAGATCATAATCAATGATAAAGCGGATTTCCTCATCTGTCAGCCCGTAGGCTTCCTGAATTGCCAAATCAATTTTATCAATGAACTGCTTGGAATAACGGGCATAATATTCCCTGTAACTGTCTATAGTTGCATAATCGGCTTTTTTCACTTTTGAATTTTTCTTCAAATCCGCCAGATAGTCTTTATAAAGTTTCTCAATCATTTTTGTCTGCTTTGCTGTGAATTTCTCTGCGGGAACCGGAAAAATTTCAAGTTCATAGGATTTCAGGTGCAGATTGTCAGAATAAATATGAGAAAACCAGTAATACAAATTGCTGCTTAAAATTGCACCAATCAAATTCTGACAATTTTTCTTTACAAGCAAAAATTTCTCCTGTGTGGAATTGGTTGAAAAATTCGTGATAATATTATAATATCGGCCTCCCGCGATACGGTAATAAACCGGCAGCCCGTCTTTGTCAAACAGATCGGAAAGCCCTGTTTTTATGGAAAACAGTTTTTGCAGAATTCCAATTTCAATCTCAGAACCGACTTTGGGAATGCGTCCGTATTTCACCCAGGGATAACTGTTCACATACCGCAGATGCTTTATCACATCCGCAGCCGGCGTGTCCCTGTAACGCTTGTTGACCTTTGTGGTGTAAAGATTTTGTGTCGGTTTGCCGTTCTTATGGCAGATAACAATGGCCGTCCGCTGATCCGCATTTTCAAATATTTTCTGGGGTCTGTTTGAATAGGCTGACACATGGATCGTTTCACATGTCCTGAACATGATACTGTGCAAAGCACTCATGGATTCACCTGAAACAAAAGACAGGGGAACAATATAAGCCATCATTGCATTGCCGCTGCACAGTTGCAGCCCTCTGTCCATAAAAAGACTGAAGGAATCAGTGGAACCCTTCTGCTGATCTTTCACTGTAATGGCACTTTCATAATTTTCCCTGAAAAACTCCTTTTCCTGAGCAGTGAAGGATATGCCATACGGCGGATTGCCAATCACCATGTCGAATCCAATAAAATCCCCGCTGGCATTGAGAACTTCGGGAAATTCAAAACGCCATTCAAAGGCATTGGCATATATTTTTCCGTCCTGAAATTCCTCCATTTCCGCACTGAGATTTTTTATGTCAGCCTCCAGCCTCCGCTGTTTCCGTTCCCTTTCATTTCTCTCTTTCGCGGTTTCCTCAAACAGTCCGTTCTGATTCAGCAGATCATACAGTTCCCCTGTGAGTTTTTTCATCTGCGCGGCTTTGGAGCTGTTCGCTCCAAGTTCTGCCCTGAAATCCTTTTTTATGCAGGCCATCAGCTTTTCCAACTCCCGTTTTTCCTCTCTGCTGCGGGAGTTGCGGTAGGTCTGCACAGCGATTCTGTAAGAATCAACTGTCCATCTGCTTTTTTTCAGAACCTGTTTCACATCCGCATCAAGCGCAAAGCGGCTGACAAGGGAGTTTCCGCATCTGATGTTGATGTCAATATTCGGAAGTGTTTCCAGTTCTTTGTCATTTTTATAATACGCATTTTTCAGCAGTTCAATCCACAGACGCAGACGGCAGATTTTCACGGAATTGGGGTTTATATCCACTCCGAAAAGGCAGTTTTCAATAATACTCTGTTTTTCATGGAAAAGAGCCTCCTGCACGCGCTGGCTTTCCCTGCTTTTCGGACTGTACTGAAAAAATTTTCCGTCCTCATCTGTTATGATGATTTCATCATTCACCACTTCCGCATGATATTCCTTCAGTCTTTTGCCGTCCCGATCCTGCAGTATTTTCAGATCGTTTTTCACAGCAATGATTTCATTGAGAGCGGAAACCAGAAAATGACCGGAACCCACAGCAGGATCGCAGATTTTCAGGCTGTTCACAATTGCATTGGCCTCTTTCATGTCCCCAATTCTGTTGTACAGTTCATCAATGGTTTTGCAGTTCCATCCCTTTTTTTCATTGAATTTCTGCACCACTGCACGGCGCACGGTTTCTCTGCACATGTACATTGTCACAAATCCGGGCGTGAAATATGATCCGTCTCTGTATCCGTTGATTTTTTCAAAAATCAGACCCAAAACAGAGGCACTGATTAATGATTTTTTCTCATCCTGTATTTCTCCGGAACCCTCAGAGGAAAAATCGTAAGCATTGAGAAATGCAAACAGATATTCCAATGCTCTGAGATAGCCTGTGCGCTTTTTTCCCTTTTCATCTTTCAGCACAGTGGAGGAAAAAATCGGCAGTCTGTTCGTATCCTTGAGGTTGCTTACAAAAATGGTTTCATGTTCAAGTTCTGTTGGTTCAAACAGGGAACTGTTCAGCCAGGGGATTTTTGCAAAAGTCTCCTGCAAATGTTTATATCGCTCATCCAATCTGCGGGCCAGTATCTGAAAAAAAAGACAGTTGAGATCATCAAAATTTCTGATTTTTCCGGTGTGCAGAAACGCGTATGATTTGTCTCCCCGGTGATATGCGATTAACTGTGCCTCCAGCAGTTTGAGGAAAAGAACCCGGTTGATCCATGTCACAGAAAGTTCAAGCCCCACGCTGAAAAGTTTTTCCTGATATGTGTCTCCGAACTGAGCGGAGTTTTCAAGTCTGTTTATCTTTCCCAGGGCATCAATCTGAATAATGGCATTTTCAATCAGAGTTCCAATATTGCGTTCCTCTTCTTTTTTCCGTTCAATCAGCTTTTTCCCCCCTTTTCCGGTCTCATCCACGCCGATGATGTGCAGCAGTTCAGCATAAAAATTTCTGTCCAGACTGTTGCTGTCATTGGCAAAGGGAAGTTTCAGCAGATGTTCGGGAGAGAAAATTTTGAAAAGATCAATGAGTTTGATGTCATTTTCAGGGTTTGAATTCCTCAGGGCATGTTCATATTCCCGGATGTCAAAATGCGCAAAGGAAATTTCTGTTTCAATTGCTGCAATGGCAGGTGCAGCAATTTCCCTGTAAAAAAAATCGGTTGTTTTCCCGGACAGACGGCCTGCCTCAAAATCAGTGAACAGTGAAACCAGATTTCTGTTCTGTGCAAATTCTTTTTCAAAGAAATTCGCATCAAAAATGAACCATTCATAAATATCAGTGGCAGTCACATGGCGGATTTCCAGATTCTTTCCGCTGATTCTTTCACGGAGATAATACAGAACAAGTTCCTGAAATGCCTTCACATTGATACAGTCCGTCCGCAGCATTTCCGCTTTGTTTCCCGGCTTTTTGATCTCAATGATGACAGCCACCGGGCTTTGCGCATCCTTTCCGCTGTGAATGACCAAATCCGTATGGCCTTTGGTATTGATGAAATGATTCGGATCGTAAAAACTTTTCCGCAGAAAATCCGACACCAGATTTTTGTGAAATTCCTCTGATTCATTCTCATTGATCCGGTCAAGCAGCCCGATTAGATGCGTCCGGAAATTCTCAATCTCATTTCTGACTGCTTTGATCTTCAGAAACGCCTTGTTCAGGGCTTTGCGCGGGGTCAGTATATTCAGATTCATTGGTTTTCCGTTCTCCTTTCCACAATGGTGATTTCCTCTTCTGTCAGACCGTAAAGGTCATAAATCAGCAGGTCAATTTCTCTTTCCAATACAGTGGTATCCGCGTGCGGATTTTCATTTTTGGCAGAGAGAATTCGGGCAACTTTTTCTTTAAAGTTTTTTTCCTGTTTTTTTAAGGGTTTTTTCACAGGAATCTGTTCAAAAAACACTTTGCTGATTTCTCTTGTTCCTCCCAATAATTCAGGAAAATTGTCTTTAAAACAAAATTTAAAAAGATCTGAATTTAAAAAAGCTGTCAAATATTCAAGTGAATTTCCTGTAAGGATAAAACACTTCTGATTGGTATAGAACCCTTTGTCATCATAAACAAAAGGCAGGAACTTTGTCATATTGGGATAAATGATTTTCGGCTTTTCAAACTCCTCGGTATAAGCACAGTTTCGTAAATTATATGGTGTATTTCCTTTGTCTGTGCGCTTTTCCAGTTTTTTCCAAAACTGATCCAGATGCTTTTTGACAGCAGGATAGTCTTCTGCTTTCAGGGCTGGAATATTCTTTTTATCCTTTTTATAACCGTTATGCAGATGTATCAGCCACAAATCCTGAAAATCAGAATGATATTTCTGAATATCTCTGCCTCTCAGAATCGGTTTCAGTATTTCCGCACTTTTTGGATCCTGTGCTGTGAGTTCAGCACGTTTTTTTCCGTCAATAACAAATGCCTGATTATAACCTGTCAATATTCCTCTTGAAATTGTAATATTCCAATCTTTCAGCAAAACGCCCTGTGCCTCCACTTTCTGTTTGATTCTGAGAACCTCATCACTTTCAAAAGCCCATGTGTTTTCTGTCAGACTGTTTTGCAGAAAATCCTGTCTTATTCGTTTCAAATACTCATTGAACTTGTTGACATCAAAATCTTTTTTGGATATTTTTGCATAAATCAGTCTGCTGTAATCAGGCAGTTTTTTTTCAAAACCGATGATTGCAACATCCACAGTGGCCTCATCAAAAACAGACAGTCCGCTGAAATCTATAAAATGTGTAAGAGATGTCTTTTCTGACAAAAATCCTCTTATCTGCTTTCCGTAATTTGCTCTGGTAAATTTGTTGGAAATGATAAACTGAAAAATTCCTTTGTCTCTTAAAATATTATAAGCCAGTTCAACAAAATATGTGAGCAAATCTGAAATGGGATTGTAAATCTGAAAATGCTGCTGCAAAAACGGTTTTATGGCAGAAAACTCTTCCTGACGAATATACGGCGGATTTCCAATCACCATGTCAAATCCCACAAAATCCCCGTCATCATTCAGCACTTCGGGAAACTCAAACCGCCATTCAAACGCGTTCTGATATATTCTGCCGCTCTGCATTTCCTTTACTTCCGCACTGAGTCTGCTGATTTCAGTCTCCAGTTTTTTCTGCTTCTGATCCCGTGCTTTTTTCTCTTTTGCAGTCTGTTCAAACAGATGGTTCTGATTCAGCAGATCATACAGTTCACCGGAAAGTTTGGACAGAGTTTTCTCTTTGGAATTGTTTGCTCCCAGTTCCGTCCGGAAATCCTTTTTGATGTCAGACATGAGTTTTTCCAGTTCCCGTTTTTCCCCGCTGCTCCGGGATTGCCTGTAGGTCTGAACCGCGATTCTGTATGCGTCAACTGTCCATTTACTTTTTTTCAGGGCCTGCCTCACATCCGCATCCAAAGGAAAACGGCTGATGAGAGAGTTTCCGCATCTGATGTTGATGTCAATGTTGGGCAAAGTTTCCAGTTCATTATCTGTCTTGTAATACGCATTTTTCAGCAGTTCAATCCACAGGCGCAGACGGCAGATTTTCACGGAATTGGGATTGATGTCCACCCCGAAAAGGCATTTCTCAATAATGGTCTGTTTTTCATGGAAAAGAGCCTCCTGCACCCGCTGACTTTCCCTGCTTTTGGGATGATATTCAAAAAATTTCCCGTCCTCATCTGTCACAATGATTTCATCATTCACCACTTCCGCAGAATAATTTTTCAGGCGTTTTCCGTTCCGATCCTGCAGTATCTCCAGTTCGCTTTTGACCGCAATAATTTCATTGAGTGCAGACACCAGAAAATGCCCGGAACCCACAGCAGGATCGCAGATTTTCAGGCTGTTCACAATTTCATTGGCCTCTTTCCGGTCTTCAATTCTGTCATAAAGATCGTCAAAATTATTGCATTTCCAGCCTTTTTTTTCATTGAATTTCTGAACAACTGCACGGCGCACGGTTTCACGGCACATGTACATTGTCACAAATCCGGGCGTGAAATAGGAGCCATCCTTATATCCGTTGATTTTTTCAAAAATCAGACCTAAAACAGAGGCACTGATGAGAGATTTCCTTTGTTCCTGAATTTCACCGGAGCCTTCAGAGGAAAAATCGTAAGCATCGAGAAATGCAAACAGATATTCCAATGCCCTGAGATCACCTGTGCGCTTTTTTCCCTTTTCATCCTTCAGCACAGTGGAGGAAAAAACCGGAATTCTGTTTGCATCCTTGAGATTGCTGACAAAAAGCATTTCACGTTCAAGATCGGTGGGTTCAAACAGGGAACTGTTGAGCCAGGGAATGCTGTCAAAGGCCGGAACCACCTCCGCATCCCTCTGATCTTTTCTGCAGGCCAGAACCTGAAAGAAAAGGCAGTTGAGGGCATCAAAATTTCTGATTTTTCCCATATGCAGAAATGCGTATGATTTGTCACCTTTGTGGTAAGCGATTAACTGCGCCTCCAGCAGCTTGAGAAAAAGAACCCGGTTGATCCATGTGATGACCAGTTCAAGTCCCGCACTGAAAATTCTTTCCTCATACGTTTCTGCGGACGGATCGTCTTTTTCCGGAGGGTTTATCCTTTTCAGGCTGTCAAGCCGGAGAATGGTGTTTTCAATGAGAAAACCCGTGTTTCTGTCCTCTTTTTTCTTTCTCTGAATGACTTTTCTGTTCCCCTCCTTTGTTTCATCCACGCCGATGATGTGCAGCAGTTCCGCGTAGAAATTTCTGTCCAGACTGTTGCTGTCATTGGCAAAGGGAAGTTTGAGCAGATGTTCGGGAGAAAAAATTTTGAAAATCTCAATGAGTCTGCTGTCATTTTCATCACCCGGATTCCGCAGGGCATGTTCGTATTCCCGGATGTCAAAATGGACAAACGGAATTTCCGCTGTGATTCCGGCAATAGCAGGAGCGGCAATTTCTTTGTAAAAAAAATCTGTTGTTTTTCCGGACAGACGCCCGGCCTCAAAGTCATTAAAAAGCGAAACCAGATTTCTGTTCTGTGCAAATTCCTTTTCAAAAAAATTGGCATCAAAAATAAACCATTCATAAATGTCAGTGGCAATCAGATGGCGGATTTCCAGATTCTTTCCGCTGATTCTTTCACGGAGATAATACAGAACAAGTTCCTGAAATGCCTTCACATTGATACAGTCCGTCCGCAGCATTTCCGCTTTGTTTCCCGGCTTTTTGATCTCAATGATGACAGCCACCGGGCTTTGCGCATCCTTTCCGCTGTGAATGACCAAATCCGTATGGCCTTTGGTATTGATGAAATGATTCGGATCGTAAAAACTTTTCCGCAGAAAATCCGACACCAGATTTTTGTGGAATTCCTCTGATTCCTTTTCATTGATCCGGTCAAGCAGCCCAATCAACTGCGTCCGGAAATTCTCAAACTCGTTTCTGACTGCTTTGATCTTCAGAAACGCCTTGTTTAAGGCTTTGCGCGGTTTCAAAATGTTCAGATTCATTGTTTTTTGATGCTCCATTATATTTTTTTCCCTTTCTGTAATGGCAATATTGGCTCATTATAGCCTTTAAGAAAATACTTTTGGGGTTTCATGTAGTTTCATGTAGGTTGGGGTGAACGGAGTGAACCCCAACTGAATCAGGATGTTGGGGTTCACTCCGTTCACCCCAACCTACCCAAAATAATTATCTTAAACACTATATATTCGCTGTAAGTATGGAGGCTGTTTTTCCATTTTTCAACTCCCCGGACTGATTTTTCAATTCATGATAACAGAAAATTTCAGACACAGGAACACAGAATTTTTCGATCTGCTGGCAGTACGGAAAACGGTTTTGCAGAAAAATCTGTATCCGCTGATTACCACAAATCTGCCATGCCTGCAAATTTCCATTTTTTTTATTGCCTGAAAAGCAGAAAATGGTTTAGAATAATTATTTGTGCTGATCTGTTCAGCAGATTAAAAAAAACTGCTTTGGATCTGCTGATTATGAGATTATCCGGTCATATTTTTCAGAGGGGAGGTCTCCTATGGACAAAAATGCAAAAGAAGTTTTCCGCTATCATGAGGAAAGCAAACATCATTTTCACCGCTTTGCCCGTTCTGCCGGATACATGGACTGGAAAAATCAGCCCAGTCCCTTCCGGTATTATGAAGGAAAAGAACCGGTGTCACTTCCGCTCCTGAAAACAGATCCGGCAGGTAACTATATGGATTTGTATCAAAGAGAAAGAAACTCTGTCCGGCCTTTCACGCGGGAAAATATCGGCGGATTTCTGGAACTTTCTCTGGGGCTTTCCGCGTGGAAATCTGCCGGAGACAGCAGATGGGTTTTGCGGATAAATCCATCAAGCGGAAATCTTCACCCGGAAGAGGCGCATCTGGTACTGCCTGAACTGGAAAATCTGACATCCGGACTGTATCATTATAATTCCTTTCTGCATGCTCTGGAGCATCGGGCCGCAGTTCCAAAAGAACTGTGGGAAAAAATCAAAAATCATTTTCAGACTGATGTGTTTCTTATCGGCCTGAGCAGTATTTTCTGGCGGGAATCGTGGAAATACGGAGAAAGGGCCTTCCGTTACTGCAATCTGGATACAGGTCATGCCCTGGCTGCTCTGTCCTTTTCCGCCAATCTTATGGGATGGAAACTGACCTGTCTCAATTCCCTTTCCCATGCGGATATGGAAACGGTTCTGGGGTTTGACCGGACGCAGTGGAAAGATACGGAAGCAGAGGAAGCGGAAATTCTGTGCGCTGTTCATGCCTCTGAAATGGAGATTCCCCGGAATCTGCCTGAGAATATTCTGGCAGATTTTTCCGCTCTTTCTGTGGAGGGAATCCCCAATTCTCTGAGTTCCCGTTCAGTCAGATGGGATATTATTTATGACACAGCAGAATGCACGCGCAAACCCCGCAATCCGGAAATCCGAAACAATGCTGGCAACCGCCCTTTCCGTAACGCAATTGTTTCTGATCTCCCTGCCGCGAAAATCATCCGCAACCGCAGAAGTGCATCTGCCTTCAGCCCGGAAGTCCAAATGGACAGGGAAATCTTCTTTGCCATTTTGGATAAAACCATTCCCCGGAAACATTCGCCCCCTTTTGACGCAAAAGAGGAAACTCCGCGCGTGCATCTGCTGCTCTTTGTCCACAGTGTGGAGGGATTGGAGCAGGGAATGTATTTTTTTCTGCGCGGCGAAATGGATTTGGCCGAAATTCGGAGCAAAACCGCTGATGATTTGCTTTGGGAACCGGTTACAGCAGATTTTCCCCTGTATCTGCTCAGAAAAGGGGATTTTACGGAAACAGCAGTTTCCCTCAGTTGCGATCAGGCCATAGCAGGAGACAGTGCCTTTTCCCTGGGAATGCTGGCGCAGTTCCGATCTGTTGTGGAAAAAGAGCCTTTCCGTTACCGAGCTCTGCTGAGGGAATGCGGCATGATCGGACAGGTGCTTTATCTGGAGGCAGAGGCACAGGGTTTCCGGGGAACAGGGATTGGATGTTTTTTTGATGATCCCGTGCATGAACTTATTGGGATCAAAGCCGGTTTCTTTCAGAGTCTCTATCATTTCACTGTGGGAAAAGTGGTTGAGGACAAACGCGTTTCCACTTTGCCACCCTATGAACATATCAAACCGGGAACAGGGCTGTGAATCCATGCTGACAAAAAAGAAACATGTATTCCTGACGATTATCGCTGTTATGCTTATGGGTGCATTTCTGTCTGTGGCGGAAGAACAGGAAAACAGAATTTCCCTGACCCCGGAGGAAATCCGCTGGCTCGATGAGCATAAAACCATACGGATCACCGGCCCCCGCGCTTTCCCTCCTTTTCATTATATTGAAAAAGACAACAGCCATCACGGCATGAGTGCCGATTATTCACGCCTCATCAGGGAACGCCTGGGCATAGCGTTTGAAAAAATGCCGGACATGACTTGGGCGGAAGCCCTGAAAAAGGCGGAAAACCGGGAGATTGATATACTTGCCTGCCTGTCCAAATCACCGGATCGGGAAGTCTATATGAACTTCACATCCCCCTATCTTTCTTTTCCGGTTGTGATTGTCACACAGAAGGACGCTCCTTTTGTCAGCGGAATTGAAGACCTGAAAGGGAAAAAAATCTCAGTGGTTCCCAAAGTTTTTCCCCACGGCTGGCTGGAAAGGGATGGCATTGACTATATTCCGGTGTTTGCGGATTCTCCTCTGCAATGTCTGGAAAAAGTGGCTGTGGGACAGGCTGATGCCAATATCGCGAATCTGGCTGCTGCCAGTTATCTGATTGAAAAAAACGGTCTGGCAAATCTGAAAATAGCGGCTCCGACCGCATACAAAAATTACGATCTTCACTATGCCATCCGCAAAGACTGGCCCGAACTGCTTGGCATTATGGAAAAAGCCATTGCCTCTTTCACTGTGGCGGATCACAACGCCATCCGGCAGAAATGGCTCTCGGTGCGGTATGAGCAGCGGTTTGATCCGGTTTTTGTGCGGAAACTCATTTTTCAGGCCGGTGCGGTAATCATCATCATTCTGGGACTGGTCAGTGTCCGAAACCGGCAGATCCGGAGAAGTGAAGAACGCTTCCGGGGCCTGACCGAACACGGAAAGGATATTATTCTGACTTTCAGAGCAGACGGGAAAATTGTGTATCAAAGTCCATCGATCCTGTCATTGCTGGGCTATGACACAGGGGAACTGGCGGGAAGTTCTGTTTTTTCCCTTTTCCATGAGGAAGACAGGGAAACATGGCAGGAACTGCTCCGGAATCTGCTGGAAGGGGAGGAACCCCGCGTGATTGAGCATCGGATGCGCCACAGGGCCGGACATTACCTGTATGTGGAATCGCACTGCGTCAATCTTCTTGCCAACCGGGCAATGAAGTGCTTTGTAATCAATGCCCGTGACATCACCCAGAGGAGGCAGAACCGGATGGAACTGCAGAAGGCCAAAGAGACAGCAGAGGCTGCAAACCGGGCGAAAAGTGCGTTTCTTGCCAATATGAGTCATGAGATCCGCACGCCCATGAATGCCATCCTCGGATTCAGCGAAATTCTGATGGACAAAATCTGGGACCCCCGGCAGAGGAAATATCTGGAAAATATTCATACCAGCGGAAAAACCCTGCTTGCACTTATAAATGATATTCTAGATCTCTCAAGGATCGAGGCTGGCCGCATGAAAATTGAAAAAGATCCTGTGAATCTGAAAGAACTCATCTGGGATACGGTGCAGATATTTTCCGCGAAGTTCGGAGAAAAGGAAATTGAACTGAAAACCGATATGGAAAAAACGCTTCCCTGCTCGATGCTTCTCGATGAAATCCGCATCCGGCAGATTCTGATCAACCTGCTGGGAAATGCCCTGAAATTCACCTCACGCGGCTATGTGGTCATCAGGGCTTACTCCGGAAAAAATCCTGAATGCCGGGAGGATCAGAAAAATGCAGCCGAAAATGTCATTTGCCTTATCATTGAAGTGGAAGATACCGGCATCGGCATTCCCCAAGACCAGCAGGAAGTGGTTTTTGAATGTTTCCGCCAGCAGGACGGACAGAAAAACCGGCAGTACGGGGGCACAGGTCTGGGACTTGCCATTACCAGAAGTCTGACAGAAATGATGAATGGCCGGATTTCCGTGCAAAGTCAGGTGGGCAAAGGCAGTATCTTCCGTGTGGAATTTCAGAACGTGAAAACCGTGGGGGGAAACGCGCCTGCGGAAGACAGACCTGAGCCGGATCATGAATCTGTATGCTTTGGTTCCGGCACGATTCTCATAGCGGATGATATCCGCTCCAATATTGATCTGGTGAAAGGATATCTGGAGCATACACAGATCACCCTCATGGAAACAGAAAGCGGGGATGCGGCCCTTCAACTGCTTGGCCGTCTGCGGAAAAAACCGGATCTGATTCTTATGGATCTGCGAATGCCGGGCAGAGATGGTTATGAAGTGACTGAAATCATCAAGCAGGATGATAATCTGAAACATATTCCGGTCATTGCTCTGACAGCCTCTGCAATGAAGGATGCGGAACAGAGGATAAAGGAACTGTTTGACGGATATCTGCGCAAACCCATTTCCCGGCATCAGTTTTTTGAAGAACTGAAAAATTTTCTTCCCTACAGCAATATTGCAAAAGCCTCAAACCCGGAAGAAGCAGAAAATATGAGTGCAGAAATGACAGAAGAAAGCAGACGCAGACTCCCGGAACTCATTTCACGGCTGGAGCAGGAAATGATTCCCCTGCGGGAAGAAATCGGAGAGGTTCTGGTTATGGATGAAATCGCGGATTTCGCTGTGCAACTGAAAAATATGGGTGAACAGTACGGCATCACCTCAGTCAGCGATTACGGAAAAAAGCTGTACGAACATACACAGAACTTCAATATCCGGGAAACGGAAAAAATGATGGCCGACTTTCCCGGCATACTTGACAGATTACATGCAATGGAAACACAAAAACATGAGAATGGCTGAAACCAGGGATTTGTGCAAAAGTTACACTGTGGAAAACCGGGAAATCCTGATTCTGGATCAGATAAACCTTTCAGTGGATGCCGGAGAATTCCTTGTTATAGCGGGGAGCAGCGGCAGCGGAAAAAGCACGCTGCTGACCCTGATGTCCGGGCTGGACAGGCCGGATTCCGGCAAAATCCTGATTCAGGAAAAGGACATCACCAGGCTGACAGAAGATGAACTTGCCCCGCTGCGCAATGCAGTGTTCGGTTTTGTATTCCAGTCCTTTCATCTGGTTCCATCCCTGACTGCTCTGGAAAATGTCATGTTTCCGGCAGAACTCAGACGTGACCCGGATGCGGCAGAAAAAGCAGGGCATCTTCTGGATCTAGCAGGCATGGGAAAACGGAAAAGCAGTTTTCCCCATCAGCTTTCCGGAGGTGAAAAACAAAGGGTGGCTGTCTGCCGTGCACTGATCAATGATCCTAAAATCATTTTTGCGGATGAACCCACAGGAAATCTGGATTCAGAGAACAGTCGCTCTGTTTTGGCACTTCTCTGCCAACTGCGGGCGGAAAAAAATGCTGCTTTGGTGCTTGTGACACACAGCACAGAAATTGCAGCTATGGCGGATCGTGTCATTTTTCTGCGTGACGGAAGAATTGTTTCAGGAGAAAATCAGCATTGATGAATTTGTCCCAATATCTGGATAAAGCATTCTCTGAGATGATTTCAGGTTCATCTCCTTCTGAGCTGCTGAAGGAGATCAGAGAAAATGTCTCACCGGACGATGCTGACACATTGATGGAAAAAGTGAATTCGCTTGGAGATCCGGGTGATTACTGCAAAAATGCTTATGATGGCAAAACTGTGGCAGGATTTTTTCTGTTTATCGATTTTGTCAGTGCGCTGCTTATCCATATGGGAAATTCTGCAACTGAAAGATTGGATAAATATTCTGATTCCCGGCATCCTTTTGTCAAATGGGTCGTAAAATACACAAAGGATGACAGATTTCATCCTGAACTGACTGCCAAATTTAATGATGTGTTCAAAAAATGATTTTGCTGGCAAAGCTCAGAGTGAAAGTTTGGCATCCAAAGGAATCCTATACATTTGCTTACCGAAATTTTTGATAAAATAGCAGACAGAAAAGGCGCGTATCTGGTGGGCGGAGCAGTCCGGGATCTGCTTCTGGGACGTCCCCCATCTGATTATGATATTGCCATAACGGAAAACGCGGAAAAATTTGCCCGGCAAATGGCTGCTGCTATGCAGGCATCGTTTGTTCCTTTGGGAAAACCCGGTCAGATCGTTTACCGGGTGGCTGCAAAAGATCAGTGTTTTGACATCTGCCCCCTCAATGGTCTGTCTGTTGAAGCGGATCTTAAACGCCGGGATTTCACAGTGAACGCTCTGGGGTATTCACTGGAAGACAGGCAAATCATTGACTGCACCGGAGGTCTGCGGGATCTGGAACAGAAACGTATCCGCATGGTTTCAGAAAAGGCATTCACAGATGATCCCCTCCGTCTGGTGCGCACCTTCCGCATGGCTGCGGCACTGGATTTTGAAATTGAAAACAAAACCCTGGCTGCGGTCAGAAAACATGCACAACTCATCACAGCAAGTGCGGGAGAGCGGATTCATGCGGAAATGATGAAACTCTTTGCTGCGCCCCGTTCCCGTATCTGTCTGGATCTCATGGCGGAAAACGGGCTTCTGTTCGCGATCATTCCTGAAATGCAGGCTCTCAAAGGCTGCACCCAGAACAGATTTCACGCGTTTGATGTGCTGGATCATACCCTGAAAACATATGCTTTTGCGGAAAAAATAATCCATGGGGAAATTCTGCCGGATATGGCCTCCCGGATACAGATGGAAAAAGACACCGCAGCCCGCATGAAATTTTCCGCACTCCTGCACGATATTGGAAAACCTGCAGCACGCAGTGCGGATGCTGAGGGAAATATCCATTTCTACGGCCATGACAAACAGGGCGCAGACATAGCAGAGGGAATCCTCAGCCGTCTGAAATGTTCCGGGCAGGAAAGAGATTTTGTCTGCTTTATCATCCGCAGCCATCTTCGGCCTCTTCTTCTTTTCCGGGCACAGCAGCACATCGGTCCGGGCCAGAAGGCAGTTATCCGTTTTTTCATGAAATGCGGAGAATATACACCGCTGCTTCTGCTTCACGCGCTGGCCGATGACCGGGCCAAGTCGGAAATTCCTGAAACTGCTGTGTTTGAATCTTTTGTCCGGGATATTCTCGATTTCTGGTTCGGGGATTTTCAGATCAGAAAAAAACAGCCGCCCCTGATTAGCGGTCATGATCTGATCCGTGAATTCGGTCTGACACCCTCACCGGATTTCAAAAGAATTCTGCATACGGTGGAAACTGCCAGACTTGGGGGGAATATCCGCACAAGGGAAGAAGCCCTGAAATTTGCGAAGGGATGTGTATCCAAAGGATGATAATGCTGAATGATGAATGGTGAATTTTTAATGGGGGATGATATGTGTCCAAAGGATGATCAGGCTCTCCCCCAGTCCCTGATACCCGGAATTCCAAAAATAAAATAAAATCTTAACGAACACTTATCATAGAATCAATTGACACCGGGAATGCGGAATGTTATATTTATTTTTTTATCATCATCCACCCTTCACAGGATCATCTGAACGATGGCAGAAATTATATCAATCGCACCCCGGCTCCGGGATGCAGGAAGAATAAGCGAGACTTTGGTGCGCAAACGCAAACTCGCGGCTGTCCGGAGTCTGTTCCAGAGAGCCAGGGGTTCTATGCGCTGTGAAAAATGCTTCCGTCAACTAGATGAGGAAGTCAGAAAGGAGGGAATCCGGAATCTGAGAGTGCCCTACCGCTTCTGTGACAGTTGTGCAGAAGAATACATTGATTATATTGAACGGCTGCAGGGAAGGGGGAACCCGGATAACTACTGGCATAATGAAGCATGGCTGAAGGTGTGGCAGAGGTGGATTGATTACCAGGGATCAGTGGATCATTATGTGAAAACAAGTGAATTCAGACAACTGATGAAGGAGATTGATCCTCCGGATATGAGCGGATAGGCATTTCTTCCGCAATGCTGCGGACTGACTGCCTTTCCCCTGTTATTTGACAGAAGCGAATGCAACAAAATATTTTATAAGGAGGAAATACCAATGTTTGGAATCGGAATGCCGGAACTGATTGTGATTCTGGTGATTATACTGATTATTTTCGGGGCCGGAAAACTGCCTGAAATCGGTGCCGGGATGGGAAAAGCCATCCGGAACTTCAAAAGCGCGACCTCTGAACCGCTGGCAAAAGAGGACGAAAAAGAAAAGATTGAGGAAAGCAAAAAATCCTGAGGAAATTCCAAAAATTCCGGACATTCCCACAGCAGT
Organism: uncultured Desulfobacterales bacterium; assembly: GCA_964534335.1. Classification (GTDB taxonomy): domain Bacteria; phylum Desulfobacterota; class Desulfobacteria; order Desulfobacterales; family Desulfococcaceae; genus JAABRU01. The sequence continues at coordinate 18,054 of CAZHPS010000085.1, forward strand.
CTGACCCGTTATCCCCGAAAAGGATAACGGGTTTTCTGTTTCAGGCAGGAGGAGTGCAAAAATTAAGCAAAGCGGTTTTTTGCAGGCAGAGGGTGCAAAAATTAAGCAAAGCGGTTTTTTGCACATGCGGAAAAACTGACTTTATACAATAAGGTGATTTATTTCCTCTGTGTTCTCTGTGGTTTTTTCTCTCTGTGTCCTCTGTGGGAAACCGAATCATAAGTATATTTTCAATGGAGAATTGGTATTATACCGAATCGCCAATGAAGACATGCTTTTAAAAATAGCAATTTTCTGTAATT
>CAZHPS010000086.1:0-18184 GCA_964534335.1 uncultured Desulfobacterales bacterium
GAAAACAGTTTCCGCCTTTGAAAAAAATATCACTGAAAAACTTCTGATCGGACGCCTGAAAGATTCAGCTGCACACTCCGGCAGCGTGTTTCACGGCTGGTCAGAAAAACACTTCCGTTTTCCAAAAATGATGATAATCATATCCGTTCAATCCGTTATTTTATCCGGAAATTCAATTCAGCATTACTTGTGTAGCACTACCAGGTAGGCCCTGAAAAATTTATGGAACCCTACTTATGTTATTCATAATCAGAGACTCTATGAAAAGCAGGCAAAATTATTTCAGATTCCCAAATTTTCAGTTCGGCACTCCCGCGTATTTTTATTTAAATGCGCAGATTTGGTACACTGTGCGCAAAAATGGTACTTGAAATACAGTGAATTTCCGGCCTGAAAAATCCTGTTTCCATACATATCAGACAGTTGCAGTTTTGGCACGCTGTTTGCTATATAAAAAGCAACCGTTGAGTGCAATGAAGCACCATACGAATCATATAAATACAAAATTTATTTAAGGAGAAAGACTATGAAATTCACTAAACTGATCATCGGAGCTATGGCTATGGCACTGGTAATTTCCTTTTCCGGTATTGTTTCTGCAAAAGACAAAGTGGATGTGAAAGCAGCCGGGGAAAGCATTGTGAAAGCTGCTGAAGAAACAGCGAAAGAAGGTGGGGAAGCTGTTGTAAACACTGCTGAGGAAACTGTTAAGGAAACAACCCAGGAAGTTACAGATACAGTAACAGATACCAAGGCTGCTGAAGAAGGTGCAGATGCAGTTAAAGAAGGTGCGGACGCAGTTAAAGAAGTTGCAGCACCCGCTGAAGAAGTCAAAGCCCCTAAAACCGAATAGGCATTCTGAAAAAATCAGCATATTGTCAAACTGAAAAAAAGGAAGCAGAAAATTCTGCTTCCTTTTTTTGCGTTTCAATTTCACACATATATTTCCATATCCCCCCTCAAAACCGAGACGATGCAGCGCAGCATCATTCAATAATAATACCATATACTCCGGTAATCCCCCATATTTTCCCCCGCGGCTTTGAGCCTCTGCAGATAATCATAAATGGACACATCTGTGTAAACATATGTATTCATCAGGGAAAACTTCTTTTCCCAGGGATGAAATTCATACACCCTGCGACCGTTGGGGAGAATGGAAATCACATCATGGTGCTGGGCAGCGCGCAGGTAGTTTTTCCCCAGCCGGGGCACATTGAAAACAATTTCATCTGTGCGCACAGTGCCGGGCATAAGCCGGGCTTCTTCGTGCTGCTCCTGCATAAGCCGGGCAATGGGAACCCGGTACTCATCGGTTTCCTCTTTTCCCTTTGTGTTGAATGTGTAATAGGGGGAAACCCCGATGAGACGCAGTTTGTGACGTGCTGCTGCGGCCTCAAACTTGCGGGAATTGTAAAAGGTGTATACCATCTGATTATAAACATCCATTCCATACTGCCGGAATTTCTGCACAGCCTGCATGGCTTCGGGCGTGATTTCATAGGGATGCTCAAAATGTGTCACAATCAGAATCTCCCGCTTTCCCGGTATGTGAAAACGGTTAATTTCCCGCACCAGAGCATCTGTTGTCCGCTGGGGAAGTGTGACAGGAGTGCGGGTTCCGATGCGGATTCTTTCCACATGCGGAATACGGGCCAGCCGGGAAAGAATGTCTTCAATTCTTTCATTGGAAAGCAGAAAGGGATCGCCGCCCGTGACAAGAACTTCGTTGATTTCCGGTGTATCTGCAATCCATTGTATAGCAGCGTCCAGTTTTTCCTTTGACAGAACCGCATGTTTGGAATACACATCCTCAATTTCCCAGTTGCGCTGGCAGTAAACGCAGATTTGGGGACAGGTCATAACAGGTTTGAGAATTACAATATTGGGATAACGCCGGGTTATGCCGTCAATGGGGGAGGTGTCATTTTCCAGCATAAAATCCATAGAGCAGTCTGCCCTGTCCCGGTTTTCCTTCATTTTTTCCACATAAGGCACAGGCGGAATCACCTGCGCTCTCACTGCCGTATCCCTTCCCTGTCCCGGTTCATAATCCATCAGGGAAAGATAATAAGGTGTTATGCCAAAGGGAATCCGGTTTTTGCGGGCCATTTCCACAGCCCTGTATTCGCTGTCCGTGAGTTTTACCAGATCATTGAGGGTTTTCACATCCCGGATGATATGCGCTGTATGCCATTTCCATTTTCCCCATTCCAGTTCGGTCGCGCTGAAATATTTCATGATTCTGATTTTGTTGGTGCTCCGTATGCGGATAATGTCACTGTCCAGTCCGCACGCGTATCTGTCCATAAAACTTTTGGATGTTCCTGACATCCGGGACAGTTCCGCAGATCGCAGTTTTGCTGCCTTTCTGCCTTCGTATTTCAGAAAAGCCGGGGCATTTCCTGTATAAAGCCGGGTACTGCCCACCGTTGCCCTGACCAGCCGCTCAAATTCCGCAAAAAATCCGGGGCCGGGTTCTTCCATTCCATTTTTTATTTCCTGTTTATGAAGAATATCATTGATATACTGCAGCAGGGCAAAACCGGCCAGCCGCTCATTTCTGGTGGACAGAATGCTGCGGAACACATTGACTGCATTGCGCGTCAGTATCCATTCCAGAGGGGGAATGGTGGGATTGTCATCAAAGGTCATCATGAGAATATCTGACAGAAAATACCGGATTTTCTGACGTTTTTCCTCAATGTCATCCTGCGAAAGCAGGATGGTTTTCAAAGCCGGAACCGTATCCAGAATTTTCAGCAGCTTTTTTTGAATTTTTTCTCTTTCCACAGTCTGTTACCTCCTTTGATTGAAAATCAGACAATTTTCGCTTATACCATTACCTGAAACATTTGCAGAGGTTCAGATTCAGATCTGAATTCCGCACAGAAAAACTCTGTGTGACTCTGCGGAAATTCTGTGTGACTCTGCGGTTAAAATCCGCCCTGCAGAATTTCCAAAATGTTTTAAGTATCGGTATATGTCAGGGAAATCCTCACTGGCAGCAGATACAGTCATTCTCTGTAATGCTGCGGCAAAGGCATAAGGCGATTTCCGGAAAAGAACATCCCGCAGATTTGACAACTTTCCAAAAGTTGTCAAATCTTTCTTCTGAAAGGACTGCGCAACATGAAATCTGAAAAAAATTTCAGCAGAAAATTTTCTCTTTTCTGCCACAAAGACGCAAAGGCACAAAGGTTCACAAAGATTTTCAATGCCCGTTTTTTTCAGATTCCATACAACATCAAATCTGAAAAGGAATTGTTCATCAGGCTTTGTGAAACTTTGCGTCTTTGTGCCTTCGCGGCAGATAAAAGCACGCCGGATACAGATTTTTCTGCTGAATTCTTTTTCAGATACCCTATAACATTATCTGTAAATAAACAATAATGGCGCATCTGTCAAGGCAGGATACGGGAATGGGGAATATCAGTGCATCTCCGGCGTTTCAGAATCCCCAAACTTTTGCACATGGGCATCTTCTCAAACAGCCCGGAGGCCAGAGCAAACTGATACACATGATACGGAGCCTGTCCCCCGTCTTTGGGATTGGGGAAAATATCATGAATCAGCAGATACCCGCCCGCTATGATGTGACCTGCCCAGCAGTTGTAATCCGCAAAAGCTGTGTCAAAACTGTGTCCTCCGTCAATAAAGACCAGACTCAGCCGGGTTCCCCAGCAGCGGGCAGCCAATTCCGACCGGCAGACAAGGGGAATCACGGTATCCTCCAGCCCCGCCATTTCCAAAGTCTGCCGGAACAGGGCAAAGGAATCTGTGCGGAAGGTGCGGGGATCAAAAATCTGGGGATCAAAATATTCCTCTCCGGGCTGCTGTTCTTCCGAACCCCGGTGATGGTCTACGGAAAACAGCACCTGCCCGTTTTCCCTGCACGCGGAGCCAAGCCAGACAGCAGATTTGCCGCAGTAACTTCCAATCTCCAGACATGGCCCCAGTTTTGATGCTTCCAGAGCAGTGTCATACAGTTTATGACCTTCCTCCTCATCGAGAAAGCCTTTGATTCTGTTCAGTAAAGAAATATCAATATTCATCTGTTTTCCTCCGAATCTTCCATAATTTTCCTGATTCTGCTGACAATTTCCGGAAACTGTGCCATCTGCGCCTGAATCTGTTCAATATCAACTGTCTGCACATGCTGACACAGATCCGAGGCATATTTTTTCAGGAAGGCAATCTGCCATGTATCTGCAATATCGGTCAGTTTGCGGGCAAAGGTTTCGATTTCATCCATAAAAAATATTTCACAGACTTCCTTCCATTCCTGAAGGATTTCTGTGTCAAAGCGTGTGAGCAGTTCACGCGGGAGATGCCTGATCTCTGTCAGCAGATCCTCTTTGCCTGCGTCTGCTGTTTCTCCGCTTTCCTTTGTGACCGGATGCCAGGGCAGAAATCTTCCGAGTTCCTCGATGAGATTCTTTTTTTCAAGGGGTTTGCGCAGAAATCCGTCAAAGGATTCCCGGATGCTCTGCTCTGTGTCTTTCATGGCAGTCGCGGTGACCGCTATAATGGGTATATCCCGGAAACGACTGTCGGATCTGATTTCACCGCAGAGATCAAAACCGCTTTTTCCCGGCATCCGTATATCGGCCAGAATCAGATCCGGTTTGCTTCGGCATATCATTTCCCATGCTTTCCCGACACTGTCCGCCTCTGTTATCTCAATGCCTGTGTGGAGCAGATACAGCCGGATCAGATCCCTGTTGCAGGCAATATCATCCACGATCAGCACAGTTGCAGACTCAAATTTCATATCGCGGCTTTCCTCTTCCTCATGTCCGGATTTTTTGTTTTCACATACACTGACCTCCGGCAGAACAACCCGGAACACACTGCCTTTTCCCTCCTGACTGGAAAGAGAAATGCTTCCGCCCATCCGCTCCGCGAGCCGCCGGGTGATGGAAAGACCAAGGCCGGTTCCTCCGTACTGCCGGAAATCCTGCCCTTTTTTCTGGGCAAACATTTCAAATATGTGTTCCTGCTGATCTTCGGGAATGCCCACCCCTGTATCCTCCACCTCCATTGTCAGGGAACAGGTTTTTGTGTCTGATGATTCTGTGAAGGCTGAAATCCGCACAAATCCCTCATGGGTGAATTTCATGGCATTGGAAACCAGATTGTTGAGTATCTGCCGGATGCGGACGTCATCCAGCAGCAGGGAGTCCGGTATTTCAACTGCATTTTTTGTTATCTCTATGCCTTTGCTGCGGGCTTTGTGATGAAACATCTGCACCGTGTCTTTCAGAATCTGACTCAAATCAGCAGGTTCATAATTGAATTCCAGCTTTCCCGCCTCAATTTTGGACAGATCCAGAATGCCGTCAATAAGACTCAGCAGGACTTTTCCGCTGGAAACAATGGTTTTCAGATGGGAAGCACGCACAGGATCACCTTCATCAGCCAGAAGAATTTCACTGAATCCCAGTATGGCATTCATGGGGGTACGTATTTCATGGCTCATGTTTGCCAGAAATTCGCTTTTGGCACGATTCGCGCTTTCAGCGGTTTCCTTGGCATTTTGCAGCAGGTATTCCGCATGTTTTCTTTCTGTGATGTCGCGTGCCACAAAAACAGCAGAATCTCCGGACATCGGGGACAGTCTTCCTTCAAACCAGATTTCCTTTTCACTGACGGGCAGCATATATTCCATATTGACAGTCTGCTGCATCTCCAGACTTTGATGCAGTTTGTCAAGAAAAAAACCGGCCTGGTGTGCGGGAAATATCTCATGCAGAGTTTTTCCCAGAAGATCGTCAGCCGGTCTGATCAGAAGTCCCGGCGAGGTGGGTGCGATTTTTAAATAGCGTCCTTCCTTATCCAGCATAAAAACAAGATCGGTCATTCCGGAAAACAGTGCTTTCAGCTCGGCTTCCGAGGCTTTCAGGGCCTGTTCCTCTTTTCTGAGCCTGGCGTTTGCCCTGGAAAGTTCCGCTGTCCGTTCTCTCACGCGATATTCCAGTTCCTTTGCATAATCGGTGAGCCTGATCCTTGCCTGCAGCAGTTTCTGAATCATGGTGTTGAAAGCTTCTTCCAGAATCCTGAGTTCATTCCGGCCTTCGGTCCTGACGTTCACCCTGAAATCGTCGAGCCGGTCCAACTGGATTTGACCGGCTGCTTCAATCAGGGTGGACAGAGGTCTGCCCAGTTTAAGACGGAAAACCCACAGAAAAAGAATCCAAAGCCCGATTGTTTTGATAACCGAGTTGATGATGATAAACATAAATCCCAGCTTCACCTTGTCAAATACCACTCCCCGGCTGGAATAGAGTGTGGCCTCGCCCACTTTTATTTCCCTGTCCCCTCTTTTGTATATAATGGGAAAGGAATAAAAAAAGAGACCCGAATATCCATCCAGCACAACTCTTTTTTCTTCGGTTTCCACCTTAACCGCTTTTCCGTCTTTGTCCAATACCACTCCGGAAGCCCCGATTTCCTCGCCCCTCTGATTTTCCAGCTTCACACCCACCAGGGTGGACAACTGAACCATTCCCAGAAAAGTCGGCTGCAACTGTTTTATGTTCATATCCCACATCGCTTTGGCCAGAGAAGCATTGTATGTCTTTTGTATAATATTGAGTTCTATGGCAATATTTTCTTTGGTATGATAAAATTCAACAGACATATGCACCAATGTCACTGTAACTGCCAGAATAAGATAAAAGGAGAATACAACCTTCATGAGCTGTGTGGATATGGACTGACTGACCGGGACTGCTGACTGCATCATGTTCACCTCAGATATTTTTCGGTGATCGGCCCTATTCTGTTCTCTTTCCGAAGCGTTTCAAAGGCTTCTCTGATTCGGCCGACCAGATCATCAGAGGTTTTTTTGCCAAAAGCCATATAATAAGTATCAGCTTTTACCAGAAGAAAAGCAGGCTCAATCTGATCAAAGGGCAGCCCAAGCCTTTTAAACTGGAAAGCCACGGATGACGAAACCCCGTTAAACAGGTCTATTCTGCCTTCAAACAGTTTCCTGTAATTATGTTCGTTGGCAGGGACAATTTCAAGGTTCAGATCTTCCTTAAATCCATAAGCGGTGAACATCTCGGTCGCAGCATCGTTTATCTCCGAACCCACCACAAATTTTTTTGCATACTCAATGCTGCTGATAACAATGTCTGTTCTTTTTTTCAGTTTCCATAAATACAGTTCGCGGGAAGCGACAGGTCCTATCCAATGGAACAGTTTTTCCCTTTCCTCGTTTCTGGTGATGGTGTAAATAAGGACATTTTTTTCATTCAGGGCCATATCATATGCCCTTCCCCAGGGGTATATGCCAAAATTGCCTTTGACTTTCGCCTGCGCAAGAGTGGCTCTGACAATTTCGGTGGACAGTCCGGTCACCTGACCATTTTCCTCATAGTTGTAGGGAGGCCACTCTTCGGTTACGACCGTGATTTCTTCCGCAAAGATGTCTGCAGAAAAAAACACGGCAGCCAGTACCAGCAGAAGGTTCATCGCTTTCATTTTGTTCTCCTTTTTTTATTTTGTAAATCAGAAAGTTAAAGAATATACGAACATATCTCACAGAGATATTCATCCTTTGGATTGACGAACCGGACCGTAAGGGTCTGTAAAAAAAATAGGCAGAGGGACTTTTTGCACTGATATTGCAGGGGCCTGCCCATGCAGTGATTTCAGCGGGCTGAAAACTGCCGGCATACCGGTTTCAGTGTTCAGGTTTCAGTGCCGATCCGGTACTGACACCCGGAACCTGTCCCGATATTTAAAAAAAATTTCCGCTTCCCTTATCCGTATGAAAAGTCCCACTATCAAAAAATAAACTGAACAATAATCAGGTCAACGAAAATTTTCGTGTAAGTAAGGTTCCATAAATTTTCGGGCATAAAATTTTCAGAAAAACCGCATTTTTCCAAAAAATCCGGTTTTTAAAATATACGAAAACTTTTGTTTGCCTACTTATAATGTTTCAACTTTGGTTTTTTTGGGCATGATTTTTGCGATGCGGTCCGGCCGGGGAAAAAATCATCCTTTCTGACCTGAAAAATCCTCCGGACAGGCTGAAAAAACATGTTCCTGACGGCAGGCAGTTTCTGTGCCACAAAAAACCAAAGTTGGAACAGTATATAAAACAAGTCTTCCGGATGTTGTCCAGTACAGGCATTGCCGGAAAACTGACCTTATCCTTTTCATATATGCCGTGTCAACGGTGAATTTTGGCCCGCACAGATGACGGAAACCCGGCAGCAGATTTTCAGAAAAATCCTGAGGCAGGCTGTTTTGGAAAAAAATTTTGGGAAAAGAACCGAATCAGACAATGGTTTGCTTTGACACCTGACAAAAGTTCCTGTATGAATCAGGTGTCAGGAATTCAGTGTTCAGGATTATTTTTATTCCTGACACCTTTAACCTGAAACCCCAACCACTGAATACGGTATATGAAACTGTTTATATATTTTTTTATTTCCCTCTTTCTTTTTCCCGCTGTGCTGCTGGCAGGCGGTGATACGGAAGTGCTGAAAAAGAAAATGCTGCACGCGGATGAAACAGGGATTGTTTTGATATTGAATGAATTTTCAGAGGCTTATTGGGAAACCGATCCGAAAAAAAGCATTGAATGCGGAGAAGAGGCTCTGAAACTTGCACAAAAACAGGCAGACCGGGGCCAGGAGGCACTGGCGCTGCGGAATATCGGGGTCGCGCACAGAAATCTCAGTGACTATGACAAGGCACTGGACTATCTTATGAAATCTCTGAGAATCCGCAAAGAAATTGAGGATCCCAAAGAAATTGCCGATTCTCTGCACCATATGGGAATCATCTATGATTACCTGAACAATTTTGAAAAAGCACTGGAGTATCATCATAATGCATTGAAAATAGAAAAAGAAATCGGATATCAGGAAGGCATTGCCGCATCCCTGCACAATATTGGCATTATTCATCATCTTTCCGGTCATCATGATGAGGCACTGAAATATTACAAGGAAGGACTGCAGATACGGCAGGAAATCGGTGACAGGCAGGGAATGGCGGCATCCATGAACAATATCGGCGTTCTGTACATGGACATCAGCAATTATACTGAGGCACTGAAGTCTTTCTTTGATGCCCTGAAGATATTCACTGAGATCGGCCAGGATTATGAAGTGGCAAACATATCAAACAATATGGGAAAACTGTATACAGACATCAAAGAGTATGACAAGGCTCTGCTCTATCTTGAAAAAGGTCTGGGAATGGCTGAAAAAATCGGGGCAAAAGAACTGATCCGTGAAAATTATTCCTTTTTCTCTGATCTGCACATTGCAAAGGAGGATTATAAGAAAGCTTTGGAATATTACAAAAAATCAGAGGATGTGAAAAACAGCATTTTCACGGCTGAAAGTCAGGCAAAGATAGCCGATATTCATGCCCAGTATATAACAGAGAAAAAGCAGAAGGAAATTGAACTCCTGAAAAAAGATAATGAAATAAGTAAACTGGAGCTTGACAGACAGAAACTCCTGCTGGACAGGCAGAAACTTATGCAGCATTCCCTTTTGGGCGGATTTATTTTTGTTCTGCTGCTGGCACTGGTAGTATACAACCGTTATCTGTTCAAAAAAAAGGCACATGCCAAACTGGAGGAAGCCCATCTTCTGATTATGGAGGAAAAAGCCAAATCCGACAAACTTCTGCTCAATATTCTGCCGGTGCGCGTGGCAAATGATCTAAAGGAAAAGGGAAAAACCGAACCGGAATCCTTTGAAAATGTCACGGTCTATTTTTCCGATGTTGTGGGGTTTACCAACCTGTCCTCCCATCTGGATCCCAAAATCCTTATCGACGAACTCAACGATATTTTCACAGCCTTTGACAATATCATTGAAAAGTATCAGTGTGAACGGGTGAAAACCATCGGGGACGCATATCTCTGTGTCTGCGGAATGCCTGAGGAAAATCCGAATCATGCGGAAAATATGATGCTGGCTGCCATAGAGATCATCCGTTATCTCCGGCAGAGAAACACTGCATCGGAAATACAGTGGAGAATCCGCATTGGCATTCACACAGGAAAGGTTGTGGGCGGGGTGGTGGGAATCAAAAAATACATATATGATGTTTTCGGGGACACCATCAATACAGCCTCCAGAATGGAATCCAATTCCGAACCCATGCGGATTAATGTATCTGAAGCCACGTATCAGATTCTGAAAAACAGATTTCCCTTTGTGGAAAGACAGTCTGTTGCCGTAAAAGGCAAAGGCGAGATGAAGATGTATTTTGTTGATGATGAGGCATTTGCAGACAGGGAATGAAGGGGAATCACCTGAAGATTTGAATACAAAAGCGGTATTCAGAAAAACCGGATTTTTTTGGAAAAATCCGGTTTTTGCAACTCACAGATTCAGGACTGGCAGAGTACTGCATTTGCACCGCAAATTATCAGGAAATATAGGGCAGCAGTTCCTCCTGCATATGCTTTCCCAGTTTCGGATCACTCATGCGGATATAAGCCGCGTATCCTGCCAGGGTTTGCGGGCTTTCCCCTTCTTTCAAAGGCTGTCCTTTTTTCAGATTGTGTATGGCAGCCCGGATTTGCCGTTTGAGTTTTCTGGGAACTCTGGGATTGCTGTTTTCATTCACCACAAGGCCGGTGACGGTCTGACGGCCTCCGGGCCGGAGAATGCGGGTTTTTTCCGGATGAATGACAAATCCCTCCTCTTTCACAATCTGGGGAACCGCGCCCAGAAGAAGATTCAACTGGGGTGAATCTTTGCTTTCCGCAGGAAAACTGAAAGTGAGATCATCCGCGTAACGGGTGTAACGCCAGCCGTGTTTTGCTGCCAGACCGCTGAGTCTGCGATCCATGCTCAGGCAAAGGGTATTGGTGATGGCCGGACTGGTGGGTGCGCCCTGGGGCAGACACCGGGGGCCGAGGGACACATACCAGGTTTTTCCCTGATATTCCACAATTTCACGCGGTGCCTCGGTGCAGATCAGTGCCAGAAGAATAGCGACCTGCTCCTGGTATCCGGCTTTGCGGAACAGTCCTTTGACACGGGCAAAGGTGACACTGGGGAAAAAGTCTTTAATATCAAATTTCACAATGAATTTTGCATTCCGATGCACACGGGCATTGCTGAGAATGGAGCGTCCAAGCAGAAAACCGTGACACGCGCCATGAACAGGGAGTTTTTCCGCAATATTGCTCATAATCCACCGCTGTGCAGCTTTGAGCTGAGGCAGAGGAGCCCAGATGGGACGCTGTGATCCATCACGTTTGGTAATAAAAAAACGCCGGTAATGGATGCGGGAAGCAGCATCCCGATGATACGCGAGCCACCGGATGCGGTTTATGCCAAGTCCCATAGCCTTAGCCAGATCCGATGGCGAGGCCATTCGCGGCAGATCATTTTCCGCCAATCTTTCTGCTCCGTCCGGCAAATCCCGGAGATCCATGTCATCTGCATCATTAAAGTAAATCCCTTCTCCCACATGAACGATATGCGAGGCTTTGTATGCCTGCCATGTTTCTTTGCGGATCTTTTTTTTCTCCGCAGCCTCCTGTTTCAGTTCTTTTTTATACCGCTCCAGTTCACGGGCATTCATGGTTGCAGTTTCCTTTTGCTCCACCAGAAAACCGCGTTCCCGAAGCTGTTTTTCCACATAAGCGTTTCTGCCTCCGGCAGAAACAATATCCTGCCACAGCCGGATCAGGTCTATGGATTTTGTCATAGTTTGTCCTGTTTTTGTATTATTATGGATAGATAAAAATACTGCTGTCTGAAACAGTATGCTGCCTGACGTGCATTCTGCCATTATTGTTGACTTATGGAAAGCCTTTCAATATTATCTGGTGTCAGACAGAATTCTGCAAACACACAAAGGAGATAGATTCTATGGAAACAAACACCCGCATTACATTCAATCCGAATGTGATGGGCGGAAAGCCCTGTATCAGAGGGATGCGTGTGACCGTTGGAACGGTTGTCGGCCTTGTCGCATCCGGTCGTACAAAAAAAGAAATTCTGAACCTTTACCCTTATATTGAACCCGAAGATATTGACCATGCGCTTTCATATGCTGCATGGCGTGTGGAAGAAATTGAAATGCCTCTCCATATATCTTAGGATAACGATATGAAAATATTGATTGATATGAATCTTTCACCAATATGGGTTCCTCTTCTGGAAAAATCAGGATGTAAAGCTGTTCACTGGTCACACATCGGGATGCCGAATGCTCCGGACAGTGAAATTCTCGAATATGCCAGAATAAACAGATTCACTGTTTTCACTCACGATCTGGATTTCGGAAGTCTTCTGGCTGCTACAAATGCCAAATGTCCGAGTGTTATTCAGGTGCGAACGCAGGATGTAACACCTGAAAGTATCGGGCAGCTTGTAATCACTGCAATTTTCATGTTTCAGCATTATCTGGAAAACGGTGCGCTGATCACCGTTGACGAAAAGAAAATGAGAGCCAGAATTCTTCCTTTAAGGTAATAAGGCAATACGGTACTCAGCCATCTCCGCATCACAATCCGGTGAATCCATGTGATCTGCCAATTCTTCCGGAGCAAAGGAAATGCAGGAGAAGATTTTCCGCTCCTGCAATTTTGCCTCCTGCCCTATCTGTTCCAGCCGGATGCGGAGTTCCGGTCTTGTGCCGTAACGCTGCAGAATATATGCCATGCGCTCCTGCAAAGACACAATCTGATCATGCAGCACCCGTTTGTCTGCATAATTGACAATTTCCGCCTCATTCACCGGGCCGCTGAAATCAAAATGATCCAGCCGCACATGCTGGCGCACCAGTTCACCGACTTCAGGGTATCCCAGTTCACAAAGAAAAATGCCTCCGCTTTCCGCATGTCTTTCCCCGGTTTTCAGGCTCCGGGTTTTGGTGATGTCATGCAGAAGCGCACCTGCTTCGACAAGTTCCCGGCTGAGGATTGTTCTTTCCCGGTTCAGTTCATCGGTAATGCGCAGGGCCACGCGGCAGACCTGAAGGGAATGGGCAGCAATATGTTCCATCATCTCCGTCCGGCAGATAATTGCAAGACTTTCTTTTCTGGTCGGAATATTCATTGTTTCCTGTTAATCTATCTGTCAGATCCGGAGGATTGCAAAAATTGCAAAAAGCGGTTTTTTGCACTCCGGGAAAAGATGCAAAAAACCGCTCCGCTCAATTTTTGCACTCCGGGAAAAGATGCAAAAAACCGCTTTGCTTAATTTTTGCACTCCGGGAAAAGAGGCAAAAAACCGCTCCGCTTAATTTTTGCACTCCGGGAAAAGGCAATGGCAAAAAACCGCTCCGCTTAATTTTTGCACTCCCGCACTCTGCCTGAATCCGAAGGAGTGCAAAAATTGGGCAAAGCAATTTTTTGCACATATACCATTACTTGAAACATTTAGGTTATAAAATACCGCATTCGAAAGGCCTGCCTTAACAGAGGTACAGTTTAAACAGCCGCGAATAACACGAATCTGCACGAATGCACAAACCGTAATTCGTGTCATTCGTGCAATTCGCGGCTGTACCATCAAATTTTCTGAGTAATGGTATATTTTTGCATATAAAGGATAAAAATTAAGAAAAACAATATACTTATCTTCCCATCAGCATTCCCATGCCAAAACCCGCAGCACGGATAAAACATCCTCCTCCGCCTCCGTCCCCTGAACCTGTATATGATTCAGGTTCGGATGGCTGATCAGAGTCATCCGGGATATCTGAATCATCCGGATCATCCGGCAACTCTTCCGAATCATCCGGTTCCGATGTTTGGCATAATTCGGTTTCCCAAATCCATTCTTCCATTCCGCCTGTCATGTCATACACATACCGCCCCTTATCCTCAAGAAACAGTGCCGCAGTATGGCTCAGATATCCATCACTGCTGACCAGAAGAACAGCAGAACCTTCGGGAAAATCCGTATAATGCTGCTCCAGAACTCCTGATTCCCAGGGATAATTCTCTGCATCCGGAATATGACCGTCCGCACCGCAGAACTCTTCGGGTTCCCGCACATCCATAATATACAGATACGGGTCGTTCAGGATAAGAGCATCTGCTTCCTCTGCGGTAACATCCGAATGTATGTCCGGAATATCAGGCCATACAATGGCTGTGACCTGATACCCGCCTGTATTCAGTGCTTTTTCCATTTCTTCTGTATTTGTCAGCATGGGATCGTAAACAACATCCACTTTATACAGACTGGTATTAACTGAAACACTGTGAACCCCCTCAATTCCCGTCAGGATAGAACTTATCCTGGAAGAAGCACCTCAGGCTCCGCACGCAGGCACTGTCAGTTGAACCCGCAGATCCGAAGCAGCCGCGCTGGTACAGAAGAGAAAAATCATAAAAACGGGCAAAAGAACAGTATACAGCATTTTCATTTTTTTCATCATCATTTCTCCATGTTTTTTTGAGTAAAAGGAAATATCCGGTTCAGGAAGAGCCCTATGCCGGAAATAAGGATTTTTGTATATAAGACAGTCTGTGCAGAATGGCAATAATTTTTCAGTATGTTCCTGCCCCTTTTTATGATAATGGTATATTTTCCCACTGAGGGAAGTCCATTAAAATTCATACCGTATACAGAAAAGGAGAAAAAATATGAAAGATTTTTTTAACAGTTTCGCATTGTTTATGGCAAAAACCCTGACCATTGCCCTGTCAGTTCTGCTCGTGGCAGCAGTCATTGTTATCCTGATCCGGAAAGGGGAAAGTCAGACACAGGATACCATCCGGGTGGAAAAACTCAATGACAGATATGATGCCATGAGTCTTTCCCTGAAAAAACATCTGCTGGATGAGGATGACTATGAAAAACTGAAAAAAGAGAAAGAAAAAAATACGGAAAAAAAAGCAAAGAGGGTATTTGTGCTGAATTTCAGGGGTGATATTGCAGCCACTGCTGTTGCAGGTCTGAGAGAGGAAATATCAGCGGTTCTGTCAGTCGCGCTTCCGGAAGATGAGGTGGTGCTCCGTCTGGAAAGCCACGGGGGGCTGGTGCATTCCTATGGACTGGCAGCATCCCAGTTGCAGCGCATCAAAGACAAAAAAATTCCCCTTACCATTGCGGTTGACAATATCGCAGCCAGCGGCGGCTATATGATGGCCTGTGTCGCGGATCGCCTGGTGGCCGCTCCCTTTGCCATTGTCGGCTCCATTGGTGTGATTTACACCATGCCGAATTTCAACCGTTTTCTGAAAAAGCATGATATTGACTACGAGCAGATAACTGCCGGGGAATACAAGAGAACAGTGAGCATGTTCGGAGAAATCACGGAAAAGGGGCGGAACAAAGTCACAGAGCAGATGGCAGGCATTCATACTTTGTTCAAAGAGCATATCACAGCACATCGCAGCAATGTGGATATTGAACGTGTGTCCACCGGTGAATACTGGTACGGAACCCAGGCCCTTGCACTGCATCTGGTGGATGAACTCATAACCAGTGATGATCTGCTCCTGAACCGCAGTAAGACAGCGGATATTTATGAAATCCGGTATGTGCAGGGAAAAAGTCTGGCCCGGCGCATCAGTTCAGCCATCAGCATAATCATGGAAGATGTGATGCATTCGGTTTCAGATCATTCATGGGAAACGGGCAGGGAATCTCTGCCTGTGTCTGCATTCTGAATCAGCGACATCACTTCTTCCCCCCCGCCAGACTGTGTTCAAAACGCTCCGCAATCATGGAGCAGGAAAGGGTCAATATCAGGTAAAGGAGAGTGACGGTAATCCAGATTTCAAATGTAAGATAGGTGGAGGCCACCAGTTCCATGCCCTGAAAAGTGAGTTCCTGAATGGAAATCACTGATACAATGGAAGAATCCTTGATAACGGAAATAAACTGACCGGCCAGTGCAGGAAGTATGGTCTGCAGAGCCTGGGGCAGGATGATATGCCGCATCTGCTGCCATCGGCTAAATCCCAAAGCAGCGGATGCCTCCCACTGGCCTTTTTCCACAGACTGAATCCCCGCGCGCACAATTTCAGTTATATAAGCCCCTTCAAAGACTGCAAGACTGACAACTCCGGACAGAAAAACCGTAAACTGGGCAGGCGGTGCAAAAAGAAAAGTCATAATATTCTGCGCTGTTTCGGAGCGGGTGCGGATGAAATCTTCCACACCGGGCAAAGAAATAATCCTGTCGCTGACAAAAAAATAAAAGATGAAAACCAGAACCAGCGGGGGAATATTGCGTATGATCTGCACATAGGTTCCGGCCAGAAGCCGCAGGAACAGTCTCTGGGCTGTACGGAAAAAACCCATGACTGTGCCGAGGATCATGGCCAGCACAGTGGCCCATATGCTGATCCGCAGGGTCATGAAAAATCCCTGCATGATCAGATTTGCCACCCACTGTTTTTTTTCCGGATCATAGCGGAACAGATAGCGGGGGATCAGTTCCCATTTCCACTGATAATGAAGTCCGATGCGGATTCTGTAAAAAATGTATACTGCGGCACCGAGGAGAAGCAGCCCCAGAACAATATCCGGGGCTGATATGCGGGGACTGCGGTGTTTCACAAAAATTACTGTGCTTCTTCCAAAACCTGGGATTCCCAGTCTTTGGTTTCAAACCAGTAATGTTTGCGTTCTTTCAGCCAGCCGTCTGCCTGATGCACCATAATCCAGTTGCTGAAGAAATTCAGGGTGTCAGGATCGCCTTTCTGCACGGCAAAACCAATGGGTTCTTTGGTAAAGGTTTCGGCAAGGGGCAGAAAAAGTTTTTCCGGATGCTTAATCGCGTGAAAAGCCGGAGTGGGAGCTGAACCGACCACGGCATGGGCCTTGCCGTTCAACAATTCCTGATATGCCTGTGCCTCATCATCAAACATGCGGTGCACGGCATTGGGCATGAACTGTTTTGCGGCTGTTGCAGCAGTGGAACCCAGACGGGACGCTATGGTTACATCTGCTTTGTTGAAATCTGCAAGCGTGCTGAAACCTTTTGCCAGTTCTTTGTGCGCAACAATGGACATGCCGGAATAATCATAGGGAACCGTGAAATTGACCTTGAGATTGCGCTGGGGCACAATGCCCATGCCCCCGATGATCACATCAAATTTTCCTGTGAGCATGGCAGGAATGATACCTGCCCATTTGGTGGGAACAAATTCCACCTTCACGCCCATATCATCTGCCAGTTTTTTTGCCACATCAATTTCAAATCCGATAAGTTCACCGTTTTTGTCCTTCATGGCCCAGGGAACAAAGGTGGACATGCCCACTTTCAGAACCCCGCGTTTAAGCACCAGTTCCACAGTGCTTTCCGCAGCCAGATCCTGCTGCACTTTTCCGGCAGAGCAAATTCCGCACAGGCAGACAAGCACTGCAATAAGGACCGTCAGGAATAATACAGAAAACTGTTTTTTCAAATCATCCTCCTTTTGTGAAAGTTTCAGAGTACCAAACTGCTTTCAAAGGTTCGGGGAATGCCTCTTTTTTTTAACCGCGAAAAACACTTACAGCACGAAAAAAACAGCATTTGGCATGCCCATGTTCTGAAAGCGAACTGGTATCAGGCTGATACACTGCTGCGGACAGATCCGAATCTTCCGCAGGTGTCAGGAAAAGCTTTTATCATCTTTTTCCCATTTGCTCAAGCAATATCCATCCGGCATTGGGTCAAATCCGTCATTTTTTCCGGAACCGGGCGGCAAATAAATATTGCCCTTTGATATTATTGCAAAAAAATAAACAGCCACAGGAATAAAACTGGACAATCTGTATATGGCATGATAAAGTTTCATTTATACAGATTAGGGAGAAAATTCGTATCCCCTGAAAAATGCACATGCAGGGCGGAATGTGTTTGCATGAGATTCGGCCTTTACCCATTTTCTGTTAGGATGAATTAGGATGAACCTGACAATCCGGGAAAATTTCATACAGGAATATATACGGCCTGAGCATCAGTTGGAAACCCTGTGCAGGGCAAATCCGGAACTGGCAAAATACCAGCAGGAGATTGATTCTTATCTGGAGCGTGCCGGAAGTGCGGAAAACCGGATGGCGGTTCTCGGCTTTCTGATGGAGAGCCATCTGACAGAACTGTGCCGGCAATTGGCAGAAATGGCAAATCTTGTCCGAATGATATGCAGATGAGATACAGGCTTTTCATGTCTGCTGCATATACAGATACTTAAAACATTTTTATACTTCTGCCGGGCAGATTTTAACCGCAG
>CAZHPS010000087.1:0-17904 GCA_964534335.1 uncultured Desulfobacterales bacterium
GGCAGATGCACGGAATAAATTCAGACGATTCTATAAAAACTAAATTGGTCGTGTACTAGACGATCCTTCATTGCAGGATAATCGGCCAATGCCACGCCCTGTAAACTGATTACAAACAGCCCGTTGGAGAACAATGGGTTGATCCCGTGACATTTCCCCAGCCAGGTCTCCAGTTCCTTCTGATTATCCAGTAAGGATTGGTTAAACTGCGCAGCAATGCGTTTCAGCAGATCACGGCGATCCTCAATGTCGCGATCAATATCCCTGGCAGCATAATTCGCTATTGTCATGAGCTGCACCGAAGCCAGTTCGATGACATCTTTGCGCAGATAATTTGTCAGAATGAAAATCTGTGTCAGCGCACTGAAAAGAATAATGGCTATACTCAGCAGAATCAGACGTGTGCTGATACTGTTCAAATTCAGAAAAGATTTCATGGGGAAAAATCCTGTGATTCGTGCAATTCGTGGATGTACCGTTAAATCTTCTGCGTAATGGTATACAATTTTCTGTCCGAAAAACCCTGAGGGTTTTCAAAACCATCAGGGTTTGGAACATATTCTTTTGATACAGATTCTGACATATTGATTTATAAATAAATTATTCCGCCAGTTTTCTGATTCTGTCCATGATTTCCGGAAACTGTGCCACAAGTTTTTCCCATTCACTGAAATTGTACTGCCGGACAGCCTTATGCAGTTTTTCACTGTAACGGATCAGAAAACCAAATTGGTATTGTGTGCCAATATGCCTCAGTTCTTCTGCAAGTTTCTCTGTTTCCTCAATGAAAAAAGCATCTGTGTATGTATTCCATTCCGGAAGAAATTCATTTTCCAGAATACGGATCAGTTCCGGCAGCCTGATTTTTGTCTGTTCTGAAATTATTTCAGGTTCTTCTTCATGTTCAGATTCTTCACTGGCCTGAAAAAGTTCCGGATACATGGCCGACACAGCTTCTCGGAACATCTCAGCCTCCTGTTCCAGTCTGTTTGTAAGGGAGGCGATACTGTCTGTTCTGTTTTCTTTTGCTGCGGTTTCTATCTGACTGGTAATATCCCTTATACGCCCTGCTGAAACATTGGCACTGATTCCCTTTAAAAAATGTGCCAGATGCCCTGTTTCCGCTGCATCTCTTTTGTCTGTGGCCTTTCTTATCTGTCCAATCACTTCGGAAAAATGCGCGGGCATATCTGCTATCATTTCTTTTAACAGAGTCTCACTCCCGCCCAGCCGGTTCAGGAAATCCTGACGGTTAAAAATTTCAGACAGTAGGGCGGGTGCAGCGATAGCGGAACCCGCCATTTCCAATGCAGACTGGTCAGGCGGGTTTCGCTCCGCTTCACCCACCCTACTGATGACAGAAACAAGTTTTTCCGGATCAATGGGTTTTGCAATATAATCATTCATTCCCGCGTCAAGGCATTTCTGCCGATCCTCCATTGTGGCGTTTGCGGTCAAGGCAATAATGGGAACATGCGGATTCAAAACACCGGAATCCGGGTTTCTGATCATGCGCGCTGCCGTAATCCCGTCCATTTCCGGCATCTGCATATCCATCAATACAAGATCATATGCTTTTTTTCGGAGAACCTCCACAGCTTCTCTTCCATTGTTTGCAATATCTGCGGAAAAACCGGATTTCCCCAGAACAGCCAGAGCCACTTTCTGATTGAAAATATTGTCCTCGGCAAGGAGAATGTTTAATTGTGAATGGTGAATGCTGAATGTTGAATTTTTAATGTTTAATTGTGAATGAAGAACAGGTTCTTTTTCCCTTTCACTGGGAATTTTGCATTTATCATTCATCATTAAGCATTCATCATTAAAAATTTTCCCTTCTGCTTTCTGCATTTCTGCTGTGAAACAGAAGGTTGAGCCTTTGCCTTCGGCACTTTGCATACCGACTGATCCTCCCATAAGTTCAGCCAGTTGTTTGGAAATAACAAGTCCCAGTCCCGTGCCCCCGTATTTGCGTGTGGTGGAACTGTCAGCCTGGGAAAAAGGCTGAAACAGTTTGTGCATGCGATCCGGGGGAATGCCAATGCCTGTGTCTTCCACCTCAAATTTCAGGGTGATATGCGTGTCTGTCTGCTTTTGTGCAGATACACGGATGTTTATACCGCCCTTTTCTGTGAATTTGATGGCATTGTTCATAAAATTCAGCAGAATCTGACGCACGCGAACAGGATCTCCCATGACATGGGTATGCACATCAGAATCAATGCCATGCGTCAGCCACAGCTTTTTTTCCCCGGCTTTGGGGGTGAGAATTTTGACAACTGATGCAATAATATCATTGACATGAAAATCTGCATTTTCCAATTCCAGTTTTCCGGACTCAATCTTGGAAAAATCCAGAATGTCATTAATCAGGGACAGCAGAATTTCTGAAGAACTCATGGCAGTTTCCGCATAATCGCGCTGTTCCTCATTCAGATTTGTATCCAGCAGCAGCCGGGTCATGTTTACAATGGCATTCATGGGAGTACGGATTTCATGACTCATATTTGCTAAGAATTCAGATTTGGCAAGGGTTGCGGCTTCGGCTTTTTGTGCCAGAATGCTGGCCCGTTCCTCACTTTGTTTCAGATGGTGCTCCCTTTGCAGAATTCCCTCTGTCATGGAGCGGAACCGGTCATAAATGGTTCTGAGTTCAGACAGATAAAATTTTTCATCCCCCATTTCAGAAAGGGAAAAAGCACCGTGTTCCACATGTTTCATCTTTTCACAGAGCCGGTACAGGGGCGTGATCACCCATCTGGTGTAAAAATGATTTTTCAAAATCATCAGTATAATCACAACACCCATAAATGCCAGATAAAACACAATGAATGATTTCCGAAGTATACCGGGAAAATCAGCCGGAATGAAAATGACCACTTTGGCACCGAGTTTTCCGGCCTCTGAAACAATGGGAATCCAGTCGCGGTTTCCGGCATTCACCATATTGTGCGTTGATGGCATGCCTTCCCATTTCTTTATATCCACAGTAAAAACATTGAGTTCCGGATCTGACGCGGCCATTACAAAACCGTCTTTTGAGACAAACATAATCGGTGTGCCGGAAAATCCGGAAAATTTGACAAGAAAAGTGCGGATATACTCCAGATTCATGCGCACAGCATAAAGCTGGTCTGCCTTCTGATGGGCATAATAGATGCCCGGCGCATCGTCTTCCATGCCCCGCATGATGTCGGAAAA
This sequence comes from uncultured Desulfobacterales bacterium, assembly GCA_964534335.1. Taxonomy (GTDB): domain Bacteria; phylum Desulfobacterota; class Desulfobacteria; order Desulfobacterales; family Desulfococcaceae; genus JAABRU01. The sequence continues at coordinate 3,202 of CAZHPS010000087.1, forward strand.
CATCTGTTCCCGGCCTGATGATCTCAGATATGCACCCAGTTTTCCGCCGGAAAGCGAGAAACCCGGAAAAACTTTGCTGCCCGGAGCATTTTTATAGATACATTCAATGCCGAGTTCCTCATCCAGCCTGTAGATGTCCGAAAATTCAGGAAATACATTTTCTGCATAGCGTATGCGATCCTCTTCGGGCAGAGACAGGAACACCGGAGCCGGTTCCGGGCTTCGGCAAGCTGGGTTTCCAAAAGAACATGCACTTTGTTTGCATCAGCCATACGCATTGCAAGATATGTTGTGTTTGACTGTGCCAGAACCAGCCATATGCTGAGCAGCAGAAGAGTGGAAATAAGCACTACAGCCGCACTCTCCATTATCAGCAGATAGGTTCTGAAGGTTTTTTCCGGTTTCCTCATTATTGAAGTTCCTTTTTGAGATCGCGCAGGAAATGAAATTTCTGACTGACATCCCCATACTGATCAAACTGAACCGTACCCAGGCTGGTTTGATGAATCTGACCTGACAGAAGATATTTTTTTACAGATTCCGGTGTGTCATGTCCGGCTGCAAATGCCTGATCCAGCAGTTCCAGTGCCTGCCAGATGCCTATGGTCATGGAATGGGGCTCATAGTCAAACCGTTTCCTGAACCTCCGGAAATAACTGTCAAATGCAGCATCAGCAAAACGGGATGGATACTGGCTGGGCAGAATAATGCGCGAAATTGCGGACCCGGTCATTTCAAGAATGGCCGGGGATCTGGTCCAGGGTGTCAGAACAATGGGAGCATCAGGATGATGATAATGGAACAGTTGCGCTATATTTGCAATTGCTGCCTGAAAACTGCCTGCCAGAATGTACAGGGCATCAAACTGCTCCGACATCAGGCTGTCAAATTCTTTTGGATTAAACGCTGAAACCCGCAGTTTCCGGTGAACAGTCTGCCATATCCCATGCTGTCCCAGCTCATTGGAAAAACAGGCAAAGGCCGGATCTGTGTAAGGCAGATTGCCATTATCCTGCAAAACCAGCAGCCTGGAACCGGGCAAAGTGCTGACAAAGCGTGCAATGGCTTTCTGTTCCTGGTCTGCATCTGCAATAATGCGCAGATGATAATCATCCTTTCTGCTCAGCGCGGAACTGGTTGCAGCCGCGTTGATAAGAAGTGCGGAAGAGTCTGCAAACAGATGAACACTGGCAACTGCACAGTTGGACGGATGGCTGGAAATGAAAAACCGGACGCCCCGGTTCATTGCTTCCACAGTTACCGCAGCAGTTTTTTCCGGATTCCAGTGATCGTCAACCAGAACCGGCTGAATGCGGCTGTCCGGATGCTCTTCCAGAAAGAGTGTGGATGCACTGATTTCACTGGAACCCACCACCGCGCCCGCGCCCATCCAGCAGATAATGCCAACCGGAATGGGCCGGGGTTTGTGTTCACGGAACCACAGGAACGCGCCTGCGCTGACAAGACAAATGCCAATGATGCCAGTTACAACAGCTTTTTTCATAACAGAATCTCCATGTGTTTATAAATTTTGTAAAAAATCCGCTTATCCGTATTTCTGACCGCAGAGTAACGCAGAGTTTTCTCAGAGTCACACAGAGTTTTTTTTTTCTGGGTAAAACTCAGATGTTAAAAAAAATAAACCGATCTGCCCCACTATCTGCTGAAACTGCTATTTTGCACTGCCTTATGCAGCCTGCCACGAAGGCACGAAGCCGCAAAGTTTCACAAAGATTCAGTCTGTTGCAATACCTGACTGTTTTTCAGATTTCATATTGCGCATTACCCTTTGTGAAACTTTGTGCCTTTGCGTCTTTGTGGCTGATGGAAAATCGGGTTCATTCCGCCATTTTTCTGATCCTGTCCATTATTTCCGGAAATTCTGCCACAAGTTTTTCCCATTCACTGAAATTGTAACTTTGCACTGCCTTATGCAGCCGCTCACTGTAACGGATCAGAAAACTGAGTTGGTATTGTGTTCCCATATGGCTCAGTTGTTCTGCAAGTTTTTCTGTTTCATCAATGAAAAAAGCCTCTGTGTATTTCTTCCATTCCGGAAGGAATTCATTTTCCAGAATACGAATCAGTTCCGGCAGATGATCCTTTATTTCTTCGGAAATTATTTCAGATTCTTCCTCAGATTCAGGTTCCTCACAGGTCTGAAAAAGTTCCGGATACATGGCCGACACAGCTTCTCGGAACATCTCAGCCTCCTGTTCCAGTCTGTTTGTAAGGGAGGCGATACTGTCTGTTCTGTTTTCTTTTGCTGCGGTTTCTATCTGACTGGTAATATCCCTTATACGCCCTGCTGAAACATTGGCACTGATTCCCTTTAAAAAATGTGCCAGATGCCCTGTTTCCGCTGCATCTCTTTTGTCTGTGGCCTTTCTTATCTGTCCAATCACTTCGGAAAAATGCGCGGGCATATCTGCTATCATTTCTTTTAACAGAGTCTCACTCCCGCCCAGCCGGTTCAGGAAATCCTGACGGTTAAAAATTTCAGACAGTAGGGCGGGTGCAGCGATAGCGGAACCCGCCATTTCCAATGCAGACTGGTCAGGCGGGTTTCGCTCCGCTTCACCCACACTGCTGATGACTGACATAATTTTATCAGAATCAGGGGGTTTTGAAATATGGTCAGGCGGGTTTCGCTCCGCTTCATCCACACTGCTGATGACTGACATAATTTTATCAGAATCAGGGGGTTTTGAAATATGGTCAGGTGGGTTTCGCTCCGCTTCACCCACCCTACTGATAACTGACATAACTTTTTCCGGATCAATGGGTTTTGAAATATAATCATTCATTCCCGCGTCAAGGCATTTTTCCCGATCTTCCCTTGTGGCATTTGCAGTCATGGCTATAATGGGAATCTGCGGATTGAGAACTCCTGAATCCGGCTCACGGATCAGCCGCGTTGCTTCAATGCCATCCATTTCCGGCATCTGCATATCCATGAAAACCAGATCATATTGCTTTTTCCTGAGAGCCTCCACTGCTTTCCTGCCATTGTTTGCAATATCAGCGGAAAGATTGAATTTTTTCAGAACAGCCAGTGCCACTTTCTGATTGAACATATTGTCTTCGACCACAAGAATGCGCAGTGAATGCTGAATTTTTAATGGTGAATGGCGAACAGATTCCATTTCCATTTCATTGGATATTTTGCAGTCATCATTCAACATTGAACATTCTCCATTCACCATTTTGTGTTCCGCTTTCTGCATTTTTGCAGTAAACCAGAAGGTTGAGCCTTTGCCTTCCTCACTTTCCACACCAGCCTGTCCGCCCATGAGTTCTGCCAGTTGTCTGGAAATGACAAGTCCGAGTCCTGTGCCGCCATATTTGCGCGTAGTGGATGCATCAGCCTGTGAAAAAGGCTGAAACAGGCGGTTTATGCGGTTTTCAGGGATTCCGATTCCGGTGTCTGAGACCTCAAATTTTGCACTGCATTGTGTATCTGTCTTATTTTCACAAAAAACACGGACAGTTATTCCGCCTTTTTCTGTGAATTTGACGGCATTGTTCAGGAAATTGATCAGAATCTGGCGCACCCGCACCGGATCTCCGCTGACATGGGGATGCAGATCCGTATCCATCCGGTATTTCAGCCACAGTCCTTTTTCTTCTGCTTTTGGTCTGAGCATTTTTACAACGGATTCAACAGTATGAATCAGACTGAAATCCCTGTTTTCCAGTTCGAATTTTCCGGCCTCAATTTTGGAAAAATCCAGAATGTCGTTAATCAGGGAAAGCAGAATTTCCGAAGACATGACTGCGGTTTCCGCATAATCCCGCTGTTCTTCATTCAAATCCGTATCCAGCAGCAGCCGGGTCATATTCACAACAGCATTCATGGGAGTGCGGATTTCATGACTCATATTGGCGAGAAATTCCGATTTGGCACGGGTTGCTGATTCTGCCGTTTCTTTGGCTTTTTTCAGTTCAGATTCCGCAGTTTTTCTGGCAGTAATGTCAGAGATGGTTTCAATGGCTCCGATCATCTCTCCACCGGGATTTTTGAGAACACAGGCATGTCCGAACAGCCAGGTTTCCTTTCCCAGCAGATTCGGATAATAATGTTCCGCGAACATTCTGTCTCCGTTTCTTTGGATCATATGGTATATTTTTTCAAAATTTTCAGAAGGATGCATTGCCAGATCAACCAGAATGGGTCTGCGTTCTCCGTAAAAGGGCAGCGCATATTCATAGTCCCCTTTGCCCAGCATATCTTCGGCCTTTATGCCAGTCATGGATTCCATAGCCCTGTTCCATGCAAGCACTTTTTCATCCCGGTCAATGACAATGGTGGCATCCGGCAGAAAATTGATAATATCCGACATCAGGCGTTCTTTTTCCCTGAGCAGATTTTCCGCGTGTCTGCGTTCGGTAATATCCTGTATCTGAACCATATATCCGAACACTGTCTTTTGTTCATCCCTGAGAGGAGTGGCCAAAACATCTGCATAAATGATTCCGGTTTTGGATGTGGGAAACAGATTCATTTGCCGGACAACTTCAAAATTGTACAGGAGTTCAAATCTGACAGATTCCCCCTGCATCACCTTCTCCCTGTGAAGATCATGAAAGTTCGGATTTGCAAACAGGCAAAAACCCTTTATATAAGAAAAATCAGGTATTCCGAACATTTCCAGACAGGCAGGGTTCACATGTGTCAGCACACCATGTGCATCATACAGCTCAATGCTGATGGGAGATCTTTCAAAGATCATGCGAAAACGTTCTTCACTCAGGCGCAGGGCTTCCTCAGTGCGTTTGCGGTCAGTAATATCCTTGTGTGTGCCGATGAGCCGCAGCGGTTTGCCATCAGGTGTCCGGGTCATGACTTTGCCGCTGTCAAGAATCCATTTCCATGATCCGTCTTTGCACTGAATCCGATGCTCGCTTGAATATCTGGGACTCTCCCCTGAGAGATGTCTGTTTATCTCAAGGTAAACATGGTCTTTGTCATCCGGATGAACCCGTTTGTCCCATTCTGCAAGACTGTCTCCGATTTCATCCGGTTCATATCCCAGCATTTTTTTCCACTGATCCGAAAAAAACGCTGTATTGGTCTGCGCATTCCAGTCCCATACGCCATCACCGACACCTTCCAAAGCAAACTGCCATCTTGTTTCACTTTCCCGCAAAGCCTGTTCCGCGCGCGTGCGGTCGGTGATGTCAATGGTAAAACCCGCAAGCATCCGGGGTTTGCCTTCTATCTCAACCGGAAATTTGATGGTGGTGTAATAACGTCCGTTCAGTTCCTCATCCACCTGAACCAGTTTCCCTTCATAAAGAATTTTTTTGTCATCTTCAGTCATGCTTTTGGCAAAATCAGAGGGAAACAGTTCATCCATTGTTTTACCCAGAATATTTTCAAGTGGCATTCCCAGCATTTTTTCATAATTCCGGCTAAGCTGCACCGCCCGTAAATTATGATCCTTAAAAAAAATATATATGGGACTGTTATCCATAAACGCCTGAAAAATTGTATCCCTTTCCTTCAGCATCTGTTCTATGAGCCTGCGCTCTGCAATTTCTTTTGCCAGTTTTCGGTTCCAGTACAGGGAAATTCCCAAAACAGTCACAAAGAAAATTCCCGCCGCATAAATCCATTTCAGAATTTCAGACCAGTTGGCGCGGTATTCCAGTTTGATTCTGCACCATTTCTGAAAAATGGCATCATGCTCCTCCTGTGTGATGGCATCAATGGTTTTGTTAAGAATGCCTGCCAGTTCAGGCCAGTCCCTGCGGACAGCATACATGTACGGCTCCGGAGGATGATCCGTAACACCGGCAATTTTCAGATTCGGATAGTTCTGCATCAGATAACCGGCAAACAAAGGGGCGGAAAGGGTTGCATAAGCTCTGGATTCAGATACAGCTTTGAACAGTGCATCCATGCTCCCAAGTTCAACACGTTCAATGTCAGGGAAAGATTTTACCACTTCATTGTAGACACCCATGCCTTTTATCACAGCCACCTTTTTGCCTCTCAGCGCGCTGATGCCGTCCATGAACGGTGCATCATTGAGTGTGATGATGATGACTTTGAATTCTGTAATGGGTTTTGTAAAAATGGTGTATTCCCCCCTTTTCCGAACATTGAAGGTCTGAAACATGTCAATTTCACCGGATTTCAGTTTTGCATCGCCCCCTCCGAAATTCATGGGAACATACACAAACTGAATACCGGTTCTTTCCGCTATCAAATTCAGATAGTCAATGGCAAATCCCTGTATACCTTTTTCCGTATAAACTCTCAGGGGTGGAAACAGCGGAGGAATTCCGATTCTGACGGTTCCGTAGGATTTGAGCCACAGACTTTCTTCTCCGTTCAGCCGGATTTTGTTCGCATCCTGCCGGTAATGCCGTTTCTCAGGATCAGGTATCCAGCGTTTTTCCATTTCATACAGTTCTTTGTCAGAAATGGCATCAAAACCTCTGTCAATCAGGTTCATCAGTTCTCTGTTTTCTTTTAAAACCCCGGCATGAAATGCTGTTGAGTAAAGAATGTCAGGGCTGCATTCAAATTCACCGGACAGTCCCATCCGCGTAAGATTTGCGGATGTGCCAAGACAGGAATCAGCCACGGCTCTCACATTCCCGTTTCCTGCACTGAGAATGGCCGCTTCCGTGCTTTCAAACGCAGACAGTTCAATATCCGGTTGATTCTTTCGCAGCCATTCCTTCTGGGATGAATTCTGAACAACACCGACTTTATGACCGGAAAGTTCTTTGATTGTCAGAATTTTTCCCTGTTTTACCGGGAAAAACAGGCAGGAGGAATTTTTATACAGAGTCTGGGAAAAGATCATCCACTGCTCCCGTTCCGGGGTAATCACAAGGCCGGAATGAACATCTGCCGCACCGTTTTTCAGATTTTCAATGCTTTCATTCCATGTGGAGGGAAGAAATTCAATTTTGTGCCCGTTTTTTTCCGCCCAAAGTTTCCACATGTCCACAAACAGCCCTGCGGGATTTCCTTCGGAATTGAGAAAAGTCAGGGGCGGAAAAGAGGCGCTCATGCTGATGACAACAGGTTTACGGCGCAATGCTGTTTCAGGATTTTCCGAACAAATCCCGTCAGCAGAGTTAAGCAGAATAAGAAAAAAAATGATGCAGATTTTTGTTTTTATGTTCATTTTCATTGGCACTCCCCATATTTTTTTCAGAGTTGCAGGCATAGGTTCAGAAATAAAAAGAGACATATGTTTTCATTTTGTACAGAGGCTCATAAGCAGAAGACAGGAAGCATGTTCTGCCTTATTTCCGATAATCAGCGGATCTGAAACTTTCCGGAGGAGTGCAAAAATTGTATTTTTGCACCTCCGGAAATGAACAGCATAGCCGTGCAGAAATACAATTTAAGTAGGCAAACAAAAATTTTCATGTATTCAAAAAACCGGATTTTTCCCCAAAATCCGGTTTTTCTGAAAATTTTATGCCTGAAAATTTATGGAACCTTACTTATGCAATTCCTGAACTGCCATGAAACCGTTATGCTGAAAATTTTTCGATCTGCTGATAATATCTGTCATATCATTTTAAAAAATGTCTGTCTGAAAAAAACATGAGAATTCTCAAAACCCTCACGGTTTCATTATGACAAATATTTTTTTGAAATATTATAGCAAAACTGTATTGTTTTGTCCAACTGCCTAAATCATGATACCGCATAAATCCGCTGTCCCATATCAAAGAACTTTGGTGTACAGAAAGCGGTTTGGTATCAGGACAAATTTTAATGCTGCTATGCCGGAAAAACAGGGGCACAACGGTTCAATGGACGGAAAGAAAGGTGCGGGAAATGACTGGCGCAACTGTCAGGAAAAGGAGATTATTACTCTGTCAAGTTTTATTTTATGAGCTGACGTATACAGAAAAACCGGATTTTTTTGGAAAAATCCGGTTTTTGCAACTCACAGATTCAGGGAAGACAGAGTATTCGTATGACTGTAAATGACTGGATTCATGTGATTGCGGGCGCATTCATTCTGCTGAGTCTTGCACTCGGCACATGGTTGCATCCCGGATGGTATTTTTTTACGGCCTTTGTGGGGCTGAATCTGTTTCATTACGTTTTTTTCAAATTCTGAAACCCTAAGGGTCTGTATCAAAATAACCTGTTATAAACCTTAAGGGTTTTGAAAAACCTTAGGGTTTCAGGACAGAAAAACTGTACAGGTTATTTTTTTACAAACCCTAAGGATTTTGAAAACCCTTAGGGTTTCCGGACAGAAAAATTGTACAGGTTATTTTTTTACAAACCATTAGGGTTTTTTGGGGACAAACATTTTTCAGATATCCGCTTGCTTTTCTGTGATGAAATAATAGGGCACAGGATCATCATATCCTTTCAGTTTTGCCTCGCCTCCCCTGCGGATGCAGAAAGGCAGTTCCTCCAGATAGGCTTCTTTGCGGTAGGTTTCCAGCAGTTCCGCACAGTGTGGCCCTGCAAGAATCTGACCTTCCTTTGCCAGTCCCTGCAATCGCGCTGCCAGGTTCATGCTGTCGCCCATAGCCGTCAGTTTGCCGATGTCACCGGTCAGATCCCCGATAGCCACTTTTCCCACCTCAATGCCGATGGTCAGATTCATGGCATGTTCTCCCATACGGAATTCCCGGATGGCCTTCATGCTGTCGAGCGCATACATGACCGCATGATATGCGTAGATATGGGGTTCCCATTTGTTTGTGTTGATGAGTTCCTGAATCTGCTCCACACTCTGCATCTGGCTGAGGGTGTCCAAAGTAATGGCTCCAAAGGGAGGCCCAAACAGGCTCACAGCACAGTCCCCTATTTCCTTGTCAAAAAAGCCGTCATGTTTGAGGGTCAGTTCCTTTTCCTTTAAAATCCATTTTTTGGCTCCCTCAATGGTTTTTCTCGGATCTCCCAGTTTCCGGGTGATGGTGGTGTATCCGCAGATGTCGGAAAAGACCATTGCCACAATTTCCTCTCTGGGGTTTTCAAAAAACCAGCGTGCAATTTTTGGATATTTCAGGAAAAAATCCACCTGATCCGGATGCAGTGACCTGCTGAGTGCTTTTTTCTGCTCATGGTAATGGGTAATCTGAATATCAATCTGCAGAGCAACGGACTCCATGATGTTCCGGTCGGTATAATCCAGATTTTTTTCGCCGATAAGAAAGAGTTTGCCCACATTGTGCTGAAATTCCTCATAGCGGTTCACCAGATTCATGCAGTTGAAATTCAGCACTTTTTCCTCTCCGCTTTCCGGGCTGCGTTCCAGTATTCCCATAATCCGCATTCCGTATTTGGAATCATTGACCCGTTCCATGTCATATTCAATCATGGGGCCGCCCAGCCGGTTGTTCAGTTTGGTATGGATGTCCCTGCGCGCGACAATTTCACCGTTTTCCACATAGATCAGGCCTACACGCCGGTTACTGGCGGGAACTGCCGGGTCAAGCGCATCCTCCAGATAAACCACTGCTGCCTTCTGCACACCGGTCAGCCTGGCCAGCAGAACCAGCGCGCTGCCAATGCCGTGAATCCCGTCCCTCTGCAGAATCGTATTGATGCGGTTCAGCACCAGATGCCTTTCATAAGAAGATACCTTGCTTTCCACATAGGTATCGAGCCGGGATGCAGTCTGGGACAGGAGCCGGAGATGGCCGTCTCCGGGTTTTTCCGGGCAGACCAGTCCGATAATTCCCACAAAATCCTGCATTTTGCCAAGAAATATGGGCAGGGCCGTGAGATAAAATCCCCCTTCCAAATCCTTTTGCAGCGCGGGCGTACCTGCCCCCTGAATCTGAACAGCCCCGTTTCTGTAAGTGTCAATCATTTTCTCAGACAGGCTGCGGATCTGATCCGGTGTTTCGTCAGACACAATCATACGATACCGGATTTCCTGTCCGTCAAATGTCCGGGCCGGGACATACTGCAGAAAAGCAGAAACAATACCGAACCGGCCGCTGAGAACATTCAGGCACTGCCGAAGCACATCCTCCATACTGTCCCGGTAATGCATATCAATGAATTCATCCACAATCCTGTCAATTTCCAGAATATCTTCCGGAGAAATATCTGTGTTCATGGCCTTCCCCCTTTGCTGGCAGATGCGGCAGTTCCGGATTTTTTCCAGATGCGGAAACATCCTGAATACTGCCGGATTCGTTTTAAATAAGTCAGCATAAATTTTCGGATATAACATATTCAGAAAAATTTCGTTTGCCTGCTTATTATAAGTTTCCTGATATTACTTCAAAAAAAAAAATCAGTAAAGAATGAACTGAAGCTCTTTTCAGGGATATTCTGTTTTTCTCTCACTCTGACACAAAAAAAAGATTTACATTATGCTTTTCACAGTATAATAGTGCTGTATCTGTAAAAACAGGCAGGTTTCCTGTTTTCCTGATCCGGAAACATGGAACCATGCCGATCATTTTTAATTTTTTTATTTCAAATAAGGGAGCTTATCAATGAAGAAAACTGTTTTTGGGGCGGTGGTTCTGTTTGCGGCTATGCTGGGTTTTACGGTGTGTGCATGGTCAGCAGATATTGATCTGGCAAAAAAATCAACGCTGGAGGCTATTCTGAAAAAAGGGGAACTCCGGGTTGGGTTTGAGGCAGGTTATATGCCTTTTGAAATGACAGACAAAAAAGGCAATTTTGTGGGCTTTGACATAGATATAGCCAATGAAATGGCAAAGGCTATGGGCGTCAAGTTTGTGCCGGTCAACACCGCGTGGGACGGGATTATTCCCTCTCTGATTACCGGCAAGTTTGACATCATCATGAGCGGCATGACCGTGACCCAGGAGCGGAACCTGAAGATCAATTTTGCTGATCCCTATATTGTTGTGGGGCAGACCATTCTGCTCAACAAAAAACATGAGGGAAAAGTCCTGTCATACAAGGATCTCAATGATCCCCAGTTCACGGTTGTTTCCAAGCTGGGAACCACAGGCGAGCAGGCCACCAAACGCCATATTCCCAAATGCACCTACAAATCCTTTGAAACCGAAACCGAGGCTGTGCTGGAAGTCATCAACAACAAGGCAGACGCATATGTCTATGACCAGCCCAACTGCGTGGTGAACATGGCGGAACTGGGAAAGGACAAACTGATTTTTCTGGACAAACCCTTTACCTATGAACCCCTGGCCTGGGCAGTGCAGAAAGGTGATCCGGATTTCCTGAACTGGCTGAACAATTTCCTCAAACAGATTCAGAATGACGGACGTTATGAACGTATTTATGACAAATGGATCCGTTCCACAGACTGGTATCAGAATGTGAAATAGGGAAAAAAAGGGGATAGGGATCAGGGGCTGGGGATTGGGGGGCATGAAACATTTTCCCATCTCCCAATTATGAATATCATTCCCTCCTATCCCCTAATCCCCCATCCCCTTTACAATAACAGGAAAAAAAATGGAATCAGCAACTCTGCGGCACCTGCGGAAAAAACAGCGGATGAATTATGTCTGGATCGGTGTTTTTTTTCTGGTCCTCGGCATTTTTGTCTGGGGGCTGTATGCGGCCACTGCCAAAATTGACTATGTATGGAGATGGTTCCGCATTCCCCAATATTTCTTTTATCATGACAATATAGAAATCAAATCAGACATGGACGGCGAAGTGTCTTCCATTGTGTCCAAAGGGGAACGCACCGAGATCGTCATCAAAGGGGCTGAGGGGGAAAAAACCTTTGTCATTCCATCTGACAAAACTCCGGTCAGCGATGGCGATACGATCTATACAGGAGATGTTCTGGGAAGTCACAAAAAATGGAAGGTGGGCATTCTTCTTCTGGGACTGTGGCTGACGCTGAAAGTCAGTTTCCTCTCCATTATATTCGGTGTTTTTCTCGGACTGTTCACGGGGCTGGCCCGTCTTTCCTCCAATCCCGCGCTGAAATGGTCGGCCATCACCTATATTGAGATCATCCGGGGATCTCCCCTGCTCGTGCAGATTTTCATCTGGTATTTTGTGCTGGGAACACTGATCAATGATCTTCTTGCGCGCAGCGGAATATCCTTTCAGGTTCCGCCGATGTGGTTCGGCGTGGCATCTCTTGCTTTTTTTACCGGAGCCTATGTTGCGGAAATGGTGCGGGCCGGTATCCAGTCCATTCACAGGGGACAGACAGAGGCAGCCCGATCTTTGGGCATGAATTATGTTCAGACCATGAGCCATGTGATTCTGCCCCAGGCCATGCGCAGGATTCTGCCCCCCCTTGCCGGTCAGTTCATCAGTCTGATCAAGGATTCCTCTCTGCTGGGCATTATCGCGATCCGGGAACTGACCAAAGCCACGCGGGAAGTGGTCACCACCAGTCTGCAGCCCTTTGAACTCTGGTTTGTCTGCGCGCTGCTGTATCTGGTGCTGACCTTCGGACTTTCCATGTTTGTCCAATATCTTGAAAGGAGGACACTCAGCCAGTGACAGATCTTGCCGCAAAAGAAAAGACACCGAATTCTGCCGGAAGTATGACAGGAATTATGATTGATGTCAGGAATATCTGCAAAACCTTTCTGGTTCCCCATGAGGTTCATGCGCTGGTGAATGTTTCCAACCAAATCAGAACAGGTGAGGTGGTGGTGGTCATCGGCCCCTCAGGTTCAGGAAAAAGCACATTCATCCGCTGTCTCAACCATTTGGAAGTGCCGGATTCCGGGCATATTTTTATTGAGGGAACCGATATTCTTGATCCCGCGACAGACATCAACAAGATACGCACGGAAGTGGGCATGGTTTTTCAGTCCTTCAATCTTTTTCCCCACAAAACCGTTCAGGACAATGTGAGCCTGGCCCAGCGGGTGGTCAGAAAACGATCCAAAGAGGAAGCCACGGAAAAGACCATGAAACTGCTGGAAAAAGTGGGCATCCGGGACAAGGCCGGAGTGTATCCGGATCAGTTGTCCGGCGGACAGCAGCAGCGGGTTGCCATTGCCCGTGCACTTGCAATGGATCCCAAGGTCATGCTGTTTGATGAACCCACCTCCGCGCTGGACCCGGAAATGATTGGCGAAGTGCTGGATGTAATGAAAACGCTGGCAAAGGAAGGCATGACAATGGTGGTTGTCACCCATGAAATGGGATTTGCCAAAGAAGTGGCAGACCGGGTGATTTTCATGGATCACGGAGCCGTGGTGGAAGAAGGAACCCCTGAGCATTTCTTCACTGCCCCGTCCCATGACCGCACCCGGCTGTTTCTCAGTCAGATTCTGTAAATCAGCAATTCTGCATTTTTTCATTCCCCCTCTTTTCATTCCCCTCTTGAGAGCAGGGCTGTTAAGTTCTTTAAAAATCCCCTCTTGAGAGGGGTAGGGGTGTGTCCGGAACTGTACAGTCCAATAACACACCCCCTGCCCCCTCTCAAGAGGGGAATGAGAACTTAACAGCCCTGCCTCTTGAGAGGGGATAAAGGGGTGTTCAGGGTGCGGGAACAGACACACCCCTGCCCCTCTCAAGAGGGGATTTGACACCATAAAATCTAAATTGGTCATGTACTGGGAAACTGAATATGACAACCCCATGGAGAAAAAAATATGCTTGAAATGAATGTGAAGGAAGTCAGAAGCAGTCTGGACACAATTCTGAACAAAGTGGAACAGGGAGAAGAAATCATTATCCTGCGCCGGGGAAAAAGAATAGCCCGTCTTTCTCCTCCGGAAGTTCTGCCCAATAAACTTCCCAGCCTGAAATCCTTTCGGGAATCAATAAAAATACAGGGAAAATCTTTGAGCAAAACCGTAAGTGAACTCAGAAATGAGGAGCGGTTTTAATGAGTTACATAGATACAAGCGTTCTCGCTGCCTATTACTGCCCTGAAGCCGACAGCGATAAAGCAGAAAAAGCGGTTCTCAGCACCCAAAGACCGGCAATCAGTACCCTTACAGAAGTTGAAATGGCTTCCGCTGTTTCAAGAAAAATTCGGGAAGGCAATCTGTCTCAGGAGGATGGGAAGCGCATATTGGACAGATTTCATTCCGATATCCGTCAGAAATTCTATCAACGATTACAACTCACGGAAAAGCATTATAAAACTGCACAGGGTTTCATCAGCAGATTCTCAACCTCTCTCAGAACATTGGATGCGTTACATTTAGCCCTTGCCTGTAATCATAATCTGACAGTTGTTACCTCGGATAAAAAACTTGCTGAGTCAGCAGAAAAACTTGATATCAATATTTTGAAAATATAGGAATTATAATTGATGATCCTGTAAAAGATCCGCCTGCCCGGAAATAAATTTCCGGGCGAAATTCCGGCTTCCGGCTCCGGGCGCATTGCATTCATTTTGGAAAATGAAAAAAATATATATGACAGATATTGAACGCATACACCAGATAGAAGAAATATTCGGTTTCACGCTCAATTGCGTGCCTTTTGATGAACTGAAGAAGAAAAGCCGGTGTTACAGCCTTGATTCTGATAACAACGTAACAGGGCTGTCTTTGGATAGTTCCCCGGTTCATTTGCTGCCACCTTCTTTTCTTTCCGAATTCAGCCTGCTGACTTCGCTCTCTTTGAGTGGCACTCAGGTAAGCGATGTTTCTTTTCTCAAAGAACTCAAAGGGCTGACTTCGCTCTCTTTGAGTTCCACTCAGGTAAGCGATGTTTCTTTTCTCAAAGAACTCAAAGGGCTGACTTCGCTCTCTTTGAGTTCCACTCAGGTAAGCGATGTTTCTTTTCTCAAAGAACTCAAAGGGCTGACTTCGCTC
>CAZHPS010000088.1:0-17792 GCA_964534335.1 uncultured Desulfobacterales bacterium
TGGCATGATCCGGCTGCAAAGACAGGGTTTTGTCACAGCATTCCACTGCCTCATCAAGTTTTCCCATTAAATGCAGCACCGTTGCCATATTATAATACGCGTCTGCAAAATCCGGTCTGCATTCCACTGCTTTCTGATACGCGGCAAGCGCGTCAGGGTATTTTCCCTGTGCCTGATATGCCAGTCCGATATGATTGTGCGCTTCAGGCCAGGCCGGTTTCAGTTCCAGTGCTTTGTGATAACAGGACAGGGCTTTGTCATATTCGCCCTGATCCTGAAATGCGTTGCCCATATTGTTATGGGCCTCGGCAAAATTCGGACGCAGGGAAAGGGCTTTTTCATAACAGGAATGGGCTTCAGCAAATCTGGCCTGTGCCTGCAGAACCAATCCCAAATTGCTGAAATATCCTGCATCTTTGTCATGGATGCGAATGGCATTCCGAATCAGGTTTTCCGCTTCCTCATATTTGCCTGTCTGATACGCGATCACTCCGAGCAGATGAAGTGTCTGAGAATGCTGCGGATCTTTTTTCAGAATGTTTCTGTACAACGCCTCTGCCTGTGTCAATTCCCCTTTCTGATGAAACGCCAGTGCGCTTTTCAGTTCCTCCTGCACATCAGGCAGTTTTTTTTTTGAATTTAAAACAGTGACCTTATCTTCCTCCACACGCATCCGGCAGGGTTTTTCTCCGGACAGCCAGAGTTCGTGCATTTTTTCATAGGCTCTTTCCAAATCCCTCACAAATCTGGGCGTATCAAACAGGGGTTTGGTAACACGGTTTTCCACGATTTTCTGCCTGATGCGGCTGAGTTCATCAGGATTGCACGCCAGCCGCACAGCAAGCGACTCGTATTCTTCCAGACTGTGGGTAATCAACTCAGGCAGTTCTATTGCAGTCAGAATACTTGACGATACACGCGAAGCAAAATGCCTGCCCTGCAATGTGAGAACAGGAACCCCGGCCCAGAGCGCATCAATGGTGGTGGTATGGCCGTTGACAATGCGGGTATCAAGAACCAGATCAGCCAGTTGCATACGTTTCAGATGTTCATTTTTGAGAAAAACAAGCTCAGCAAAAATGATCCTGTCCCGGCTGATTCCCCTTTTTTCTGCTTCCATCCTTATGTTTTTTTCCACTGTTTCATTGCGCTGCCGCAGCCACAGCACACTGTCCGGAATCTGATGAAGAATCCGCATCCATACATCAAACATCACGGGTTCAATTTTGTATGTCATGTTGAAGGAGCAGAACACAAAACCCTTTTCCGGCAGTCCGAAATCAGCACGTTTGCATTCTTTTTCCGAAATTGGCTGATGATCATCACTGATCAGATAACAATGGGGCATATACACAGGATTTTCCCTGTAAAAATCAAGATGTTCCTCCGGAGTGACAATGCGATCTGTGAGAATATAATCAAAAAAATCCGCTCCTGCTGCTCCGGGAAATCCCAGCCATGTCACCTGCACAGGTGCAGGCCGAATCGCACAGATTTCCAGACGGCTGCCGGATGTATATCCTTTGAGATCCACAAGAATATCAACTCCATCTGCATAAATCATCTTTGCGGCATCTGCATGACTGAGATGTTGGATGTCCACAAATTTGTCGCAGTCCTGTTCAATTTTTCTGCGGTAAATGCTCTGATCATCTCTTCCATAGGAATAGCAGAACACCCGGAACCTTTCCCGGTTATGGAGACCGAACATGCTGAGAATCAGATGCGCGACCGGATGATTGCAGAAATCATTGGAAACATAGCCAATGATAAGTTTGTCTTTGGCTGTTCTGGGGAAATCAAAGGAAATCTGCTTTCGGATATTTCCTGTCAAATCTGAAAGATAGTCACTCCATGCTTTGGCAACCTGATAATTGCGTTCTGCATCCTCATGCCGGGTGATGTTTCCAAACGGCGGCTCCGCAGGGATACGTCCGCCAGCAAGCGATTCTTTTGTGAACCTGTCCAAACGGGCAGACATTT
Organism: uncultured Desulfobacterales bacterium; assembly: GCA_964534335.1. GTDB lineage: Bacteria > Desulfobacterota > Desulfobacteria > Desulfobacterales > Desulfococcaceae > JAABRU01. The sequence goes on from CAZHPS010000088.1 coordinate 1,984, forward strand.
CCGCCAAAACAGGCCAGTCACACAGAAGCTGCAACTGATGCACAAGGCTGGCACATGCCAGGTCATAATCCGGTTTCATTTCCAGAGATTTGCGGTAGTTGACAACAGCCTGTTCCAGATTTTCCTTTTCCTTGTATGCAACTGCCAGATTGTAATATTCTTCAGCATTTCCCGGATTCCTCTGCAGAGATTCCTCATAAAGGGAAACTGTTTTTTTATAGCAGGAATCTGCTTCACGGGATCTGCCCTGTGCGTGCAGGACAAGTCCCAGATTGCTGAAATATACAGGATTTGTCTTATGAATACGAATCGCCATGCGGATGAGTTTTTCCGCAGTGTCATATTTGCCCAGCCGGTAGGCAATCAGACCGAGAAGATGAAGGGATTCAGAATGTTTGGGATTTTTTTTCAGAATGGATCTGTATATGGCCTCTGCCTGTGCCAAATCCCCTTTGTGATGAAAATCCAAAGCGATTTTCAGTTGAGCATTTTCATCATCCGGAAATGTTTCCACCTGCTTTTCTGCGGAAAAGGAAACATGAATCACGTCTTCAGCGACCTCCATCCGGCAGGGTTTTTCCCCGGACAGCCAGAGTTGGTGCATTTTTTCATAAGCCTTTTCCAAATCCTTCACAAATCCGGGCGTGTCAAACAGGGATTTGTCCGCACGGTTTTGTGCAATCTTCTCCCGAATATTTGTCAGTTCTTCGGAATTGTGTGCCAGACGCACGGCAAAGGATTCATATTCTTCCAGATTTTTGGTAATCAGTTCCGGCAGATCCATTGCTGTCAGAATGCTCGAAGATACGCGGGAGGCAAAATGTCTGCCCTGCAATGCAATGACCGGAACCCCGGCCCAGAGTGCATCGCTGGTCGTGGTATGGCCGTTGACAATGCGGGTATCCAGCGCGAGATTCGCGAGTTTCATGCGTTTGAGATGTTCATTCTTCAAAAAAGGCTGTGCAAAGAGAATTCTGCGCGCGCTGATACCTCTTTTTTTTGCCTCATTTTTCAGATTATTATCAACTGTTTCATTGCGGTGCAGCAGCCACAGCACACTGTCCGGAACCTGATGCAGAATCCGCATCCACACATCAAACATCTGGGGATCAATCTTGTAGGAAATATTAAAGGAGCAGAAAACAAAACTCTTTTCCGGCAGCCCGAAATCGCTGCGTTTCCAGTCTCTTTCCGAAACCGGCTGCTGATGATCATTGATCTGGTAGCAATTAGGCATAAATACAGGGTTTTCCGTATAATACGGAATATGCTCCTCCGGCGTGACCATATGATCCGTAATCATATAATCAAAAAAATCCGCTCCGGTTGTGCCGGGAAATCCCAGATATGTCAATTGGATGGGCGCAGGCCGCAGCGCGCAGATTTCCAGCCGGTTGTCTGTGGTATGGCCTTTGAGATCCACCAGAATATCCACATTATCATTGTAAATGGCTTTTGCAGCATCTGCATGACTGAAATCCCGAATGTCTGTGAATTTATCACAGTCCTGTTCAATCTTTTTGCGGTAAAAACTCTGATCATCCTTTCCATAGGAATAGCAGAAAACCCGGAATTTTTCCCGGTTGTGAAGCCCGAACAGACTCAGCATCAGATGCGCTGTGGGATGATTGTAATAATCATTGGAAAGATAGCCGATGGTCAGTTTATCTTTGGATTTGCGTTCAAAGCGGAAATGCAGATTTTTTTTCATATGCTGCACAGACGCAGCAATATGGTGGCTCCAGGATACGGCCAATCGCTGATTCAAAGCAACATCATCATGCCGGGTGATGTTTTCAAACGGGGTTTCAGACGGTCTGATGCCCTTTGCAAGCGATTCTTTTGTGAAACTGTCCAGTCTGGCTGCCATTTCCGGCAAATCCTGCCATTGGCACAGATGCTGCCACTGATGCACCAGACTGGAACATGCCTTGTCATAATCCGGTTTCAGATCAAGGGCTTTGCAGTAATGGACAACTGCCTGATCCAAATCGCCTTTTTCCTTGTATGCAAATCCCAGATTGTAATATGCCTGTGCATAATTGGAATTCAGTTTCAGTGCTTCCAGATAACACGCGATGGATCTGTCAAGTTCTCCTTTTTCTTTCAGTATATTGCCCATATTGTTATGTGCTTCCGGAGACTTGGGACGCAGTTTCAGCACCTGCTGATAGCATTCCAATGCCCTGTCTGTCTGTCCCAAATCCTTGAGCGCATTCCCCATATTGTTATGGGCATCTGCATACTCCGGCTGTATGGCAATGGTTTTCTGGTAATATTCTATTGCCTTTTCCGGGTTTCCCTGTGACAGCCAGATATTGCCTGTATGAAAAATGGCTTCTGCATGATCCGGTTTGATTTCGAATGCCTTGTCATAGCAGACACGCGCATCTTCATACCGGTTCCTGCTTTGATGCACAATGCCCAGATTGGTATGAAAAATCGGATTGTCCGGAAGAATGCCAATGGCTTTGCTGATCAAATCCACTGCTTTTTCATATTTGCCGGACTGATACGCAGTCAGTCCCAGCAGATGAAGGGCATCCCCATGATGGGGATACCGTTCAATGATTTTTTCATATATCTGCGCGGCTTCGCTCAGTTTGCCTGAACGGTGGAGATCAATGGCTTTGTTCAGACGGTTCTGCACACCGGCCATGATATTGGTCACAGTAGCCGGTTTTCTGACCGGGCTTTTGCCTGTTTTCTGTTTTTTCTTCTTTGACTTGCTTTTGATATTGCTCATGGTATATGTCCATTCTTTGATAAGGTATGGTTTGTTCTATACATGGTTCAGACAGTTACGCATTCTCATTTCAGATTTTGTAAATATCTCTGCGATGCCCTATTTTGTGAACCCTTATCATCCTTTTTTTATGGTCAATTTCATAAATTATCCGCCAATCTCCGACTCTGAGCTTGTATAAACCTGAAAGATTTGACCTAAGAGGAATATGGCTGATTTCGTCAGCACGGGAAATCAGCCATTTCAGTTTGTCAAATATCCTCTGGATTATGTTTTTGTCAAGATATTCAATTGATTCAAGCCCATGAGGACTGAATTCAAGTTTATATTCTACCATTCAACCCCCAGCCTTTTTGCAGCTTCTTCAGCAGATATGCCTGTTTTGGAAACAAGGGACTGGTGCAGTTCCTTTTCAATTTCCGGGCGAAGTTCAAGACCGTAATCAGGGTCAGCAACCTCATAAATTGTGCTGATGATAAAATTTCGCAGTTCGCTCAGTGTCATATCAGAAATCTTTTTTTCTGTGATGATGTTTTCCATAATCTTATCTCCTGTTTTGACATAACTTCCCTCAAAAGAGGGGAAAAATTTTTACCTGAAAATTTATGAAACTTTATCTGTCAAATATGGGAATATCAACTCCTGACAATATTTTCACCCCGAATTCATACGCATATACCATTACTTGAAACATTTGCAGAGGTTCAGATCTGAATTCCGCACAGAAAAACTCTGTGTGACTCTGAGGAAACTCTGTGTGACTCTGCGGTTAAAATCTGCCCGGCAGAAATATAAAAATGTTTTAAGTATCGGTATAGGTTGACCATCGAACAGTATTGATGTCACGGGTTGTTATGAAATAATCTGCGTGCATGAATAAAATCCGTTCATCAGAAATATCCTTGCAATAAAAGACAATATCCGGTTTTTCAGGATAACTGTCAACCACAGATTTCAGAGTATTCAACTGATTTTCCAATTCAGGATTCTGTTTGACATAAATCAGGAGTGCCACTTCATCCTGTTTCGTAAATTTTGTGCAGAAAGACTTCAAAACTTTTTGCCAGATTGAAAAAGGATTCCCAAAATCAGGAATGAACAGATATACAGTCTTCCCTGTTTTGACTCCAAAATCAACCGGCTGCTGTTCAGAGGGTGTTTGAAAATTCTGCCCCCCCCCTTGATTATAAAGGCAGGGGATTTTTCAAACACCCTCTAAGGGGACAGCTTTACCTTCCGTAATACAACATTATATCTCAATTTTACAGATTTTGCTATTTTTTCAATTTTTTCAATATATTCTTTAGCTGATAGCCCTTCATCCTCCTGACGGCACAGTTCTTTCCATTCCCTCACTTCCAAAAGTGATTTGTTCTCATTGTAATTATTCATCTGATACCTCCATCGGTGTCATTAATGCCAATCTTTTGGTATAACCTTCCTTCAGATTCACCCCGTTGATTTTCTCCATCCTTTTTAAATTTGCCAAATGCTTCAAATTCCAACTAATCAACGCATCCATTTCATGAACGGAAGCAACAGCGGCATGTTTGGAATCCTCTGCCGCTTTTTCCGGCAAAACTCCTTCCAGAAGATATTTCGCAGCCAATTGTATAATTTCATCATTCAAATCCAATTCTTTCGGCTGATATCTTGAAATCAGTTTGGATAACAGCATTCTTTTTTCATCAGATGCTTTTGCAAACTCTCTGAATACTATATTCGATATGAAAATTTCATATTCACCATGCTCAACTCGTTCAAAAAAACGCAGAGTTATTTCTTTCTTTTCCGGTGAATCATCTGCAAAATAAAAATTCCATACAGAGGTTTCCAAATATAATTTAAGTTTTTTCATAATTCAATACTCCGGCAATTTTTCCCTGTTTAGCTTACTGTATTGATTTGCGAAGATGCTCCGCATTTACGGGATTGGATAACAGATACAGAGTTTCCTGCCATGAATTAAATTCATCCAATGACATCAAAACAGCTTTTTTACCTTTATTATTCAGTAAAATAGCTGGTTTTGCATCTGCAGCAATCTGTTCTGTCAGCTTATCCAAATTTTTGGATGCATCAACCGTCTGAACAGCATTCATAAGTAAGGTTCCATATATTTTATGTGATAAAGATTTCAGAAAACCATACTGTTCAAAGGAATCCGTTCCGGGGAATCCATTCTTTTATACCACAAAATATATGGAACCCTACTTATTCAGCTCCTTTGGAAATTACGCACAGTTGCCAAAAAAATCTCCTCAAACTCTAAGGGCTTTAAAAACGCTTAGAGTTTCATATGAAAACTTTTTTCTTATAATTATACAACCGTTCCTGCCGCAAATCAAGCATTGTCCGCAGCACTGATTTGGCAAGGTTTTTCCCCTTTGGCAAAAATTTCCCACATCTTCTGATACAGATTTTCCATATTTCTGACAAAACGCGGGGTGTCAAAGAGCGGACAGGTCAGACGGTTTTGTGCAAGTTTCTCTCTTATTCCGGACAGTTCATTGGGATTTTGTGCCAGTCTCACAGCCAAATCCTCATATTCTTTCAGGCTGTCTGTAATCAGTTCCGGCAATTCAGCAGCAGTGAGAATGCTGGCAGAAACCCGTGAGGGAAAATGTTTTCCGCGCAGCGTAATCAAAGGAAGTCCGGCCCATAAGGCATCGCTGCTTGTGGTATGACCGGTATACAAACGGGTATCCAGCATCAGATCTGCCAATTTCTGCCGTGCCAGATGTTTGGGTTTGGGCAGTCTTTGGGAAAATATCAGGCGTCTTTCCTCCATTCCCCCGGCAATCCATTCCTGCATGAGATTTTTTTTCACAGCCGGACTCCATTCCAGCAGCCATAAAACACTTTGGGGAACCCGGCGGAGAATGTTCATCCACACATCAAACATAATGGGTTCAATTTTATATGCCTGATTGAAAGAGCAGAACACAAACTGATCTTCGGGCAAAGCAAAATCTTTTTTCGTGTAGGCAATATCCGCAATGGGTTCGTGAAAATCATTGATCTGATAACAATGCGGAACCCATGCAAATTTTTCGCTGTAATATGGCGCATGTTCCGTAGGACTGACAATGGAATCTGTGATAATATAATCCACATATTCTGCTGCTGTGGTTCCGGGATAACCCAGATATGTAACCTGCACAGGCGCAGGCCGGAGAGCGCAGATTTCCAATCGGCTTTCCGCAGTGTATCCCATTAATTCCACAAGAATATCAACCTGATCTTTGTAAATTTGTTCTGCTGCCTGTGCATGGCTCAACTCCCGGATGTCTGCAAACATATCACAATCTGCCATAATCCGTTTACGGTAGGAACTGTTGTCATCTTTTCCGTAAGAATAACAGCGGATTTCAAAACGGTTCCGGTCATGCAGTCCGAAAAGAGAGAGAATGAGATGGGAAACCGGATGATTGCGGAAATCATTGGAAACATAGCCGATAACAATTTTTCCTGTCTTTTTTCTCCGCTCTGCAAAGGAAAACTCCTGCCGGAATTCAGCAACCGATTTTTCAATATTTTTTGCCCATGATTTTGCCACAAGAAAATTGAACTGCGAATCATCCTGTCTGACAAGATTGATAAAAGGCGTTTCCGCAGGTTTTTTCTTTTCTTCCAAGGCCTTTTGTGTCATATTCTCCAGATTTTTTTCCATTTCCCCTGCTTTTTTCCAATGGCATACATGCTGTAGTTGATGGAAAAGAGTGGCATAAGCCTCTTCATGTCCGGGCTGGAGACGCAGAACATTTTCATAGCAGGAAATGGCCTGTTCCAATTTGCGCTGATCCTGATACAGCAGCCCCATTGACATATGGGCCTGCACATGATCCGGATGAATACGCAGCAGTTCTTCATAACAGGAAAGGGCCTTTTCCGGCTCTCCCATATCCTGAAACGCATTACCCATATTATGCCGGGCATCAGCATAATCCGGTTTTATTTCCAGTGCCTTGCTGAAACAGGAAAGGGCCTTTTCCCACTCTTTTTTTGCACGCAGCGCATTGCCGAGGTTGTTATGCACTTCCGGATAATCCGCTTTGATTGCAATGGCTTTTAAATAAGAGGAAATGGCCTCGTCTGTCCGGTTCTGCTGGCGCAGCACCAATCCCATATTGTTGCACACTTCTGCATAATCCGGTTTGATTTCCAATGCTTTTTGATAAGCAGCCAGGGCTTTTTCCGGCTCTTTCATTTCCTGAAACACCACGCCCATATTGTTCAGCACTTCCGCAGCATCGGGTTTCAAATTCAAAGATTTGCGGTAAGATGCCATAGCCTGCGGCAAATCTCCCATCGCGCGGAAAGTGTTGCCCACATTGTTGTAAACTTCCGCATAATCCGGTTTTGCATCAAGGGCTTTCTGGTAACATTCCAATGCTTTTTCATTTTTCCCCAAATCCTGCCAAACCACGCCCATATTGTTGTAAACTCCCGCAGGATCAGCAGGTTTGAAATCCAGCACTTTCTGATAATGCGCAATGGCATCTGCAAGACGGCCTGCGGCTCTGCACAGATTCCCCAGAGAATAATACGCGTCTGCATAATCCGGTTTTATGGCAATGGCTTTTTCATAGCAGGAAATGGCCTGATCCTTTTTGCCCAGTTTGTGAAGCGATGCCGCCAAATTGCTGTAATACAAAGGATTGTGCGGAAAAACAGCAATGGCTTTTTCTATCAGGGACACGGCTTTTGCATAATCGACATGCTGATGAGACAGAACCCCGGACAGATGCAGCGCATCCGGATGATTTGGGGATATGCTGAGGATTTTCTGATACACTGCGGAAGCCATTTCTGTCTGTCCCTGCTGATGAAAACGCACAGCAGTTTCCAGTTCATTTTGCAAATCAGCCGGAAGCAGCATGACTGGTGCAGGGGATTGCACAGGGGGCGCAGAGGCAGGGACAGTGTCTTCCCTATTCTGCAAAAATCCCCTCTTGAGAGGGGGCAGGGGGTGTGTATCATTCCCCTGAGACACACCCCTTTGTCCCCTCTCAAGAGGGGAATGAGAATGAATTGGCTGCGCTCCTTCTGCTATCTGCATCTGTTTTGGGGAACTGCCTGCAAGAAACAGTTCCCACATTTTGCGGTATGCTGCTTCCAGCGCAATGGTAAAACGGGGAGTGTCAAAAAGAGATGATTTTACCCGGTTTTCCGCAAGTTTTTTTCGGACTGTGCGCAATTCTTCCGGATTTCCCGCCAGTCTCACAGCCAGATTTTCATATTCCTGCAGACTGTGCGTAATCAGTTCCGGCAGTCCAATGGCCGTAAGAATGCTGGCGGAAACCCGTGATGCAAAATGCGATCCCTGCATTGTAATGACCGGCAGACCGCCCCAGAGCGCATCGCTGGTCGTGGTATGGCCGTTGACAATGCGGGTATCCAATGCCAAATCCGCGAGCCTGTGCCGTGCCAGATGCTCATCTTTCATCAGGATTGATGCAAAAATCAGGCGTTCCGGGTCAATCCCCCGGATTTGTGCAGCTTTTTTCAGATTTTTTTCCGCAGCATCGTGTTTGCGCAGCAGCCACAGCACAGATCCCGGAACCCGGCGCAGAATATTCATCCATACATCAAACATCACGGGTTCAATCTTATAATTGTTGTTGAACGAACAGAAAACAAACGCGTTTTCCGGCAGGGCAAAATCTGCGCGTTTCATTTGCTTTGGGGAAATGGGCTGCTCACTGTCATTGATCTGATAACAATTTGGCATATAAACAAATTTTTCACTGAAATGCGGTGCATGTTCCCGCGGACTCACAATGCGATCCGTAATCACATAATCAAAAAAATCCGCGCCTGTGGTTCCGGGATAGGCCAGATAACTCACCTGAACCGGCGCAGGCCGAATCGCGCCCATGCGCAGCAGCGTATTGTTATCGCCTGTGAATCCAATCAGATCCACCAGAATATGAATCCCGTCCCTGTATATCTGTTCCGCAGCCTGTGCATGACTCATGGCAGTGAGATCCACAAATTTGTCACAATTGTGCTGAATTTTTTCCCTGTATCCTGTTCCGTCTTCCTTTCCGTAAGCATAGCAGCAGATTTCAAACTGTTCCCGTTTATGCACACGGAAAAGTCCAAGCATGAGATGCGCAGTAGGATGATTGTGAAATCCATTGGACAGATAGCCAATGCGGATTTTTTTTGCCGGATTTTTGCGGTACTGATCAAAGGAAAAACGCACAGGAACAGTCTGCTGCATATGGGTCTGTATCTGCTTTGCCCACGCGGCCGCGACTGCAAAATTATAAGCAGGATCAGCATGACGGAGCATGTTCATAAAAGGCGTTTCCGCAGGTTTTCTGCTCTGAGCGAGTGCATTGCTGGTCAGGGCATCCATGCCGGAAGCCAGTCGCGCAATCCTGTCCCAGTCGCATACATGCTGGGACTGAAAAAACAGACTGCTGTAGGCTTCTTCATAATTGGGACGGATTTCCAATGCTTTTTCAAAACAGGAAATTGCAGCAGGCACATCTTTTTTCCGCACAAGGGCCAGTCCCATATTGTACCAGGCTTCGCAATGTTTGGGATTGATTTCAACTGCTTTGCGGTATGAATCAATGGCCTCGTCACTTCTGCCCATTCCTTTGAGAACCGCGCCCAGATTGCTGTAATACACAGGATTGGCAGGAGAATGCAGAATAGCGTTTTTTATGAGTTTTTCCGCTTTTTCATTGTCCCCCGAAGCATGGGCTGCAAGTCCGGACAGATGCAGCGCGTCCGGCTGGTGCGGAAATCGCGCAAGAATCTGCTGATAGATTTTTTCTGCTGCCTGTACCTGTCCGTTTTGGTGCAGATGAACAGCATTTGCCAGTTCCTTCTGCATATCAAATGGTTGATTTGATGAAAGCACAGCAGGAATTTTTTTCTGGACCGGTTTTTCTGCGGATGATGTCAGACTTGTTTCTTCAATGGCAATGCGTGCAGGCTTTTCTCCTTTGAGAAATTTTTCCCACATTTTTTCATAGCCTTTTTCCAGATGTTTCACAAACCGGGCAGTATCAAACAAAGGCTGAGTTTTGCGGTTTTCCCAGAGTTTTTTCTTAATTTTTTCCAGTTCATGCGGATGCTTTGCCAAATGCACTGCAAGAGATTCATAGTCAGCAAGACTACGCGTAATGAGTTCCGGCAGTCCCACTGCATTGAGCAGACTGGCTGAAACCCGTGATGCAAAATGTGTTCCCTGCAAAGTGAGTACCGGCAATCCGGCCCAGAGCGCATCGCTGGTCGTGGTATGGCCGTTGACAATGCGGGTATCCAAAGCCAAATCCGCAAGTTTATGCCGGGACAGATGCTCCTCTTTTGGCATACTCTGTGCAAAAATGATACGCTCCGGAGCTATGCCTGCTGACCCGGCCGCGTCTTTGAGATTCTTTTCCGCAGCAGGCCCACCCCGGAAAATCCACATCACCGAATTGGGAACCTGATGCAAAATACGCATCCACGCAGAAAACATCATAGAATCAATCTTATACACCTGATTAAAGGAGCAGAAAACAAAGGCATTTTCCGGAAGCCCGGCCTCGGATCTGGTGAACTGCTTTTCTGAAATCGGCTGCACATGATCATTTACCTGATAACTGTTTGGTATATAAACAAATTTTTCAGTGAAAAATTTTTCATGCTCTTCGGGTGTGACAATGCGATCTGTGATGACATAATCCAGAAACTCCGCGCCTGTGGTTCCCGGATAGCCCAGATACGTAACCTGCACAGGCGCAGGCCGGAATGCACAGATTTCCAGCCGGTTTCCTTTGGTATACCCTTTCAGATCCACAAGAATATCAACCTGATCCGCATGAATGCTTTGGGCTGCTTCCATATGATTTCTGTCATAAATATCAACAAAACGGTCACAGTCTTTTTCAATCTGCTTCCGGTAATGGCTGCCATCATCTTTTCCGTATGAATAGGCAAAAATTTCAAAGTGTTTTCTGTCATGCAAACCGAAAAATGTGCGCATGAGATGTGCAGTGGCATGATTGTGAAAATCATTGGAAAGATAGGCCACCCGGATTTTCTTTTTTCCTGCTCTCTGCCGGGGATCAAAGGAAAAACGCAACCCCAATCCTGCCATACGTTTAGACAATGCCCGGCTCCAGGATTTTGCCACTGCATAATTGTGCGCAGGATCCGGAACCCGCATCATGCTCATAAACGGCATTTCCTCGGTTTCCCGTTCCTCTTCCAATGCTTTTTGGGTCAGTTTGTCCAGTCCGGGCGTCATGGAATCAATTTCCTGCCATGCACACGCGTGCATCAGTTGAAAAACAAGGCTGGAATATGCACGGGAATGTTTGGGATCAATGCTCACAGCCTTGCGGTAATAGGCAATTGCCTCCTCTGTCTTTTTTATTGACTGAAACAGATTGCCCATATTATTGAAGGTTTCCGCATAATCGGGACGGAGTTTTGCAGCCTGACGGTAGCAGGTCAGAGCCTCTTCTTTGCGATCCAGTTCATTGAGACTGATGCCGAGATTGTTCAGGGTTTCAACCAGTTCCGGTTTTAATTCCAATGCCTTGCGGTAAGAAGCAATCGCGAGTTCCATCCGTCCCTGATCTTTGTACACATTGGCAAGATTGTTCTGCACTTCCGCATAATCCGGTTTTAATTCCAGTGCTTTTTCATAACAGGCAATGGCCTCTCCCAGCCGCTTCTGAGCCTGATGAAGATTGCCCAGATTGTTGTATGCCTGCGGATAATCCGGTTTCAAATCAAGTGCTTTGCGGTAATATTCCAAAGCCTGCTGCGGTTTTTCATGCTGAATGGCATTGCCCATATTGTGCCATGCCTCTGCATACTCAGGACGGAGCCGGATTGCCTCTTCATAGGCAGAAACCGATTCGCCAATTTTTTCCTGATTTTTCAGCACATTTCCCAGATTATACCAGGCTTCGGCATTGCCGGGTTTGATTTCAATGGCCTTTCGGTAACATTGTGCTGCCTCTTCCTGACGATCCACAGCCTGCAGCACTGCGCCCAGATTGCTGAAAAACACAGGATTGCCGGGAAAAATGGCTATGGCTTTGCGTATCATTTCCACAGCTTTTTCATGCTCGCCCCGCTGATGCGCAGCAACTCCGGACAGATGCAGCGCGTCCGGATGTCCCGGAATGCGTGCAAGAATGCTTTGGTAAATTTTATCTGCTGCCTCTGTGTCACCTGCCTCGTGAAGACGAAGCGCATTGCGAATTTCCTCTGCCGCGTTCGGCTGCCCCTGTTTTTCCGGGGAAATCATCTGATTCACCTTATTCTCCCTTGTTTTTATCCTGATGCGGTCTGGACTTTTGCCACTCAAATACCTGTTCCATATTTCCCAAAATCCGGCTTCCAAATCTCCTGCAAAACTTTTTGTGTCAAAAAGCGGCATGGCCGTCCGATTTTGCCAAAATTCCTCTTTTATCCCTTTTAATCTGTTTGGGTCAAGAGCAATTTGCACAGCAAGGGATTCATAGTCTTTCAGATCATCGGCAATCAGGCGGGAAAAACCGATTGCATTCAGAATGCTGGCAGAAACACGGGAGGCAAAATGGCTGCCCTGCAAAGCAATGAGCGGAATCCCGGACCAGAGCGCATCGCTGGTGGTGGTATGGCCGTTGACAATGCGGGTGTCCAGCGCAAGATCCGCGAGCTGATGCCGGGCCAGATGCTGGGCTTTTTCCATGCGTTTTGAAAAAATCAGGCGATCCCGTGCAATTCCCCTTTTTTCCGCCTCGTTTTTCAGACTTTTCTCTGCTGCCGCGTTTTCCCAAATCAGCCACAGCACACTGGCCGGAACCTGATGCAAAATCCGCATCCACGTATCAAAGATTTGCGGTTCAATTTTCAGATTCTGGTTAAAGGAGCAGAAAACAAAGGCTTTTTCCGGCAAAGCAAAATCGCTTCTCTGGCATTTTCTTTGGGAAATGGGCTGGGTGCTGTCATTGACCTGATAGCAGTGGGGCATATACAGAAAAGATTCACTGTAATGCGCCGCATGATTTTCCGGGCTGACAATGGCATCAGTAATCACATAATCCAAAAAATCCGCGCCCGAAGTTCCGGGAAATCCCAGCCATGTGACCTGAACCGGCGCGGGCCGCAATGCACAAATGCCCAGCCGGTTGCTGCGGGTATGTCCTTTGAGATCAACAAGAATATCCACCTGATCTGCGTAAATCTGCTGTGCTGCTTCTGCGTGTCCCATATGCAGAATATCCACAAAACGATCCGTGTCTGCAATGATTTTTTTCCGGTAATCACTGCCATCATCAGGGCCGTAGGAATAACAGTAAATTTGGAACTGATCCCGGTTATGGCATTGGAAAAGACTTCGCATAAGATGCGCAGTGGCATGATTCTGAAAATCATTGGAAAGATAGGCAATAATGAGCGGGGAACCGGATTTTTTTCTGCGGTTTTCAAAGGAAAAACAGATATTCATCTGCGCAGCCTGCCGGGCAATGCCCTGACTCCATGCTTTGGCAACAGCAAAATTCCGGGCTGGGTCAGTGTTTCTGCAAAGGCATTCAAAAGGCGTTTCCACAGGCGTATGCCCAGACTGTAATGCAGCAAGATTCATCTGATCAAACTCCGGCAAAATGGCTTCCAGTTTGTTCCATTCACAGGTCTGCTGCAAAAGATGAATCAGTGTGCCGCGCGGTTCGCTGTACTCAGGCCGGATATGAAGTGCTTTTTCATAGCAGGAAATGGCTTTTTCCGGATGTCCTGTATCCTTGAAAACATTGCCCATATTATAACAGGCTTCGGCAAAATCCGGTTTCAGATCCAATGCCCGGCGGTATTGGGAAATGGCCTGATCAAAACATCCCATATTGTGCAGCGCAAGTCCCATATTGCTGTAATAGGCAGATTTTTTCGGATGAATGCCAATGGCTTTCTCTATCAGTTCAACGGCTTTTCTGTCATTGCCGGTCTGATGAGCGATGACACCGGAAAGATGAAGCGCGTCCGGAAAATCAGGTTTGATTTCCAATATTTTCCGATAAATTTCCCCTGCTTTGTCCAGATGGCCTTCTTTATGAAAAGCAAGTCCCTCATCGAGCATTTTTGTCAAATCAGCAGAATTTGTTTGTGTGGTTTTCATTTTTCCTTTGCATCAAAACTGTCTGAACCCGGATTTTCAGGATTAAGAGATTTACAGGATTCTTTAATTATCCTTAAAGTTTTCCCGAAATTTAATTAAAAACCTGCAAACCTGCGTCTGCCAGAGGTTTGCATAATCTCTGAACTGTAAGAGCCGTTTTTAATTCATTTTTTTAATCTGTCCGCACCTACGATCCCTGTCAATTCATTGATAACACAGGCGGTTTCCCTGTTTTTCAGGATCTGTTTCACTTCTGCCTGCTTTTCAGTGATGTAATCACTGTCATCACCGGTTCCCGGCAGCCCGCTGTGCAGCAGAATGTACGCCATATATACAGGATGCACATGCGATGCGGCTGATGAAAAATGTTCTGCGGCCGCGTGTCCAAAACCGGAGTGCATTTTTATATGCCTTTGAAATATTTCAGGTTTCAGCCGGATTCTGTACACGATCAGAATCTGACGTGGCGCCATTTTCAGGTCACTGCATGCAAAAAATTTGCGGCGTCCTCCGCTATTTTTCTTAAATTCGGAGCATACTGCTCCCGGTTTCCCGGTTTCTTTGGGAAAAACTTCGGTATGTCTATGCGGAACTCCGTCCGTCTTTTTTCCGGGCTGTCCGTGAAAATACGGACGGCTGACAGCGGCAGTTTCCTGAATTTTTTAAAAAAATTTCAGCACCGTCCCAGCCGGGTGATTTCGGAGCTCTGGCATACTATGCTTCGGATTTCACTCCGCGGCTGCTCTTCAGTGCACAGATGAAATGCCGGTTTTTTTTCAGCACGGCCTTCTGTATGTTTTTGTCATCAGATCCGCTGTCTGTCAGCACGGTCACATCACTGCTGACATGGGGACCGGTATATTCATTTAACTTCAGATTCTTAATATATTCAGCATGTCTCTGATGCGAAGTTTTGTACAGTGTGTTTTTTCCCGGCAGTATTTTTCCGTGTAAAACGGAACCGGAGGCAGAGGTACAATTTTTTCGTTTAAAAACAGCATAATATTTGTCCACTGATGCCCGATCACAAATCCGTGCCCGCGGCTGAATTTCTGCACACTTTCAGATTTCAGACTGCACCGTTTCTGAAAAACGTCATATTCTGAATTTTTGGCAAAATTTTTCAAAAATCTTCATTTTCCGGGCAGCATTGACTGCCAGAAGTCCCCGTCTGATTTCATAATGGGTGACAATGCTGATCAGTATATCCTTTCCCTCACCGGCAGACTGGGAGATGCTCTTCTGTATCTCTCCGGCATTGTTGATGAATGCGCTTACAATATTTGTATCCAAAAGATAAGGCATACGTTCTCACACCCCTTTGACTGCATTGTTGAAAATTCTTTTCTGTTCCGGGGTGAAATCATCCAGAAGTCTGGAAAGCATATCCAGTGCCATCACCCGGCCTGTTCTTTTTTTCAAATCCCTGTCATCAATTCCGAGAAATTCATCAACAGAAAATTTCTGCATAATACCCATCAGGTATTCAATGATTTTATCGCGGTTCAGTTCTTCCCGGAAAATCTTATCCTCTTTCATGACACTGTCAACGGCTTTTGCAATGCGGATACGGTAAATCTCTTTTTTCGGAATAAAATCATGATTGTCTGTTTTCATGGGCGGTATCTCCTTTTCTGTGAGTGTTTACAGAGCCGATCTCTGCTGAATTCTTTCCATTGTCTGAACCGCTGATTTCCCTGATCGCAGTTCAGACAGTCCCCCGTTTACTTGTCTGAACCCGGATTTTCAGGATTGAAGGATTGACCGGGACAGGGCTGCCTGAAAATCCGGGTAAATCCATAAATCCTGTGAATCTTGGTTCAGACAATTACTGTCTGGAACTCTGATTCATCTGATTCATCTGATTCATCTGATTTGTCTGATTTGTCTGATTAAGTGCTTGTAACAAAATAACCTGGTCATTTTTGTGGTGATATTTTATAATTC
>CAZHPS010000089.1:0-17755 GCA_964534335.1 uncultured Desulfobacterales bacterium
GAATTGGTATGACATGTCAAATCCTGCACAGGTGCAGACTGCATCAAATCAATGGTGAATTGGTATTATACTGATCCAATTTTGGTTTTTTGTGGCACAGAAATTGCTTTATGTGTCAGACAAAGGCATTTTGGAACCGGGTTATGAGAATCTGTTCCGGTTTTCGAAAAAACCAAAATTGGATCAGTATAAACCCAAAAATTTCTGAATGCTTACTTAAAACCATACTGCCGGACAAAAAATCATACTCTTTGATTTTATAAAACTGCTGAAAAGTTGGTTAGAATAAAAACAATGAGTTACAAAAAATTGTCCGGCAGTATGCAAAAGCTTGACTATTCCTCCGGCTCAAAATCACCTTTGCCTGCGCCACATACCGGGCATTCCCAGCTATCGGGCAGATCATCAAAAGCTGTTCCCGGATTTACGCCATTGTCCGGATCTCCCTGCGCGGGATCATACACATAGCCGCAGATGGAACATACGTATTTCTTCACAGTGTTTCTCCTTTTTTGTTATGGTTTTAAAAGTAGAACAAGCTTCCAGCCTGTTCACAAACTACAGCACAAGTTTACAGATTGTTCACAAACCGCAGCACAAGCTGGAAGCTTGTGCTGCTTTTTGGAAGTTTGTGCTGCTTTTTTTTAAATCCTTTGTATAAAATCCTTTACCTTTTCCTCTATTTCATCCCGTACTTTCCGCATGAAATCAATATCCTTTCCAGCGGGATCAGGCAATGCCCAGTCCGTCTTCTGCGCGCCGGGTATAAAGGGGCAGGCTTCACCGCAGCCCATTGTGACAATGAACCGGGGATTTCCGGCTTTTATGGCATTGTCAATGGACTGGGGAATGCGGAATTCCATATCAATGCCTTTTTCAGCCATGACCTCTTTCATGAGCGGATTGATCTGCCCGGCCGGTTCGCTGCCGCCTACAAGCACATCCAGCCGATCTCCTGCCAGATACTGGGCAAATGCCCCGGCCATCTGACTGCGGCACGCGTTTTCCCTGCACGCAAACAGGACTTTTTTCCTGTTCAGAAAAGGCGCAAGCAGTTTGGCGACTGCCTCTTTCACATCCTGATGCACACCGGGATGTTTTTCCATATCCCCTTTGTGTTCAATCTGCCAGTAATACAGACTGCCCTCATACTTTGCGCCGAGAGCGTCAAAAAAGTATTTGGCTGTCAGATCAATGCCCACAAAGAGATTTTTCCCTTTGGTTGCTCCCTGGGACAGAATAAATCCCCGGCGCATGTTCCGCCCCGGATCGGTGAGATTGAGGCGGTATTTGCGCGCCCAGAGCGTCTGGCTTCTGTCAATGAGTGCCTTTAACTGTGCAGTGACATTGTAGAAAAAAACAGGGGAAGCAGGAACCACCACATCTGCTTTGCGAAGCAGGGAATAGATTTCCGGGTCCATGTCATCTTTGATGGGACACAGACCTTTTTTTTCGCAGGTGGTGAACTCTTTGCACGGTTCAATATGCTTTTTGCATACATCCACGATGCGGGTTTCCGCGCCGAGTTTTTGTGCCTCTTCCATGAAAAGATTCAGCAGAAATTCCGTGTTTCCCTTTTTGCGGGGGCTTCCCTGCAATCCAAGTACAAACATGATGGAATATCCTTATTTTTTGTGACAGACACTGCAGGAAGTGGGGCCGCTTTTCACACCAGCGTCCTTCTTTTCCTTATGGCATTTGATGCACTGCGTGTTCATCACCTGTTTGGCTTCCAGTTTTTTTTCGGCTTTCATTTTTACAATGATACCGGGTTCCTGGGCAAAGAGTTCATGGCAGAGTTTGCAGTCGGTCAGCGCAGTCTGATGCTGCAGATGGGGAAATGCGATATCACCCATATTTGCGCCATTGATCACTATTTTCTCTGCCCCTTTGTTCTGCTCTGCAATGGCAAACACCGCAATGCAAAGTATGCCAAATGCAATGATGACAATCTTTTTTGTATTCATTCCTTTGCCGCTCCTTTCACTTTAGTTACGTTAAATGGGTAAACAAAAATTTTGTTTGCCGCTGTGTTCCCTGCGGAAAACCTTCGGATGTCTGTCAGTCAAAAAAATACCACTGCCAATGATTTCAGTGAAAATTTCTTTCCTGAAGACTGTATGGCTTTGCTCTTTTCACAAACAGACAAAAGCAATGTGCAAGTCTCAGTAATAACTTTCAATCATCCTTTCAAAGACACCGGATTCCTGACCTTTTTTTAGTGATGCATTGAACTTTGTGATAAAGTCCTGCATGCCCAGTGACTTGATGATGCCAAGATGCTTGGTATCCCGTTTAAACGGGACAGGCAATATCGAAAAATCGTCTATTCCGAATTTGTCCTGTGTGGACAGAACTTTCTGAAGTCCCAGTTTGCCGGGACCGACCAGCACAGCGTCCAGCCGGTCAATCGCAACCATTTGTACCGCCTGCACAGTTTTCGCCACTTCATGTATGGTAAAGATTTTATCAGCAACAGCCTGATCAAATGCATCACCGTATGAAGTTCCCCGACTGACACCAATGGTTTTTCCTTTCAGATCAGGAATTGATGCGAACGGAAATTCCTTCCCTTTCTTTACCACCACCATAAGATCATCATAATACAAAGGATCTGAATAATCAAAAATTTTCAGACGCTCTGAATTAACTGATAATCCAATGATGCCACCTTTGCCATCAAGAGCCATCTGATAGGCCCGCTTCCACGGATAAAGATTGACAGTGTATGGCTGTTTCATGTCCTGCAGACACCAGACGACGATATCCAAAATAAAACCTTTGGCGGTTCCTTTATCCAGATAATACTTTGGCGGCCCGCTGTCATCCCCCATGATAAGCAATTCATCTCCATATACCGAACCATACATACAAAAAAACATCATTGACATAAGGAATGCGAATTTTTTCATTCTTCTGATCCTTTCAGAGGGGTTAAACAAATCCCGGTTAATAACTTACCGAAAGACTTCCGAAGTTTCCGAAACTTCGGAAGTCTTTATACCAGAAAATTTCTGGCTGGTTGCTTATTGGCAGCTTCTTTGATCTGATTCCCAAACTTTAGGTTTGGCACTCCTTCGTTAAATCATGAGAAGAATAGACCAATATTCTGTCCGCCTTGAATCTGTGCTCTGCAAAAACCGGATTTTTCCAAAAAAATACGGTTTTTTGTACACTTCAACTCATAAAATCAAAGTTGACAAAGCACTAATACGCCTCTTCCAAATCCTCTTTGCTGACTTTTCCTTTGAACAGACTGTATGCCCAGGTCTGATACGCAATGACAATCGGAACAAAAATCAGGGCAACAACGAGCATGATCTTCAGGGTCAGGGGACTGGACGATGAATTAAAGGCTGTGAGGCTGTAAGCCGCATCAATTCTGGACGGAAACACGGTCGGGAACAGACCGATAATCCCAAAGAAAGTGCAGCATACAATCGCGAGCGCGGAAGAAAACCAGGCTGTGAAATATGCCTTTTTCATCAGGAAAAACTTTGTCTGCACAAAGGCTGCTACATTCACGATGAGCAGCAGGAACAGCACAGGCTTGGCATAATAGTTGTCATACAATTTGGTTTCATATTTGGTGGCTATGAGGAAAAGAACAGCCACAGCCAGCATAATCCACCATACGCCATTGGCAAAACGCTCTGCCCTTTCCTGCAACTGGCCTTCTGTTCTGATGCTCAGCCACAGTGCGCCGTGTTCCAGAAAAAGGAAAAGGAACAGCAGCCCCCCAAGCAGTCCGTATCCGTTGAGCAGTCCCAGAAGAGTTCCGTGATACCCATGTGCATCAATGGGAAGGCCCCGGAAGATATTGGCAAAAGCAACACCAAACAGGAACGCGGGAGCCGCGCTGCCGATGAAAATGCACATGTCCCAAACCCCGCGCCAGTTTTTATCTTCCACCTTGCTGCGGAATTCCATTGCCACTCCGCGCAGAATCAGGGCAAAGAGAATAAGCATTAATGCGGCATAAAGCGAGGAGAACATGGTGGCATACAGAACAGGAAAGGCGGCAAATGTGACTCCGCCTGCTGCAATCAGCCATACTTCGTTGCCATCCCACAGAGGCCCCATCGCGCTGATCATAATCCGTTTTTCTTTGTCCGTTTTTCCCATAAAGGGAAGAAGGGTTCCAATGCCGAAATCAAAACCCTCTGTCATAAAAAAAACAGCCCACAGCAGGCCCCAGAGAAAAAACCAGGTAATCTGCAATTCCATAATATCACCTCCCCCTTATATTTCTGCCGGATTGGCGGTTTGAGGTCCTTTGGTCGCATTCCGGGCAATGAGCCAGAATCCCACAGCCCCCAGCAGGCCGTAGACCAGAATAAACGCGGCCAGGGATATGCCCACCTGTGAAGCAGCAATGGGAGATGCCGCATCGGATGTTCTCATGAGTTTGTAAACAATCCAGGGCTGACGTCCCACCTCGGCTACGACCCATCCTGCCAGGTTCGCTATATAGGGCAGCGGAAGGGAAACCAGCATGGCTGTAAGGAAAACAGGACTGTCTGCGAGACGGTTTCTCAGCATCCAGCCGATTGCTGTAATCAGGATAAACCAGGTTCCCAGAGCCACCATAAGCCGGAACGCTCCAAAGGTAATCAGAACCGGAGGACGGTCTTCTTTGGGGAAATCTTTCAGTCCCCTGACCTCTCCATTGAAATCTCCAGTGACCAGAAGGCTGAGCATTCCCGGAATTTCAATCATTTCCAGCAGATTGCGCTCATTTTTTTCATCCGGAATCACCAGCAGATAAAAGGGAACATTGCTTTTGGTTTCCCAATGGGCTTCCATAGCGGCCAGTTTTTCCGGCTGGACTTTTGCCACATGGGAGCCGTGAAAATCGCCAATCACAGAAACAAACAAAGCCGCTGCCAGACCAAAGGGCAGAGCAGTTTTAAAGGAACGGGTGAAAAAATCCACATGCTGTTTTTTCAGCAGATGCCACGCGCTGATGCCCATGACAAAAAACGCGCCCAGCACAAACGCGCCGCTTACCACATGAAGAAATTCCAGCCAGGCAAAACCGTTGGTGATAACTGCTGTGAAATCAGTCAGTTCTGCTCTGCCGTTGCGGATGTCAAAACCCACAGGATGCTGCATCCATCCATTGGCTATCAGAATCCAGATGGCAGACATGCTGGAAGCAGCAGCAATCAGCCACATGCACGCGGCATGTGCCTTTTTTGACAGTTTTTTCCATCCAAACACCCATACGCCGATGAGTGTGGATTCCAGGAAAAAGGAAGTGGTGGCCTCAATGGCCAGAAGGGAACCGAAAATATCGCCCACATACTGGGAATATTTGGACCAGTTGGTTCCGAACTGAAATTCCAGAGTGATTCCAGTCACAACACCCAGGGCAAAGTTGATCAGAAACAGTTTGCCCCAGAATTTGGTCATGCGCAGCCAGGTTTCATCCCCTGTCCGGACATACTGGGTTTCCATGTACGCGACAAGCATGGACAGGCCCAGCGTCAGCGGAACAAACAGATAATGGAACATGGTGGCCGCTGCAAACTGCAGGCGCGAAAGCAGCACAACATCCATAATCTCTCCTTAGTTATGAAATGTAAGGGTTATAAAAAAGATTCCGGAATTCCGGAACCGTATTGCAAAAAAAAATCCTGAGAGCCGTATGTTTTTTTTCATCTGACACAAAAGAGACCGGAATCTCTGGGAACAGTTTGCCCCGGTTTCCGGTCTCCGCAGAACACAGTCTTTATAAAAATCACTGCTCAGATTCAGGTGCTTCCTTCCAGTCTGCACTGGGTGAAGTCAATGTTTTTGCCGCATTTCCCGCATTTATGCGGCTTGTTGAATTCATCGGAAAAAATTTCCTTTACTTCGCCGCAGCCGGGACATTTGCAGGAAAAGGATTTCAGATTTCTGAAATCTTCAAAACCGGGACAATGCTTAGGTGTGTTTGCCATAGTATCCTCCTTGTATTGAACGGTTAAAAAAACAGGAGCATCCCGCCATCATTTGCTCCTGCACCTATTTGGCAAGTTTTTTCGCTATTTCCTTTCCATATCCCTGGGCCATCTGAATCCCCCCGCCCAGAGATGCGGACTTGAGCATCAGGGCATCTCCGACCATGTCCATTTTGAAAATGTTTTTCATGGTGTCAAAGATGCGGCCCGGAGCCTCTCCGCTCCAGCCGTATGCCCCGAACGCGCCCCCGACCTTTCCTTCCAGACCGGCTTTTTCTGCCATGAAAAGCAGGGTTTTCATCTTGTCCATCATCTCACCGTGATAGGTGGCTGAACCGAAAACCAGTGCATCATATCCCTGCAGATCGGAATCCTTTTTGATTTCCTTGACATCCACCACAGTGGCTTCCATTCCGGAAATCCGGATACCCTCACCAATCAGTTGAGCGATTTTTTCTGTCTCTTTGGTCCGGGAAGCATATACAATCAGTACTTTTGCCATTCTCTCTCCTTATTTTATACGTTTGTCAATACCCTGTCCGGAACAGTCCGGAGTGTAGCAGGTATTGTTGACAAATTCGCATTTCTGCCTGCATGAGGGACACTCCGCAGGCGGAGCCTGTGCCTGTAGGGTATATCCGCATTTCTGACATTTCCAGCTTGTCATGAGTCAACTCCCTGTTTCAGTTATCAGTTATCAGTTATCAGTTATCAGTGTTCAGTTATCAGTTACCAGTGTTCAGGTGTCAGGAAAAAAATTCTGTTTACTGATCACCGTTCCTGTTCACTGATAACTGTTTACTGTTTACTGTTCACTGATAACTGATAACTGTTTACTGACAACTGTTTGCTGATTATGCTTTCCAAAAACCGTGCAGATTGCAGTATTCTCTGGCAGTTACGCTGGCCGCATCGACTTTGAACACTGCTTCGGGTTTGTCTCCGGGTTTGAGGAACTGCCGCAGGATTTTTCCGTCTGCAATGATTTCAACCCACTGGATATAATGCTTTTCATCCATTGGATGTGCCACGGAACCCACTTTGACCTTCACGCCTCCGTCAATTTTTTCTATGACCGGAACATGTTTTTCTTTGGCCGCATCCACTGTGTTTTCCGTCATCAGTTTCATGGGTTTGCCGCAGCAGACCAGTTCCCCTTTGCCCCCGACCAGCACCTCAACAATATTGCCGCATGTCTCACATTTGTAAACCTGAAGTCTTTCCGCCATTCATTTGCTCCTTTCGCTGTTTTAAAAAGGTTGTGGGTTATGATGGTTGCAACAGTACAGAATAAATCCGCAGCCGGGATGATATGAAAAAGTCATACAGGAAAGCAAAAATCTGCGACTGTCTCATAACAAAGCGGTACGGCAGTCAGATTTGCTAATATATATTCATTTTTTGAATTTTTCAAGTTTTAATCATAAATCCTTTTTTGTATAAATATTTCCGGATAATTATTCAGTATCAGACAGCATCTGTTTCACAGGAATCTTTCCTGTAAGCACTCGGAAACAGTCTGCAGCCAGATTTTTTTTCCAGCCCGGACCCAGTAATTCCTGCGCTGCGGCATCCGGAACAGTTTCAGACAATCCCGCAATATGGGCGTCCCGTACCGTAAGTGAGTGCATCTGCCCGATGTCTTCAGGACTGATTCCCCGGCCTGCAATGATTTCCGCGGGGCCTGCGGGAATCAGGCAATGATCTCCTGATGCTGCCATGACAGCCAGAACTCCGGAAAGATAGAAATCAGCGGGAACCTGCAAAACAGACTGAACCGCATTGCTGTATCCGTTTTTTTCCAGAGAATCCGCCAGTCCATGCTGCATATGCGGAAGGTATTCCCCCTGAAAATAACCGCCGATGCAGGCAATTCCACGTGCAAAGGAAAGAGTGAGAAAACAGGTGAAAAGGGAAGGGATAATCTTTTTTTTATGCAGAAAATCTGCAATCGACTCCGGTGTGTACGGCAGGCCGAAATACCTGCCGTGATCATCTTTTCCATGAAGCATTTGTGTATGAGATCCGTCAGGTTCAGGACAAAGCGGTATTTTTTTGCCTGCATCATCAAGTCCCCAGAAAAAAACAGTGCCCCAGCCTGCGGAATGCTTTTTTTCCCTGTCATCCGGAACATTGGTTTCCATATGCCGGTAAAGTTTTTCCAAAGACCAGCATCCGACTGCCCCGTCCAGACGCTCAAGCACCGCGTGTCTGAGCATGGGATCAAACATGACACAGCGCGCAAGGCTTCCATGATTTACCATATCCGCGGACAGAAGCATAGCGGCAATCTTTTCGATTTCAAGGTAAATAAGTTCCGGTGCTGCGGCAGGTTCTGAAAAAAGACGTTTCCATATCCGGGAATTGACCACCGTGCACTGAGAGGAATAATCCGGCAGGGACAGAACCTGAGCCGCACCATAGTCTTCCTTAAATATTCTGTGCATTGTGTCTGCAATGGCATGGGAAATCTGCCTGCGGCCAAGCATTTTGTTCACCTGTGCCTCAGCCCTGCCGAGCATATCCCTGTCAAAGGCCGGGGCCGCGCATGCTGTGCATCTTTTGAAACGATCCGGAAATACCGGTATATTCAAAGGCATGTCATCCAGTTCACCGGAAATGTGATAGAGCAGCGCGCCTCTGGGATAGGTCAGATTGTTGAGCGGAACATTGCCGAATGAAAAAACCGGAACAGTTGCGCTGGATGCGCCGTGTGTGAACCGGTTCAGAGAAAAAAGTATAATGCTTTGAAGGGACTGTGAAAAATATTCAATACCAAGATGATTGGATGTAAGCGCAGCAGGGCAGGCTTCCAGATCACGGACAGCCTGCCGGGCAGTGGATTTTCCCAGAAGCCGGGATGCATACCGGTATATCACATCCAGAAAATCATCCATCGGCTGATATGCTGAACTGGCGTTACAGACAAATTTTTTCAGATACTCCCAAAGGGATATATCACCGCATTCATGCACGGCCCGTTTCACAACCGGAAGTTTTTCACATGCAGTATTCAGATAATATTCTGCTGAGTTATCCAATTTTATTTTTCCCTGATTCCCAAATTGTTCATATACCATTACTCAGAAAATTTAGCCACGAATTGCACGAATGACACGAATTATGGTTTGTGCATTCGTGCAGATTCGTGTTATTCGCGGCTGTTTAAAATATATTATAAACTCTGACAAGGTAAGCCTTTCTAATACGGTACTTTACAACCGAAATGTTTCAGGTAATGGTATAAATTAAACGCAAATGTCCCAAAGTGCCGCTTTCTGTAATTCTCTGCGCACTTTGCAGTTTATCAGTTTTTTCGTGATTTATACCGATTCTCCATTGACCTGATACTCTCACGGGCTGATCCGCATGTGCAAAAAACCGTCCGCTTAATTTTTGCAGTCCTCCGGCATCGTGATCCCTGCAAATGATACCAAATCGCCATTGATTTGATACAATATTGTCAGTTTTTTTGCGATTCCGCATGTGCAAAAAACTGATCCACTTAATTTTTGCACTCCTCCGGATCCGTCCGGGGCCGGAGTGCAGATTGTATCAGGTCAATGGCGAATCAGTATGACTGTATCCGGAACCTATTTAAATAAAAAGAAATTCATACATGGGCAGATACGGAAATCTCTTTCAGTCTCTCCAAAGAAAGACCGGTTATTTCAGCAATTTGTTCACTTGTCAATTTTCCGGTCAGCAGAAGATTCCTGGCCGTTTCTTCCCTGATTTCCTGTCTGCCTTCCTCTATACCCTTCTGTCTTCCCTTTTCCATGCCCTTTTCCATGCCCTTTTCCATGCCCTTTTCCATGCCCTTTTCCATGCCTATTTCCATACCTTCCCGCCATCCCTCCTCTTTTGTTTTCCGCTTCAGTTCTTCCATATTGTATTCGTCAAACATCTTTGCCCTTTCATACGGAGAAATGCTGTCTTTTTCAATATGCTGAAACACCCTGCGGATTTCAGGACTGGAATATTCGGATACTTCAACAAGTTCATCCAGACTGTCCTCAATGGCCCGCATCCATTCCCGGTAAGGTTCGGGTGTCTCCTCATTCCGGTATTTGGGGCAGATATAGACAACTTTGTGGGGAACTTCACCCAAAGAAATTCCTTTCAGATCCCTGGGGTCAAAGTCTATGACAGAAATGTCTCTTTTGTGTCTGTCGCCCGATGTCAGCACCACAAGTGTGAACACTTTCAGATTATGGCGGTAACTTCCCGAACTTGCCACCTGTTCCAGCAAAGCCTCACAGTGGTAATGCAGAAACCGGTCATAATGATCTTCGTGGCGTTCATGCTGTATATCCACAATGATACGGTTTTTCCTGTCTTCCGCATAAAGATCAAAGCGGGACGCTACTCTCCCCACTGGCGGATCAAATGCCTTTTCCGTTTCCACTTTGTCTATTTCAAGTTCAATTCCCAGAAAATCCCGGACAAATCCCTTGAACACTTCCGGGTCACTGAATGCCTTTTTGAAAATAACGCCGTAGCGCAATGATGCAACTTTCATAAGAAACCTCCTTTTTTGCTTTACTTTGGTAAATCTTTGGGTGTTTGACCTTTTCGTACCGGTTCGTTTATGAATGGAATTGATTCACTGCCGCATTTTATGCTGAAAACATATCGGTTATCCGCTTTTGGACAGGCGCAGACTGTTCATCACTACGGTAACACTGCTTAAAGACATAGCCAGTGCCGCAAGCATGGGATGAAGATGTCTCAGAAATTCCGGAAAAGAGGAAAAGGGATACAATGCACCGGCTGCAATCGGAATCAGGATGATATTGTAAATAAAGGCCCAGAAAAGATTCTGCCGGATGGTGCGCAGGGTCTGTCTGCTCAGAAGAACTGCACGGACAAGTCCTTCCAGATTGCCGCGGGAAAGAATCACATCAGCAGCCTCAATTGCCACATCAGTGCCTGTTCCAATGGCTATGCCTGTATCCGCCATTGCCAGCGCGGGTGCGTCATTGATTCCATCCCCGACCATGCCGACTTTTTTTCCGCTTTTTTTCAGTTGTCTGATTTTTTCCGCTTTTTCTTCAGGCCGGACTTCCGCCAGAATTTCATCCACATGCACCTGGGCTGCAACTGCTTCTGCTGTACGGATATTGTCACCGGTAAGCATGATCATCCGCAGTCCCAATCTGCGGAGAGTGTCAGTTACAGCAGGGGCTTCTGCTTTGATTTGATCAGCCACTGCAATCAGGCCAGCAGGTTTGTTTTTTGTGGCCGCAACCATAACAGTTTTTCCCTGAATCTGGAGTTTTTCAATCTGGGGGAGGATGGGATCAATATCTATTCCCAAATGTGCAAACCATTCGGGTTTTCCCACATAAAAACGCTGATCTGACACTACAGCCTCCACGCCCAGACCGCCGGATGCCCTGAAATCAAGGGGATCAGAAAGAATCATTTCCCTTTTCAGAGCTTCCTTTACAATGGCCTTTCCCAGCGGATGCTCTGATCCTTTTTCCACAGATGCCGTAATCTGAAGCAGTTGTGCAGGCTCTCTGATTTCCTCTCCCAAAGGCACAATATCGGTGACAAGCGGTTCTCCCAGAGTAAGTGTTCCGGTTTTGTCCAGCACCAGCGTATCCAGTTGAGCGGTCATCTCCAAAGCCTGGCTGTTTTTGAAAAGAACCCCCATTTCCGCGCCTTTTCCGGTTCCTGCCATGATGGCAGTTGGTGTCGCCAGCCCCAGAGCGCAGGGACAGGCTATGACCAGCACAGCAACCATGCGGATCATTGCCGGAACAAATTCTCCGCCAATCCCCCACCACAGGGCAAAAACAAAAACGGCAATGCAGATGACCGATGGCACAAAAACAGCGGCAACCTTATCCGCCAGTGCCTGAATCGGAGCCTTGCTGCCCTGGGCATCCTGGACCAGACGGATAATCTGCGCAAGTGCTGTGTCTTTTCCAACACGGGTGGCCCGGAATTTCAGCAGTCCCTCTTTGTTGACCGTGCCTCCGGTGACAGTATCTCCCGGAGCTTTGTCCACAGGAAGCGATTCACCGCTGAGCATGGATTCATCCACTGCGGAACGGCCTTCCAGCACTTCACCATCGACCGGAATACGCTGTCCCGGACGCACCAGAAGAATATCCTGTTTCTGCACCTGCGCGCTGGGAATTTCCTCTTCTCTGCCGTTGCGGAGAACTGTGGCTGTGGGAGGACTCAGATCCATGAGTTTCCGGATAGCCGCGCCTGCACGCCCCTTGGTGCGTGATTCCAGCATTTTTCCCAGCCGAATCAGGGTGATAATCACTGCGGAAGTCTCAAAATACACATGCTGACCGGATACGGAAAAGATAAGAATGCCCAGGGAATAAAAATAGGCCACAGATGATCCCATTGCCACCAGCACATCCATATTTGCTGTTTTGTTACGGAGATTTTTCCATGCACCCGTATAATAATCCCAGCCGGTATAAAACTGCACGGGTGTGGCAAGCAAAAGGAAAAACCAGTTGACCCAGGCCACGTGTCCCCACGCTCCGGTCAGCCCGAAATCCTTTGCCATGCTCAGGACAAACAGCGGAACTGTGAACACAAGTCCGGTATAAAATTTCCGTTTCTGATCAGCAAGTTCATTTTCCCGCGCTGCCTGTTCCGTATCCTCTGCATTTTCCCCTTCTGATGTCAGAACTGCCTCAAACCCGATTTTCCGGATGGCCCCGGCCATCTGTTCCGGAGATGTAAGATTTGGCAGATACTCGACTGATACCCTTTCAGATGCAAAATTCACAGATGCGTCCAGCACACCCGGAACCTTCCGGTTCAGGGTTCTTTCAATATTCATCGCGCAGTTCGCACAGGTCATGCCGGAAACCGGGAATTCGGTTTTTACCGTGTCCACCTGAAAACCCGCGCTGCGGATGTTTTCCGCAATCTGCAAAGGTTTCAATGCCTGCATATCAAAAACTGCGGTGATTTGACCGGCATCCTGACCAGCATAGCGGCTTACATGGACACTGGCAATTCCCGGCAGTTCCCTAATGCTTTTTTCAATCTTTCCCGCACAGTCTGCTCCGCTCATACCGGAAACAGGAAAACAGAGTGTCTGTTCAGACATAATTTCACAGCCATATGTTTGGTTTTTTGCGTAACCCGCAGAATCAAATCTCAATGCCTGCCTGCAAAAAGGGGCATGGAATTCATCTTTTTATGCAATTTCCACAAGCTGCAATGCAAAATTCAGGTCTTCCCCGGCCAGTCTGTGATTTCCGTCAACTGAAATATGATCCTCTGCAATATCAGTGATGGTAATAATAAGCTGATGTCCATCCTGGGTTTCCACCTGAAGCTGCATACCGATTTCCGGTTCCATGTCTTCAGGCAGGTGGGCAAGGGGAATCGTTCCCATCAGTTCCTTCCGGCGTATGCCATACCCCTCTGCTGCCGGAATAAGCACTTTTTTGGAATCCCCCACTTCCATATCTATAACTGCTTCTTCAAACATTTTCAGGAGTTGACCATCTCCGACTGTAAATTCAATCGGTTCCCTGTTCAGGGAAGAATCAAATTCACTTCCGTCCTTCAGTGTTCCTGTGTAATGCACTTTTACCCTGTCGCCATTTTTTGCTTTCATAATTTTTCTCCTTCCGGTTTTGATGTATGAGGTGAATTGTAAAAAATATCAGGATAATTTCTTCTTTAACAATAAAACCGTATAAGGAGAAAAAACCCGAAACCCATCTTGTGAAGTTGTCCTTATTCCCGGCAAAGACGCTGCCACTCCCGCAGAAAAAGTTCGCCCATGAAAGCGGAAAACACACCTGCCCCTTTGCGCATATGTTCAATGATATATTCAAAAAGCAGAAACTGCAAGTCCCTGTTGGATACCAGACTTCTGTAGTTTTCCCATCGATCCAGCCGGGGAATGATTCCGCTGATACATCTTCCGGGCAGTTCTTCCGCAAACATTTTTTCCAGCAGCCTGAATACACATGCGTCCATGCGGAAATCCGGGTCAATGGAGCGCAGCACCCCGTCCAGAGTGAAAAAAGTTTTGCGGAACAGGAGCAGATCCTTTGGAAAGGCAAGTCCCCGGATCGCTGTCTGATCTATGAGATAAAATGCTTTTTCCATAAACCCGGATTTCAGGTATTCCGGTTCTTTCATAATGTTTCGGACAATCTCTTTTATCCGGCCGGAAATCTCATTATGTTCCTCTGAAAGTTTTTTCAGAGATTCAGAAATCAGTGCTTCATTTTCCAGCACAGCAGACAGGATCAGGTGCACCATATTCATTCTGCGTTCTCTGGAAAGTGTACCGGTCAGGCTCCAGTCCAGAAGAACCGGCTGAATTCCGCCCTTTGTGTCCCTGGTTCCAAAAATGTTTCCTGCATGGGGATCGCCGTGAAAAAGCGGGTTTTCCTCCTTTGAAAACAAAGGCTGCCAGATCACAGTCTCAAACAGTTTTTCCGCGCATTGTTTCCGTTCTTCCGCATTCATGGGAATATCCGTGATTTTGTCCCCTTCCATGAATTCCATGACCGTCATGTTTTGGGTGGAAAACGGCAGCAGCGCAGGAATCCGCACAGATTCGTTTTTCCGGTAAAAAAACCGTGCGCGCAGCAGATGCGCCTGTTCACCGGCCAGATTGATTTCCTCTTTCAGCGCATCCCGTATATCCGCAAAGGTCTCAATAAAGCGGAAATCCCGGAGCGGATAATTTTTCCGGTTTCGGTGGAAAAAACGGGCAAGCTGATCCAGAAGCCTGAATTCCTCGGTCAGATATTCCCGGATGCCGGGACGAAGCACTTTGAAAACTCCGCGTGAACTTTTTCCCGTATCCGGGGCAGTCCATGTAAATCCGACCACTGTTCCCACACTTGCTTCGGAAAGAATGCGCTCATCAAGCCGGACACTGCAGGGAACCAGATAATTCCAGATTTCCTCCCGGATGTCCCGCGCTATGACAGCAATATCGGTTCCGTGCATTCCGTTTTCCAGTTGAATCAGCCAGTTCCGGAATTCCGGGTCTGTATTGCGGTTCCGGGCAATGATCTGGCCGAGTTTGTGCAGCGTGGGAATCTGCTTTGCCAGCGCGATCAGCCGTTCCTTTACAGACACTTCCTGCTTCATCAGGAGCTGATCCGCTGTGATGCCGAAGATCCGTTCCGGAGAAAGACGGGAAAAGAGAAAGCGGATGCCGTCTTTGACAATGGGCCGGTATTCTTTGTACACTTCAGGCACTGCCTCTTCAGGACGGGTTTCTTTGAGCAGTTCCTCGGCTGCCTTTTCCTGAAAACCTGCTCCCTGCATTCCTGCGGCAGATCGGAGCCGGGCAATAATCTGGGAACGGTTTGCAAGTCCCGGCATACGTTTCAGATACGCACGGGCCTGTTCAAAACTGATGGGACTTATCATAAAAATACCTTTTATAGCTAATTGATGTTAGTCTTCAAAAAGCTTAAACAGTCCATATCCAATAGCTGCGATAACTGCAACTGGTGCTGCTGCCGTAATTATCGCTCCAGCCGCCATACCACCCCCGACCGCAGAACCAACAGCGGCCATTCCAGATGATATTGCCGCCCCGCCTGCGAGACCAGAAGCACCGGCGGTGGATGCTAAGGCTGCACCCGTAGTACCAGCAGTAGCAGACATGATAGTTGCAGCAGACCCGCCGATTACAGCCGATGCAGTGCTAGCAGCAGTGCCAGCAGTTGCCAAAGCACCTGCGGCTCCAACAATGGTAGATGGTTTTGTATCTTCAGACATTTAAGTTATCTCCAGTGAGTGTGTTGGAATAAGTATTGTATTTATAACAAGTAGTTATGCGGTTTTTTTGTCTTAAAGCATGAAAAAATGCGTGTTATGCGGACAGCAAAGTTCATGCCAGTTTTCAGATAAACTGTCATTTTTCATCAGGGATATGACCTGATGCGCAGACAGACCCAATACCGATTCTCCATTGATCTGATACAATCAGATCCAGTATGAGATTTGATGAGATTTGACAATTTTTGGAAAGTTGTCAAATCTGACTGTGTCAGATCAATCGCGAATCAGTATAACAATCTGCTTTTGTTCATTCTGAATGTTACTTGTTGAATATCATATCAATATTTTGATTTAAAAAGTTAATTGTCAAAGTAAACCGCCTTAGAACGTCATTACCCACGAAACCATGAATACCGAAGCCTTCTTCAATATCACCAAATTCAATCTCAATATCTTTCAGTTTCGTTTCACCGACAGTCAGACTGTCAGCTTTCTGACAGACAACTTCCTGAGTGCCTCCGCCCAACCCGCATAACTGTCTTATAAAGGAAGGTTTTTGATAATTCAATTCCACGAAATCTATGTCAACAGCCGTTGTTGATGATCCTGTATCCAAAATACATCTCTCAATTGTAATTTGTTTTCCCTCATATTCAAGAGAGACAGGTATCCAGATCAGTCCGTCTTTAAACTCAAACTTCATTTCAGGATACCTGCAAAGAAAACATTTTCAACAATAAAATCCTGCGGTGTGCCTGGGAGAGAATAAATAACATTTACTCCTTTTTTTTTGTAATCCTGATAAGCCCTGCGGATTTCTTTCGGGTCATCACTTACATCTATTATCCTGCCTCCCAAAATTCTGAATTTCGTATCTGTAATTTTTTCTTCCACAATATCACCGAGCAGGATAAATTTATCAGGATACTGTTTCCGTATTTCCGGCCATTTCATCATAATATCAAGAGTCCCTTCCCAATTTTTTTCCATTGGATTAATAAGCAGCAATAACAGTAAAACAAGAAATCATATGAATTGTTGCAATCTTACTTTCCCATCAATTGCGTCATTCCATCATTAAGTAACCATTCATATGGTTTGTGTTATAAAAAAAATGGATTCGCCATAACAGGTCGGTTTTCTGAAATTTTTATCCCATAAAAGATATGGAACCTTACTTATTGTATGCTGATTTTCGGGTGTTCCGATGCGATCATTCTCCTTTTTTCATTATTTCAGTTTGTTATAATCTTTTAATTAATATTTCTTCTGAGTTTTGAATACAATTCTGTTTTCTCAGTTACACCACACGGACAATCGCTCCTAAATTCTGCTCATAAATGGCATAATGACAAGTTCACCGGCATGAACGACAGCCGTGTCCGGTGCTGCGAAGGGTCAGGTGACTATTTTTTCAGAAATCCATATTCATAAATTTTCGGTTCAATTTTCTTTTCAAGGTGTCTGAGCTTTTCTCTAAGCTGATGAATCAATGCCATGTAGGTTTCATCATTGCTTTTACTGTTCATTTTTCCCTGTGCGTTTCTGCCCTGAAAATGCTCCCGTATATCGTATAATGAAGCATTTGCATTGCAGTCAGGCTGTGAATGGTAATAACGCCATAATTCACGACCTGCATCAAAAACAGCTTTGGCTTCTGATGAAAATATTAATTTTTCAGCAGTTGCAGTTTTTTTCCCGTTGTACAAATCCGCGTTTTTTTCAATTTTAAGTTTACCGTTAATAAATTTGCTCATGAAATTGCTTTCAAATTTTTCGCGTGCGTTTACTTCGCTTTCGGTAAATGGTATCCAGTGGTTTGTTCCCTCTTTTGAAGTAATACGGTTTTGTCCGTGAAATAATGTCAATGCCAGGCAATCGTTCTGAAACTCTTTGTCATCTTCCCATTTCTTATTTGGATATAAAAATTGATCACGGTCGTTAAGCCATGTGGATTCGATACAATGACGGACAGCCAAATAAATACACATAGGAATTATATTATTCTGTGTAACAGGAGTTGTATGATCTTTTATATCTTTAATTGTAATACGCACTTG
>CAZHPS010000090.1:0-17633 GCA_964534335.1 uncultured Desulfobacterales bacterium
CATTATATGTTTATTTAACAGATTGTTAAAGAGCAATCTTAAAAATGTGTTAATACCATTTTAAAATAGGCTCAGTAGGGTGGGTGAAGCGATAGCGAAACCCACCATTTTTTGTTAATTGCGACATCCCAATGGGTGGGTTCCTGAACAGCTCAGTAGGGTGGGTGAAGCGATAGCGAAACCCACCATTTTTTGTTAATTGCGACATCCCAATGGGTGGGTTCCTGAACAGGCTGGAATCATGTTCTGCCTTAAATGGTGGGTTACGCTCCGCTTCACCCACCCTACTGAATTCATATTACATTCAACATTAAGCATTTAACATTCAAAATTAAACATTCATTCAGAGATTTGCACAATGAAATTAATTTTATATTTTTGCAGCAAAGCAATTGCGGGAGTCTTTGCATTGTCTTTTTTCATATTCGGAAATGCCCTGCCTGTTTTTTCTTATCCTGTCTCTTTTCAGTATGCAGATAACCGCAGTATGACAATACAGAAAAAACCGGAACGGGTGGTTTCTCTGGTTCCGGCTGTTACGGAACTGATATTTGCCATTGGTGCAGGAGACAGTGTTCAGGGCGTGACTTACCACGACACTTATCCGCCGGAAGCAGTGAACAAACCCTGTATCGGCGGCTTTTTTTCCCCTTCCATTGATCTTATCCGCGCGCAGAATCCGGAACTGGTTTTTGTTTCCGATCTTCACAAACAGGTGATTTCTGTTTTCAAAGATCAGCCGGTTCATCTGATCCGCGTTTCTCTGAATTCCCTGCCGGATTTGTCCAAAACTATTGAACTGCTGGGACAGATTTTTCACAAAGAGGAAAAAGCAGCGCAGATTTCCGCTGCCATTCATGCAGAACTGAAACATACTGCACAGAAAACAGCAGGCATTGCCCCATTGGAAAAAAAGCGCGTGATCCGGCTGATGGGCAGAGATCAGATAATGACACCGGGAGACGATTCCTTTCAGAATGAAATGATCCGGCTTGCAGGCGGCATTCCTCCGGCACTGGGCAAATCAGGCAGTATCGTGCCTGTCACACTTGCGGAATGGCAGAAATTCAATCCGCAGGTGATTTACGGATGTGGTGATGACAGAAAAACGGCTGAAAGCATTCTCAGTCAGCCAGGGTGGAAAGACGTGGATGCAGTGAAAAACGGGAAAATTTTTTACTGGCCCTGTGATCTCACCTGCCGTCTGTCTTCCCGGACATCTTATTTTGTATCCTGCCTTTCTGCAAGGATTTACGGGGAAATCTTTGAAAAATCAGAGAGGATTGTATCTGATGGAATGCTGGGATCAAAAGCGGTTGCAATTGATCTTCCCTATGTGAAATCTGCTGAAATTGCAGAAACTTCCCTGTATGATTTTGTTCATAAAACACTGCTGATTACATTTGCCAAAACAATGGCTGTTTCTTCCACATTGGAAGGCTTCCGGGAAAATATTCTGTATGCGGGAAACAGTTATTCCCCGCCCCAGGTCTGGGATTTGTATCACCGCATCGGGCTGGATGTCTCCCGCAAAAAACTGCTGGAATCCCTGAAAAAAGATGCCAAAGAATGCAGTCTGCTTTTCACCGGAGCAGATATGGACAATCTTTCTGTGCAGAAGCAGTCCTTTAAGGAAATGACGGTTTATGCGCTGGTCACAGCCGGAGTGGAAAGCAATGCGCTGCGTATGTCTCAGGATACAGGCGCATATTACGAACCCGGAACCATCAATATGATTCTGCTGTCCAATATGAAACTTACGCCCAGAGCCATGAACCGTGCCATTATTTCCGCCACCGAAGCCAAAACCGCAGCTTTGTGGGATATGGATATTCGGAGCAGTCAGACAGCAATGAACAATCCTGCCACAGGAACCGGCACGGACAATATTATTGTGGTGCAGGGCGATGGTGCGGAAATTGACAATGCAGGCGGGCATTGCAAAATGGGGGAACTCATTGCCAAAGCTGTTTATGCCGGGGTGCAGGAAGCAGTTTTCCGGCAAAACGGCCTTGTGCAGAAACGGGGTATTTTTCAGCGTCTCAAAGAGCGGCATGTCAGTCTGTACGGAATGGCAAGCGCGTGTGAATGCGGGCTGGAAAAAGGAGATATTGCGGCAGGTCTTGAAAAACTTCTGCTGCTGCCGTATTATGCAGGTTTTATGGAAACCGCCCTGAGTCTGAGTGATGCATATGAACGGGGACAGGTGAAAGATATTTCCGCATTTCAGGCATGGTGTGAGCAAATCAGCGAAGAAATTGCAGGAAAGTCCATTGAAAAAAAGCAGGAGATTTCCCTGTCCGAACCTCTGCCCCGTGTGCTGGAAATGGCATTCAAAGCACTGTTAAATGGCATTTCCGCAAAGTAGAACAATGCTTCCAGCTTGTGCTATACCATTACTCAGAAAATTTGCCACGAATTGCACGAATGACACGAATTATGGTTTGTGCATTCGTGCAGATTCGTGTTATTCGTGGCTGTACTGTCAAATCTTATGAGTAATGGTACTTTCCAGCTTGTTCATAACTCGTTCACAAGCTGGAAGCTTGTGCTACTTTCCATATTGTTTTTGAATAAAGTAGAACAATGCTTCCAGCTTGTTCATAAACAGCGCACAAACTGGAAGCCTGTGCTGCTTTTTCATTTTTTTTTGCAGGCAGAAGAAGAAAATCTGAAATGACGAAGTTCGGGTCAGCCGCGATATGTTACCAAATGCCGGCAATCCGTACGCGTATTACGAAATCGGACGGATTTTCAGGCTTGGGTATGAAATCCGTTTTTAATCCTGATTATATCTTGACATTTCTCATTTTTTCATTCAAAATCAGATAATTTTTATTTTGAATGAAAATACACAGACTGTTATCGGAGATGACGGATTTCCTGCGCCAATGATTGTTCCTGACCCCCGCTCATTTGTTCTTCACAAACTTTGGCTCAGCCAGCAGACGGATCGGGATCCTTTGAAAAAAAAGAGAGATTTCAATCAGTCAGTGGCTGTTACCCATTTGATCATGCAATATCTGCCGGAGTACTGTTTCAAAGCTTCGGAACTTCGGATGTTCCCTAAGCATGTGTTTGATTACTGGATGAGATCATGGATTGAAAACCATGACATTTAAAAAAAACACAGGATAAGTAGGCAAACGAAATTTTTCGTGTATTCAAAAAACCGGTTTTTTCCAAAAAATACGGTTTTCCTGAAAATTTATGGAACCTTACTTAACTGTCTGATTACATTTTAAACCACAGAGTAACACAGAGCTGTGCACAGAGTAACACAGAGAAAACTCTGCGGAACTCTGTGCATCACTCTGTGAAACTCTGCGGTTAAATATTGCGATGGAACTTTTCGTGTATCAAAATAATCAGTTGCTGCTGCCGGATATTGAATTGACAATGAACATGAAAAAAAAATTTTCAGGACAGATTTTTCTGTTGCTGCTGATTCTGCTTATGGCAGCAGAATCTTTTGCTGCTTTCCGCAATATGCAGGATCAGGCCGGACGCATGGTGCAGGTTCCGGAAAATCCCCAAAGAGTGGTGGCTTTGGCTCCGAGTGTCACGGAAATCATCTTTGCATTGGAGCAGGAAAAACGGCTTGCAGGTGTCACCCGTTTCAGTGATTATCCACCCCGCGCACAGCAATGGCCCAAAGTCGGTTCCTATATTCAACTGGATTTGGAAAAAATTGTTGCGCTCAAACCGGATCTCTGCATTGCCATCAAAGACGGCAATCCCATTGAGGTGATTTCCCGGCTGGAGGATTTGGGCATTCCCGTATATGCAGTCAATCCTGTAAATCTGCGGTCAGTCATGGAAGCCATCCGGAATATCGGAAATCTGCTGCAGGCACATGCCCAGTCTGAAATTCTGACCGCACAGATGGAAAAACGCATTGATCAGATAAAAAAACTGACGGCTGAAATCCCTGACAAACCCGGTGTGTTTTTTCAGATTGGCATCAGTCCCATTGTGGCTGTGGGCAGAGCATCCTTTCTCCATGAACTGATTCTCACAGCGGGTGCGAAAAATCTGTCTGAAGGTGATGTTCCCTATCCCCGTTTCAGTCAGGAGCAGGTGCTGGCCCTTTCCCCTGAAATTATTATCATTACCTCTATGGCCAGGGGGGAAATATTTCAGCAGGTAAAAAAAGACTGGGAAAAATGGCCGGATATGCCTGCGGTAAAAAACGGGCGGATATATATTGTGGATTCTGATGTGCTGGATCGGCCCGGCCCCCGCATGGTGGAAGGACTGGAATACCTGTTTCGGCTTTTTCATCCAAAAACCGCAGGAAAAGAATAAACCGTGCCAAAAATCCTCAGACGCATCTGCACAGTTTCCCTGTGCCTGCTGATTCTGCTCCTGTGTGCCGGACTGCTGGGACTTTCCCTGGGTTCCAGTCAGAACCTGCGCACAGTGCTGGAATATTTTTTCACGGGTGCGGAAAAAGATCCCATGCTGGCAAATATCATCTGGCGCATCCGTCTTCCCCGTGTGATTCTGGCTGCACTGGCAGGTTCCGTGCTTTCCCTGGGCGGACTGGTGTTTCAGGCCCTGCTCCGCAATCCTTTGGCAGAACCCTATATTCTGGGCATTTCCGGAGGATCAGCCATTGGAGCCATCATCGGCATTCTCATGGGACTGTCCCGTTTTCCCGGTGTCTGCATCTGCGCTTTTGGCGGAAGCCTGCTTACCCTGCTGCTGGTGGTTGCCATGGGAAGCGGCTCTGCCGCGCTGAAAAAAGATTCCCTGCTTTTATCCGGAGTTATGATCAACGCATTCTGTTCTTCTGTCATCACTTTTCTGCTTTCCCTGTCTCAGGATTCCAAAATTCACAATATTCTGTTCTGGCTTATGGGCGATCTGTCCCTGCCGGACATGAAACAGGCAGGTGTGCTGGCCCTGCTGGTTTTTCCCTGTTTTGTGCTGATCTTCTGCCTTTCCCATATGATGAATCTTCTGCTGTCCGGCAGGGAAATGGCACGGACAATGGGCGTCAATACCGGCGCAGTGATGCTCGCTCTGCTGGTATGCACATCGCTGATGGTCAGTGCAACCGTATCTTACTGCGGACTGCTGGGATTTGTGGGACTGGTTATGCCCCATCTGCTGCGCATGATTTTAGGCCCGGATCACCGGGTGCTGGTTCCTGCCTGCATTCTGGGCGGGGGTGCGTATATGATTCTCTGTGATATACTTGCCCGAACCCTGCCGGAACAGGGTGAAATGCCCACAGGTGTCATCACGGCCATCATTGGTGCGCCCCTCTTTATTTTTCTGCTAAGGAGATCCAAAAAATGATCCCGGCTGTTTCAGCAGAAAATCTGATCTGCACATTGGACAGAAAAATGATTCTGGACGGTCTTTGCTTTTCCGTGTTTCAGGGCGATTTTTTCATTCTCATCGGCCCCAACGGTTCCGGCAAAACCACGCTGATGAAAGTGCTGTCCGGCATTCTCAATGCAGAGGGAACATTGCAGATACAGGGCATATCTGTGAGAGATTTCCCGCGCAGGGAACTGGCCCGGAAGATTGCATTTGTTCCCCAGCAGATTTCCGATGATTTCCCTTTTACCGTCCGGGAAACCGTGCTGATGGGACGTTCGCCCCGCATGGGAATGCTGGGAATTGAAACACAGGCAGACAAAGATATGGCAGAGCAGGTGATGGAATTCACTGCTGTCGCGCATCTGTCAGACCGGCATCTGAACCGTCTCAGCGGCGGGGAACTGCAAAGGGTTTTCATTGCAAGGGCTTTGTGTCAGGAACCGGAAATTCTGCTGCTGGATGAACCCACAGCGTTTCTGGATTTGGCGCATCAGATTCAGATTATGGACATGCTGGAAAAACTCAGAAATGAAAAAAATCTGACCATTGTGATGGTCTCCCACGATCTCAATCTTGCGGCCATGTACGGAACCCGTCTGGTGCTGATGAAACAGGGAAAAATTGTGTGCATGGGAACACCGGAAGAAGTGCTTACTTTTTCCACTTTGGAAAAAGTTTACGGCTGTGTGCTGCTGGTGGATAAAAATCCATTAGGCGGAGTTCCCAGAATCATACCTGTTCCGGGAAGATTTGTTCATATGAAAAAGCTGTCTGCTGACTGATTTTCTCTTTATTAACAGGATATACTGTCAGAATTAAATTATTAATAAGTAGGTCGGATTAGCGTCAGCGTAATCCGACACGGTGATTTTGATAATACAAAAAATAAATTGGTTATGCAGTAGGCATCAGCATCTAATCGGGATAATCACCGGGATTATACAGTTTTTTTCATTCTCCCAAAATTTTATAAGAAAGTCAAACTGTTCCTATCCATTCCCCTTTTTGTATTAATCCTGTTGACTTATGCGATGTTATCGTATAATCTGATTTGAATATAAGCCTGCGGACACTGGTTTCACATTCACATGGAAAGGCACAGATCATGCAGTCCCACAGCCGCATTTTTACAGACAAATATCTTGACATCAAATCCGCACCTCTGGAAAAAATTCTGTCTTCCGGACTTGAGGAAAAAAAGGCTTTGATAAAAGACTGGCAGGAAGGCATCCGCTCCGGACGCATTCTGCAGGCAAAAGAGGAACAGTTGCAGAGCAGTTTTCTGCGCGTGTTTTTCGGGGATGTGCTGGGGTATGTGCATTCCAAAGGCGCATCTGTCTGGAATTTGGAAGAAGAGCAGAAAACGCTGGCCGACAGCACAAAAATGGACGGCGCTCTGGGATTTTTCACCCTTGATTCCAATGGAAAAACTGCTGCGGATATTCGCGCTGTGATTGAACTGAAAGATGCGCGCACGGATTTGGACAAACCCCAGACCCGGAAAAATGACAGACGCACGCCTGTTCAGCAGGCTTTTGATTATGCCGGTGCAATGGGCGGAACCTGCCGCTGGGTGATTGTGTCCAACTTTCTGGAAATCCGCCTTTATTTCCACAACGACCGCACACGGTATGAAAGTTTTGATATTCCCGGTCTTGACAGGGACATGAAGCGGTTTCTGTTTCTGCTGCACAAAGATCGCCTGACTGCACAACAGGGTGAATCCTTTACCGATACGCTGTACCGTGAACGGCAGGAGCAGGAAAAAAACATCAGCCGCCAGTTTTATGCGGATTACCGGCACGCGCGGCTGAGTCTTTTTCATCATATCAGAGAACAAAACGCAGATATTTCAGAATCTCTGCTTTTGACCAAAACCCAGAAACTGCTGGATAGGCTTCTGTTTGTCTGTTTTTGCGAAGATTTCGGAATTTTGCCGTATTTCACGTTCCGGGGTCTGCTGAAAAATGTGAAAGAGGACAGATTTAACCGCAGTGACAGCAAAATTTATGAACGGGTAAAAGCCCTGTTTGATGCCATAAACAGTGGTTATCCCGAAGAAAACATCAATAAGTTCAACGGCGGACTGTTTGCGGATGATGAAATTCTGGATGGTCTGATGATAAAAGATGCGGTGCTGGAGCATGTGATTGAACTGGAACGCTATGATTTTGCATCGGATCTGAACGTCAATATACTCGGCCATATTTTTGAGCAGTCTGTAACAGATATGGAGGAACTGAAAGCGGAAATTGCAGGACAGAGTTTTGACCGGAAAAAGGGAAAGCGCAAAAAAGAGGGAATTTTCTATACACCTGAATATATTACCCGTTACATTGTTGACGAGGCTGTGGGCGGCTGGCTCGCGGATCGGAAAAGCGAAATCGGATTTGACCGTCTGCCGGAACTGACACAGACTGATTATGATTCTGTGAAAAAGAGTTCCAGAAAAAAGAAAAGCAGCAAAAACATTGATCTGCATATTCAGGCATTGGAGGCATACCGGGAAAAACTCAGAAATATCCGGGTGCTGGACCCTGCCTGCGGTTCCGGTGCGTTTCTGAATCAGGTTTTTGATTTTCTGTACAAAGAAGGGCAGAAGGTGAACAGTGAAATTGCAATGCTCAAACGCGGACAGCGGGAAGTGTTTGATTTGGATAAGGATATTCTCACCAACAATATTTTTGGTGTGGATTTGAATGATGAATCTGCGGAAATCACCAAACTCAGTTTATGGCTGAAAACTGCCAACAGAAACAAAGAACTGACCACTTTGGATGCCAATATAAAATGCGGCAATTCCCTGATTGACGATCCCGCAGTGGCAGGGGAAAAAGCATTTGACTGGAATGCGGAATTTCCTGAAATTATGAAAAATGGCGGGTTTGATGTGGTGGTGGGAAATCCGCCTTATGTTCAATCCCACTCACTTTCTGAAAATCAAAAAGACTTTTTTTACAAAAATTATGAAACAGCGGAATATCAGATTAACACTTTCGGACTTTTTATTGAAAAATCCATAAAAATTCTAAAAGGAAAAGCATATTACAGTCTTATAATTCCCAATTACTGGCTTTCAACCAGATATGATGAAAAACTGAGAAAATTCGTTTTCATTAAAAACCATGCGACAGAAGTTCTGAATGTTTTTAATGTATTTGAAGATGCCACTGTTGACACACTTATTATTCTGGGCAAAAAAAATTCTTCAATCCAACTGCCGCATAAAACAAGAGTATTAACTATAAATCCAATGATTAAAACAATTCCTGAGAGACTGAAATCTTTGGACAGCAGGAAATGGCATTTTGAAAATAATGTCATCTTTGATGATGAAAATGGTGATACCAAAATCAGTTTTGATAAAAAAATTGAGATGAAAGGAAAATATCAGCTTTCAGATTTCTTTGAATTTAAATTCGGTATGAAACCTTATGAAGAGGGAAAAGGTAAACCTCCACAGACACGTGACATGATTAATAAAAAAATTTATGAAGCAAATTCAAGGATCGATGAATCCTATGAACCTTTGCTGAGATTAAGAAATGTAAAAAGATATTCAGTGACTTGGGAAAATGAGTGGATTAAATTTGGTTCAAATCTTGCTGCGCCGAGAACAAGAGATATTTTTGAAGGAAGCCGTATACTGGCAGGAAGAATTATTTCCGGCAGAAAAATAGACGGAACAGTATTGGATGAAACTTTCATCAACAATACAGATCTGATTAATATTATTGCAAAAAATAACTCTGTCAATGTCAAAGCATTTGCTGCTGTTATTCTATCAAATTTTTGTGCTGCTGTTTTAAAAAAACAAAACGTAAATTTAAACAGAAATGTTTTCCCAAAAATCAACGCAGAAACCCTGAAATCATTTCCTGTTCCTGAATTGGATGAAACAGCATGTGCCGTTTTGGCTGGCAAAGTTGACATCATGCTCACACAGAACAAAGCCCTGCAACATCTTAAAAAGGATTTTCTCACTTTTCTGAAAAATGAACTTAAACCCGTTAAAATCACAAGTAAAATGGAAAACTGGCCTGATTTGAACTGGGATGAATTCAGAACCGAACTGAAAAAGGCAAAGGTGAATTTTGATAATCTCAATCTCAAAGACCGCAGACAATGGCAGGATTATTTTTTGGA
Organism: uncultured Desulfobacterales bacterium; assembly: GCA_964534335.1. Lineage (GTDB taxonomy): Bacteria > Desulfobacterota > Desulfobacteria > Desulfobacterales > Desulfococcaceae > JAABRU01. The sequence goes on from CAZHPS010000090.1 coordinate 9,481, forward strand.
ACATCAGGAAAAAGCATTGGAAATCAAAGGCATTATTGACAAAACAGACAAAGAGATTGACAAAATGGTGTATGATTTGTACGGTCTGACAAAAGAAGAAATTCGCATTGTTGAAGGCACAGCCCCGGAGCAGGAAACAAATCCGAGGGATTGATATTGTTACAACCTGAATTTGACATAAAAATTTATACCATTATTCAAAAGGCTTGCCTTAGCAGAGTTTATAAAAATGTTTTAAGTAATAGCCACGAATAACACGAATCTGCACGAATGCACAAGCCATAATTCATGCAATTCGTGTCATTCGTGCAATTCGTGGCTGTACCATCAAATCTTCTGAGTAATGGTATATTTGTAAATGCTTGGCATTGAATTATCTCTTAACTCTTAGAAATGAGACGAATTTTGTCTGTGCAAAAAACCGCTCCGCTTAATTTTTGCACTCCTCCGGATCAGTTGTCTGTGCAAAAAACCGCTCCGCTTAATTTTTGCACTCCGGAATCCAAATGCCGAACGCACATTTAAAAAAAAAGGTGCAGAAGAAAAAAATCCTCTGCACCCTTAAAAAATTCTGCACGGAAAAATCAGGCCACCTTAAAAGACTTCCGCTTCCCGAATTCCAACTGTTTCCCGGTATTCCACTGCGTTACAGGCCGCAGATAGCCAACCACCCGTGAATACACCTCTGTTTCAGCACTGCATACAGGGCAGGCTGGCTGCTGACCGCTGAGATAGCCATGCGAAGGGCATACGCTGAAAGTGGGAGTAAGGGTAAAATACGGCAGCCGGTAATTTTCCGCTATTTTCCGCACCACTTTTTTGACTGTTGTGATATTGGTGATCTGTTCGCCCAGATAAATATGCAGAACAGTTCCGCCAGTATATTTGGTCTGGAGTTCATCCTGCAGATGCAGTGTTTCAAATATGTCATCCGTATAATTTACAGGAAGCTGTGTTGAGTTGGTATAATACACCTCCTCGGAATTTCCGTTTTCATTCGCGCAGATGATTTCCGGAAAACGCCGTTTGTCCAGCATAGCCAGACGGTAACTTGTTCCTTCTGCCGGGGTTGCCTCCAGATTGAACATATCACCGGTTTCTTCCTGAAACTCTGCAATCAGATTCCTGATATAATCCATAACCTTCAGTGCAAAATCCTGACCTGCCTTACTGCCGATATCCTCTCCCATGAAATTGAGAGCTGCCTCGTTCATGCCGATTATGCCGATGGTGGAAAAATGATTCTTCCAGTAAGTGCCTGTTCCGTTTTTCACTTCCCGCAGGTAAAAGCTGGAATAGGGGTAAAGATTCTTTTCAGTGAATTTTTCCAGAATTTTGCGTTTGATAATCAGACTTTCCCTGGCCAGAAGAATCCGATCTTTGAGACGTTCAAAAAAATCAGCCTCGGTTTTGGCAAGGTATCCGATGCGGGGCAGGTTGATGGTCACCACACCGATGGACCCGGTCAGGGGATTGGCTCCGAAAAGCCCGCCGCCCCGTTTCATCAGCTCACGGTTGTCCAGACGCAGACGGCAGCACATGGAACGGGCGTCTTCCGGCGACATGTCTGAATTCACAAAGTTGGAGTTGTGGCTTACAATGCCTGAACCCAGTACAAACAGATGGGAAGGCGTATCAACGGATATGTCCACAACCTGCGTTTTTTCAGAGACGCCTGCAAGTTTCACAATTCTTACGTTTTGGGTACGGGTCTGATTTGTACAGTCAGCCGCCACATCGGATCGCACAGGATTCGATCCCACAATATTGATAATCACTTCGTAAGGAACACGGTAAAACCGTTTTTTATATTTCCGGTACTGAACCGTATAACGGTAATGTTCGGGAACCTGCTTTCTTTCCAACAATATTTCCAACTGACGCTCATGTTCCAGCAAGGGATCCCCCAAAGAATTTCTGTGAGAATTCTCCCGACCGGCAAGTCTCAGGCATTTCTGAGGGCTTGTAAATCCGATAAATTCCGAGAACTTGCTGATATTGTTGCCCGTGATGGTCAGAAATGAAGCATTTTGCTCTGTTTTTCTGTAAGAAAGTATTCCCAGACGAAGCAGTAAAACCTGAACCTGCCTGACCAGTTTATGACTTGCAGAGGAAAAAGAGACAACTTTGGCTTCGGCATCAATCGAACCGTCTGTATCAAACAACCCCCTCAAAAAATTGGCAATGCCTTCCCCGGAGCATCGGTAAACAATATGAGGCACTGTTTTATTTCGGGCAGTAACCCGGTTCAATCCCAATTTCTCCAAAAAATCTCTCAACATCACCGAATGCACGGAAATCTGTTTGGCAATTCTGCTGTGTCCGGCTTTTTCAATCGTATATTTTATCTTGAAAAGCGTATCCAGACATCCGGAGAAATCAGACAAAAGGGCTTCATCGGCATTGACAAATGAAACCGAATGGGTTTGTCTGGCATAATATCCGTCTCCGACAAGATATCCGAGAAGTCTGCACAATTCAGGTGTGGCGGTCTGGGGACAGCAAATGTGCTGGCTGTTGGAGTCATAATGATTCCGGGTATATGAAAATTCAACCACCGGATTTTCATTCGGAAGGGGCTTGGGTTTGATATGTACCACCTGTCCTTTCCGGATTTGTGCCGGTTCTATCTTCTCAAGTCGGACTTCAGGGGTAAGCTGAAAGAGCCAGAACCATTGCTCACATTCTTTCCATGTGAGTTCCAGTTGGCTTAACTCGAAAAAAACAGAAGGAAAAACAGCCTGCTGCAAGTGATCGTTCAGGGAAAGTTCAGCGGCTGTTTTCAGTCCACTGTTCGTGGGAAAACGGTGTGTCGGTGTCGCAATAATACATTCTCCGGTTTCCAGAGTGATTTGAACGGTTTCTTCCACCTCTTTGGAAAATACCGCTGTTACTTTTGTTGCTCTGCCCTGATCATCCAACACGGTATCTCCCTGTTTTAACGATGCAATGGGCCAGACTGTATGATCGTCTTTCAGCACGGGTGTGTTTGCCTCTAAACAGAAATATGGAATCCCGTACTTTCCTGTCATTTTCCAGACCATTTCCAGATTGGGATTGTCCCAGTCAAAATCCGGAGTGATATTATAGGTGGGAATGGGAAAGGTGAAAACCCGTCCCCTGGCATCCCCTTCCATCATGATTTCTGCAAATGCCTTGTTGAGCATATCCATTTCCGGCTGAAATTCCGCATAGGTCATCTCCATATCCTGACCGCCGATGACAACCGGATGATCCCGGAGAATGGAAGGCACACATAAGTCCATGGTAATATTCGTAAAAGGGGTCTGAAACCCGACCCGTGTGGGAATATTGATATTAAAAACAAATTCCTGTACCGCCTGCTTCACCTCCAGATAATCCAGATTGTCAAAACGCACAAAGGGTGCAAGCAGGGTGTCAAAATTGGAAATGGCCTGCGCGCCCGCAGCCTCGCCCTGCAGGGTATAGAAAAAATTCACAACCTGGCCCAAAGCTGAACGCAGATGCCTTGGCGGTGCGCTTTCCACTTTTCCGGCCACACCCCGGAAGCCCTGGCGGAGCAGATCTTTGAGATCCCATCCTACACAGTAAACTGAAAGCAGACTCAGATCATGGATGTGCATATCCCCGTTTTTGTGCGCGTCCCGGATTTCCGGAGGATAGATCCGGTTGAGCCAGTATTCAGAAGTGACATCCGAGGAGATATAATTGTTGAGCCCCTGGAGGGAATAGCACATATTGCTGTTTTCCTTGATTTTCCAGTCCAGCTTCCGGATATAGTGCTCCACCAGATCCAGATTCGCGTTTGTCGCCATCTTCCTGAGCTGGCTGTGCTGCTCCCTGTAAAGAATATAGGATTTGGCTGTGATGGAAAAAGGCGAATCCAGCAGCACCCTTTCCACCACATCCTGAATATCTTCCACATCAGGAATCTGGCCGAAGCGCATCTCATGGGCAAGGGTCAGGACCCGGAGCGTAAGTTTTCTGGCTTCCCTATCCCCAAATTCGCCTGTGGCCTTTCCAGCCCTGGCAATGGCCGCGGTGATTTTCGATGAATCAAACTCCACAAGTCTTCCGTCACGTTTTTTTATACTTTCGAACACTGGCTTCACCTCTGCATCAGAAATGTCAACAAATAGAGAACGGGATTTTTCAGATTCATACGGATTCAGCAAAAAAAACCGCAACCCGCGATTTGCTTCCCTGTCTGCTTAATATCGCAATATATTGTTATGTGTCAACTGAAAAAATCAATATATTGGGTTCAATCTGATGCGGGAATGCTGTAAAGCAAAAAAAAACAGGAGGGTAAAAAAGGATATAATTATTACAATAGTGCTTTTTTCCGATTCCTGAAAAATATGGCACTGAATTTGCATATGCTTCCGTATCTGTTTTTTTTCCCGGAAAGGGATTTGTGCCGAGGGCTTTTAATTTCCTTGCATTCAGGCACTTTTTGACGTAAAAAGAAAAGCATTATGCCTATGAATGATACACCGGTATTTAGAAAAATCATTATTCCCTGGTACGACTCCGAACCGGTCTGCCTGCTGACCATACTGTTTATGGATACAGTTTTCCTTTTCTCGGCGGCAGGAATTACTCTGGTTCGGGAAATGCCGGAGTACCAGAGGCATATCTGGGTTCCGGCTGTCCTTGCCGGGCTGAGTCTTTACGTTATTTTCTCTGTCACCATACGACTGATCCGCCGGTATCGTTACCGTCTGAGACATGAACTGTAGTACACGACCACGTTGAATTTTATATATTCCCCTCTTGAGAGGGGCAGGGGTGTCCGGAACTGCACAGTCCAGTAACACACCCCCTGCCCCCTCTCCGCAGACACACGGCAGGCCGGGGCCGCCATAAAAATTACCGGACCGGAATCTCTCCGGCATCCCATCCGGGACGTGAACCTGAGGGAAATTGTAAATTGTAAATTGTAAATGGTGAATTGTAAATGGTGAATGGTGAATGGTAAATGGTGAATGGTGAATGGTGAATTGTAAATGGTGAATGGTGAATGGTGAATTGTAAATGGTGAATGGTGAATTGTAAATGGTGAATGGTGAATTGTAAATGGTGAATTGTGAATTGTAAATGGTAAATGGTAAATGGTGCTGACAACTGAAAATTGACACCCTGAACAGGAATCTGCTTATGGAACAGGACAGAGAACTTCTGGAAGAATTTGTGGCAGATGCCAAAGAGCATCTGGATACGGTTGAAGATGATCTTCTGGCTCTGGAAAAACAGAAAGGAAACCCGGACAGGGAGATTGTGGACAGGGTTTTTCGCGCGGTTCATTCCGTGAAGGGTGCTGCCGGTTTTTTTGGACTGACCCATATCAGTGAACTGGCCCATGTAATGGAAACCCTGCTTTCCATGATCCGCGCAGGAGAAATCCGTCCTGAATCCCGTTTCATTGATGCGCTTCTGGCCGGGGCAGATCATCTGGGCATTCTGCTCGATGACGCAGATCACAGCAATGAAATGGATATTACAGATATTCACAACCGTCTGTCCACGATTCTTGCAAGGGAACTGTCGCCGGAGGTCAGGGCTGAAATGGCGGCATCCGTAAAACTTTCTGACACGTCAGGCGGTGAAACCGGTTTTGACATCAGTGAATTCACGCTGAAAAATATCCCGGCTGCGGCTGATCTGTATGTGCTGAAATACAATCTTACAGAGCTGGAGCTTTCCGGCAGGAGACCCATGAAACTGATCCAGGATCTGCTGGATGCCGGACATATCATTGATGCAAAAATCAGCCTGTTTTCAGATGATATGCGCATGGGAATTCCGGAAGAGCCTTTGATGTATGATGTCCTGTATGCCACAGAGATGAAAGCAGAGGACATTGGAAAAAAACTTGGGGTTCCTGATGGGTTTATGATCCATGTACAGAAGAGGAACGGAAAAACAGAGACAGAAATTTCCGGAGGTGCAGGGAAAAACGGAAGTCTGCCGGAAAAGGACACGGAAACCGAACATTTTATCTCCCTGATTTCCGGAGGTGAGCACTCAGACACTGTGCGTATCCATGTGGATATTCTGGACAGACTTATGATGCTGGTTGGGGAACTGGTGCTGATCCGCAACCGGAAACTCCTGACAACTGACAGTTCCGATCCCCAGTCCCTTACCCTTGCCAAACGCCTCAACACCATCACCACTGATCTGCAGGAGCGGATTATGCGCATCCGTATGCAGCCTTTGAACAATGTGTTTGGAAGATTTCCGCGCATTGTCCGGGATCTGGGGCAGAAACTGGGCAAAAAAATACAGATTTCCATCAGTGGAGGTGACGCTGATTTGGACAAAACCATTCTGGAATCCCTCATTGATCCCCTGACCCATCTGATCCGCAACGCGTGCGATCACGGCATTGAATCTCCGGAAGAACGGATACAGGCCGGAAAACCGGAAAAAGGAACCATCACTCTGGGAGCCTGGCATGATGCGGGACAGATTCATTTGGAAATCCGGGATGACGGCAGGGGAATCTATCCTGCTTTTATCCGGGAAAAAATCCTGCGCAAAGGGCTGAAAACCGAATCCGAACTCAGGCAGATGACAGATAAGGAAATCATTTCCCTGATTCTGATTCCGGGTTTTTCCACATCAGACACCATCAGTGAGGTATCGGGCCGGGGCGTGGGAATGGATGTGGTGAAAACAGGCATTGAAAATGTGGGAGGGAGCCTTGACATTGATTCTGTGCCCGGAGAGGGAACCCGGATTCATATTGGTCTGCCCCTTACCCTGGCAATTATTCCCTGCCTGATTATTTCATCCGGGGGGAACCCTTACGCCATTCCCCAAATCAGTATTGAGGAACTGGCCTGCCTGTATAATGAGGATGTTACACGCATTGAATGTGCCGGAGATCAGGAGATATACCGGCTGCGGGAAAAACTGCTCCCCATGCTCCGTCTTTCAGAAGTGCTGAACCGGCCTGAACCTTTTACAGAAAAAATCCGGGCCGGGATTGCGGAAAAATACGCAGGAAACAGCAGGAACAGAAAGGAAAATTCCAGCACCCGATCCCTGAGCTTTGCTGTTCTCAAAACCGGGAGCGGACGTTTCGGCCTGATTGTTGACGGGATTGCCGGAACTGAGGAAATCGTTGTCAAACCCATGCACGGAAGTGTCTCATCTCTGGGAATTTATGCCGGATCCACAGTCATGGGTGATGGCCGGGTCGCTCTGATTCTGGATGCCGAAGGAATTGCAAATCATGCAGGTACTGCCCGTTTCCAAAGCAGAGCAGCAAACGGGGACAGTTCCGTAAAAATACGGAAAAATGATCTGCTTCAGGATATTCTTCTGTTCAGAAGCGGAAAGGATGAGCAGTTTGCCCTTTCCCTTGCCATGATTCGGCGGATTGAAAAAATAAAATTTTTAGACAGGGAGAAAGCCGGTGAAAACGAATTCATTTCCCTGGAGGGAAATTCTGTGCAGATCCTCAGGCTGGATCATGTGCTGAATGTTTCCCCCTGCATGGAAAAAGAGGACATGTTTATTATCCTTCCCAAACATGTCCGGCGGCCTGTGGGACTTCTGATTTCAGAGGTCATTGACACTGACCGCGCCGGCATGGATCTGAATGTGAAAACATATATGGAAGACGGACTGCTGGGAACCGCGCTGATCCGCAGCCGCATGACCCTGTTTATTGACATCTGCCGGGTGGTTGAAAAAAGCAGTCCCGGATGGTCTGAAATGCAGGACAGAGAAAACACTTCCGAACACAGAGCCAAACGGGTGCTTGTGGTGGAGGATACTCCTTTTTTCCGGCAACTGGTCAAAGGATATCTGGAATCCGGGGGATATGAAGTGGAAACTGCTGAAAACGGGCAAATGGGGCTGGAAAAAATGGAAAGCAGCAGATTTGATCTTATTGTTTCCGATATTGAAATGCCGTTGATGGATGGCTGGACATTCATGCGCAATGTCCGTAAAGATATTTCCAAAGATATTCCGGCTGTGGCCCTGACCGCGCTGGATTCAGAAGACACCCGGCAGAAAGCCAAAGACTGCGGTTTTGACAGATATGAGGTGAAAATTGACAAAAAGCGTTTTCTGCATACTGTGGCCGAAATGCTGAGGATATAATACCAATTCCCCATTGGTTTTATACAATGCGGAATGCAAACCGGAGGAGT
>CAZHPS010000091.1:0-17342 GCA_964534335.1 uncultured Desulfobacterales bacterium
CGGAAAACAGCGGCATTCGGAAAACAGGAAATGGAAAACATGATTTCTGCCATGAACGGCATCAGCGAATCCAGCCGGTCTGTGGCAAAAATTATCAAAGTCATAGATGAAATCGCATTCCAGACAAACCTGCTTTCCCTTAATGCCGCAGTGGAGGCAGCACGCGCAGGACGCTACGGAAAAGGCTTTGCCGTGGTGGCCGGAGAGGTGCGCAATCTGGCAGGAAGAAGCTCCCATGCAGCAAAAAATACAGCAGAACTGATTGAAAGTGCACTGAAAAAAGTTGAAAACGGAAACAGCATTGCCTTGCAGACAGCAAAGGCTTTGGAGAAAATTGTGGAATCCTCGGTTCAGATGGCTGATCTGGTCAATGAAATTGCGGCAGCATCAGATGAGCAGGCAAGGGGCATTGAACAGGTCAGCCAGGGACTGAATCAGGTGGATCAGGTCACGCAGCATAATGCGGCCAATGCACAGGAAACAGCATCATCCTCAACCGAGCTTTCAGGCCAGGCAGAGGGTTTGCGGAAAACACTTGCCCGTTTCCGTTTACGGGAAAGAAGTATGGAACTGCCTGATCAGAATAACCGGCCTCAGGATACGGATGGCAGGGATAATACGGATGCAGCAAATGATGATGATCAGAATTCACTTTCAGAAAAGCAGGAAAGACAGCAGAAAAAAAAAGGAATGCCGGAAATGAATCAGATCATCCGGCCTGACGATATGATATCCTTTGAGGATGAATTTACAGAAAAATATCAGTAATACCAATTCTCCATTGAAAATATACTTATACCATTACCTGAAACATTTGCAGAGGTTCAGATTCATATCTGAATTCCGAACAGAAAAACTCTGTGTCACTCTGCGGAAACTCTGTGTTACTCTGCGGTTAAAATCCGCCCGGCAGAATTACCAAAATATTTTAAGTATCGGTATATGATTCAGTTTCCCGCAGAGGACACAGAGGAAATAATTCACCTTATTGTATAAATTCAATAGAGAATCGGTATAATAATCAGCAGCCGGAAATTTTTCGGTTTGCTGCGATTTATACTGCTGCTACATAACCACATTGAATTTTATATATTCCCCTCTTGAGAGGGGCAGGGGTGTGTCCGGAATTGCAGACACCCAAAACACACCCCTGCCCCCTCTCAAGAGGGGATTGGGTCATGTACTGCATTGTTTCAGTTGAATACCGGATTGCCGGATTGCTCTGACGCTAATCCGGCCTGCAGTTTTAACTGAAACAATGATCTATCCATTTTTTTCACAGGACAATGATATGGCATTTATCAAAGAAGACAGGGACGGAAAGTCTTTTCTCCGGCTGGAAGGCCCCCTGACAGTGTATGAAGTGGGAGAAATGCGGGAAGTGCTGCTGGCCTCAATGGAAAAGGATAGGGAACTGGTTGTGGATATCGCGGGGATCAATGACTGCGACACCACAGGCGTGCAGCTTCTGGTATCTGCCCGGAAAAAAGCAAAAAAAGAAAAGAAAAAATTTTTTATCACAGGAAATTCGGATGCTGTCAGGAATGCAGCGGAGCGTATCGGTGTGAGCCTTGTGAATATTTTTAATGAATGAATGCAAAAAACATCCGGACAATATCGGAAATAAGGAAAAACAGGATTCCAGTCTGTTCATGAGCCTCTGCACAAACTGGAAGCATGTGCTATACGATTACTCAGATTTGATGGTACAGCCACGAATCGCACGAATGACACGAATTACATGAATTATGGTTTGTGCATTCGTGCAGATTCGTGTTATTCGTGGCTGTTATACATTTTTATAAACTCTGCTGAGGCAGTCCTTTCGAATGCGGTTTTTTGCACATCTGATCCAAAGGAGTGCAAAAATTAGGCGGAGCGGTTTTTTGCACAGACAAAACATCGGAAAAACTGATAATATTGGATCAAACCAATGGTGAATCGGTATATCAGTCATTAATTTTTTTAATCCAAAACAGAAAGGAACAGAAATGAAAAGACAGACTGTAATTGCATTGCTGGCATTGGTATCTCTGATGTTCTCCGCAATGGCCGGAGCCGGAGATATTCAGGTCGGTCTGGCCTGGATGGGCAAATCCGGATCATCACACCGGATTCTTGCCGTAATGGAGGATGACCTGAAAAAAATGGCCCCCAATATCCGGCTGGAGGTTCAGGCAGAACTGGAATCTGAGGAAAAACTGGCAGAAGTGGTGCAGAGGTTTCAGAAGGAAAAAGCAGGAATGATTATCTTCCGATCCAACGGAGCTGAGTGGCTTGCAAAACATCCGCCATCCATTCCGACCTTTATCGGATCTGTCAATCATCCCGGTTATCTGAATGTGATAAAAAATCTGGATGCTCCTGAAGGATACATCACAGGTTCCACTTTCTTTGTCCCGGCCAAAACACAGTTTGAAATATTCAGGCTTATCATTCCGGATCTGAAATCTGTCTGGCTGCTGCTGGAAAAAGACCATCCCGGCAGTGCCATTGATCAGGATCAGATCAAAAAATACTGTGCTGAACTGGGCATTGAATACAATGAAAGTTTTTCTTCCACACGGGAAGAGGTTCTGGCAGCAGTCAAAGAAGCTGTGAAAAAAGGGGTATCTGCCATACTGGTCGGAACCCAGGCTGTAACCTTTGACAATGCCAAAGAGATTGTGGCCGAAGCCGGAAAAATACCCACATTCTCCTTTATGTCCCCGCCGGTAAGTCAGGGCGTTCTGGGCGGTTTTCTGTCTGATGAAAACAAACTGATACACATGCTGGCAGAATCTGTGGTGGATGTGCTGATCAAAGGAAAAGCAATTAAGGATGTTCCTGTAAAATTTGACACGGAACCCAAATTTGTTCTCAACGAAACCACTGCCGCCAAACTGCAACTGACCATACCCTATGAGGTTCTACAGCATGCCACGATAGTCAAATAAGCAGGCAGACAAAAATTTTCGTGTATTCAAAAAACCGGGTTTTCCCAAAAAATCCGGTTTTTATGAAAATTTATGCCCGAAAATTTATGGAATCTTACTTATAACTGTTGCAGATGTTCCGCTGAAACCTGAAATCCGGCAAATCTTCCCGGCTGCTGAGTCAAATCCTTTGATTTTTTCTTTTTTCAGGGGATTTGACCTGCCCTTTTCCGATAATATTCCAATGATAACAGCAAAGAGGCAATGTATGAAAATGACAATCCCTTTTGGACTCAGAACAAAATTTCTGCTTCCCACACTCGCGATCATTGTTGCTGCCATCAGTGTTTCAACCTGGTTTTCCTATACAGAATCGAAAAAAGCTTTGGAAAAAGCAATGATAGGACAGATCCGGGGAATTGCGGATTCCCTTGCACTGCATCTGGCATCCTGGACAAAAAGGGCGCAGATGGATATTGTCATCTGGAGTGAGCAGAATATATGCAGAACTTCGGTTCCCGACACCTTTCTGGGCCAGTCTGCACGCAAAGCCTTCAGTATTCTCCTGGAAAGACTGAAAAAAGATTACGGGTTTTATGAAGAGATTCTTCTGGCAGATGTCAATGGGCAGGTTATTGCCTCGTCTGAACCCGAACAGACCGGAAAAGAAAATATCAGCCAGCAGATTTGGTTTCAGAATGCCATGAAAGGTGAAACCTTTGTTGGCGGAATCGTGAAAAGCGGAACAGGAAACCGTCCGGTTTTTGTCATTTCCGCTCCTGTAACGGAAAACGGAGTGACAGGAGGCGTAATTGCCGGAACTGTGGATATGGAATATTATATCCGCAGATATGTTGACCCTGTAAGGGTGGGCGAAAAAGGATTTGTCTGCATGTTCAACGGGGAAGGCATGATGATTGCGCATCCGGACAAAAGCCGTATTTTCAAAACCCGTTTCACTGATTTCGGATTTGAGGAGGAAACACTCAAAGCAGAGCAGGGAGTGGAAAAATACAGGACAGGCGGGATAGAAAAGATCTCTGCCTTTAAAAAATGCTCTGATCCCCAATCCTTTCTTTCCGTGAGCGTGAGCACGGATGAACTTTTTGCAGCAGCCACCCGGATCCGGCAGATCAATATGCAGATTGCCCTGACAACACTGCTCATCGCGGGAATTATCATTTTCATCATCGGAAACTCTGTTGTCAAACCCATCCATGCCATTGTGACAGACACAGCATCCGCGATTGCGGAAGGGGATTTCAGCCGGGAAATCACTATCCGGAGAAAAGATCAGATCGGCATTCTGGCAGATGCATTCCGGAATATGAAAAAAACCATAGGGCTGGTAATGGCCGAATCTGATGCACTGATTCAGGCTGTACGGGAAGGACGCCTGAGTATCAGGGGCAATGCAGATACCCTGAAAGGGGACTGGCGCAGACTGGTCAGCGGCATCAATCAGATGGTGGATGCGTTTGCTGTTCCGGTTTCCATCACAGCAGAATCCCTGGGCCATATATCAGAAGGCCGGATTCCTGAAGAAATGACCGGAACTTTTCAGGGGGATTTCAACGCGATCAAAAACAGTCTGAATCTTCTTATCGGAACCATGAACGGGCTGCTGGCTGAAACCCAGTCCCTGATACAGAATATCCGTGACGGACATCTGGAAGTGCGCGGCAAAGCGGATTTTTTCAAAGGAAAATGGCAGGAACTTCTTTTCGGCATCAATGCTGTCACAGATGCTTTTATGGAGCCCTTTAATCTGACAGCGGATGTTATCGAACGCATATCAGCAGGAGATATTCCCGAAACCATCAGCGGGGAATTCAAAGGGGATTTCAACAAAATTATCGGTCATCTCAACAGACTGTCTGAAAATCTCCGCACTTTTGCCAGTGATGTGCAGCAGGCAGCGGAGCATGTATGGGCAGGCAGTGAGCAGTTGAGCAATGCAGCAGAACAGGTTTCCCAGGGAACCTCATATCAGGCCGCAGGCATAGAGGAAATTTCCACGTCTATGGAGCAGATGAGTTCCACTGTAAGACAGAACGCGGATAATGCCCATCAGACTGCTGTTATTGCAGCAAATACCGCACAGAATGCGCGTGAAGGACAGAAGTCACTGATGCAGACAGTACGGGCCATGAAGAGCATTTCCGAAAAAATCCGGATTATCGAGGACATTGCCAGGCAGACCAATATGCTGGCCCTGAATGCGGCCATTGAGGCGGCACGGGCAGGAGAACACGGCAAAGGCTTTGCCGTGGTGGCCGCAGAGGTGCGGAAACTGGCTGAACGCAGCCAGAATGCGGCCAGGGACATCAATTCTCTTTCCGAATCCCATGCGGAAACCGCAGAAGAAGCCGGTAAGCGGATGGCGGAAATGGTTTCCGGTATTGAAAAAACCGCTGAACTCATTCAGGAAATCAGCGCGTCCGGTGCGGAACAGGCAGGCGGAATTGATCAGGTGAACAAGGCCATTCAGCAGCTTGATGAGGTGATTCAGCAGAACGCGGCCACCACAGAGGAAATGGCGGCCGGGAGCCGGGATTTCAGATTTCAGGCCGAATGCCTGCTCAAGGCTGCCTCATTTTTCCGGATTTCCGGTTCTGTACCAAAGAATGCGGAAAACCATCCGGATCAGAAAGAAATTCCTGAACTTCCTGAAATTTTAAACAGGAAAAAGGAAAAAAGGTCACCAGCACCATTTTTGGCAAAAGCACGGCATCAGAACTGTGAAGAGAAAAAAAAGCTGCGGACTGATACTTTTGAAGACATTGATCTGACCCAGTATTAAAAATACAGTTCTTAATGATTGGAATATTTTTTAATAATATCCTGATTTATAAATTAAAAAACTCAGTAAACATAAGCAGGCCCGGATCTTGTTATACCAATTCGATTTCAAAACATGGGAATACTGTTTTTTATACCGATTCTCCATTGGTTTTATACAATACAGAATGCGAATCCGGAGGAGTGCAAAAATTAAGCGGAGCGGTTTTCTGCACACGCGGAATCAGCCCGTGACAGTATCAAGTCAATGGAGAACCGGTATTATACCAATTCGCTTTCAAAACATGGTAATACCGGTTTTTATCCTCAAATCCTGTTTTTCCGTGCAGTCCGTGTGTTCCGTGGTTAAAAAAACACAGGTATTCCCTGATTTATGAAAGCGGTTTGGTATTAAGTTCCTTCCAGAATTTTGGCCGCATTATAAAACAAAAAGGGATTACAGCATAAACTGTAATCCCTTTGATTTCAGTGGCGGGAGCGACGAGACTCGAACTCGCGACCTCCGGCGTGACAGGCCGGCGTTCTAACCGAACTGAACTACACCCCCGTATAAAAAACTGTTACTTTTGGTAGGCGGAACAGGGCTTGAACCTGTGACCCTCGGCTTGTAAGGCCGATGCTCTCCCAACTGAGCTACCCGCCCTTTTTTTACCTCTGTCAGAAGTCCATTGGGCTGTTCCCCGAAAAGATTTGCCGTATATACCAGCCTGTCCTGACAATGTCAAGCATAATTTTTTATTTTGGATAATTTTTTTATACGGTGAAGGAAGCATGAATTTGAAATAGCTTTAAAAATAAATGGTTAAACATCAAAACCGGGGGAAGGGCGTACTTGGGAAAATCTTTTTTCAGGGATTTCCGCTGTTCAGGCGGTTACAAATCAGCCGGTCTGACCCGCTGCCGACTCCGGATCAGCAGGGATATTCTTTTCTGTAAATTGCCTTAAAGCAACTTTTGTGCCATAAAAAACCAAAATTGGATCAGTATAAAAACTCTTGACAGAAAATCAGAAAAAGAATAATAGTTCGTATGCAAAGGAAATGCCATGACGAATCTGCCTGAAGATCTGCCGGACTGCACGGTTTTTTTACTGGGAAAAGCCTATCAGAAAGCCCACGCGGACTTTCAGAAACGCCTCAAACCCTATGGTCTGACCAATATGCAGCATCTGGTTCTGGAAGGATTGTGGTATCAGGAGGGGATGACTGCCGCAGATCTGGGGAAAGTGCTGATTCTGGACAAGGCAACCCTGTCAGGCGTGCTGGATCGGATGACCGAGGCCGGATGGATTGTCAAAGAGCAGGCCCCGGAAGATCGGCGGGTTTACCGGCTCTATCCTTCAGCCAAAGCCAATGAAATGAAAGAACAGCTTATTGCAGAACGCAGAAAAGCCAATGCCGAACTTCTGTCCGTTTTTACTATAGAAGAGCAGGTGCTGTTTAAGCGTCTGCTGCGGGATATGATATGAAAAATGTTTTTGGACAGAAAAATTTCCCACAGAGAACACAGAGAAAATACACAGAGGTCACAGAGAAAGAAAGCCCGGTGTCCTCTGTGAAAAACAACTTGATTTCTATAGGAAATCCGTCAGTCTGAAATGCCGGATTGCAAAAATTAAGCGGAGCGGTTTTTTGCAGTCTGAATACCGGAGTGCAAAAATTAAGCGGAGCGGTTTTTTGCATAATCCAATATTTTTTTACACATAAAGTTTGTATGCTAACAAAAAATTCCTCACAGAAAAGGAGTATATCGTGAAAAAAATTTTGGCACTTATCGGCTCTCCCCGGAAACTGGGAAACTGTGAACTTATGGCAAAGGAAATCAGCAGGAATATTCCCGAACCCCATGATTTGCAACTGCTGCAGCTTTCGGATTTTGACATTGGGCCCTGCCGTGGCTGCTATATGTGCATGTTCAAGGAAAACAAATGTATTCTGGAAGATGATTTCAATACAGTTGCCCAGGCCATTATGCAGGCTGATGCGCTGATTGTATCGGTTCCCACCTATTTTCTTGGCCCAAACGCCTGCCTGAAACGCTTCATTGACCGGGGTATTGCACTCTATCCCCATGCAGAAAAACTGTGGGGAAAACCTGCTGTGGGCATCGGCATTGCAGGCATTCCGGGACGGGAAGGTTACACGCTTCTGGGAATTGAGAGTTTTCTGAAACTGCTGATGGCGGAAATCAAAGATCGGCGCATCATTTACGGCGCGCTGCCGGGTGAAATCTTCCTGAATGCAGAAAACAAAACCGTGGCTGCGGAACTGGCAAAAGCCCTGTTTGGTCCCGCGCAGGAAAAAAAGCAGCCATGCTGTCCTTTATGCGGGGGGCAGACCTTCCGTTTTATGGAAAAAAATCAGGTGCGGTGTATGCTGTGCAGCAATGCCGGAAGCATTTCTGTGAAAGAGGGAATCCCGGTATTTGATATTCAGAAAGGCGAACATGAACTCTTCCTGAGCCGTGAAGATGCGCTTGCGCACCGGGAATGGCTGATTGGCATGAAATCCCGCTTTCTGCAGCACAAAGAGGAACTGAAAAAAATCAGTCTGGAATACCGCAGCGAAGGCAACTGGATCAAACCTGCCGGTGCAGCGGAAACAGACTGATTTTCAGGGAGATCACATCATGAATCACAATGTTTTCAAATTCCTGCTGACATGGTATCCGCCGTATCTGGGAACCGGGATTTGTGTAAAGCATATTTCCGAGGATTTCCGGCATGTTCAGGTGGAAATGAAAATGCGTTTTTACAACCGCAATTATATGGGAACCCATTTCGGGGGCAGTCTGTATGCCATGACCGATCCCTTTTATGCCCTTATGATCATTCAGATCCTTGGGCCTGCATACACAGTCTGGGACAAATCCGCGACCATTGAATTTGTCAGTCCGGGCAAAGGAAAAGTGACTGCTGATTTCCGTGTCAGTGATGATATTATTGCTGATATTCAGGCACATACCGGAAATGGAGAAAAATATCTCCCCAAAATGACTGTGGAAGTCAGAGACGAAACAGAGCGGCTGGTGGCACGGATTCACAAAACCCTGTATATCCGGAAGAAATCAGCTTTGCAGGGAAAATCGTCCGGCAAAACATACAGACCGCCGCTGATGATCCGGATGGCCGAGATCATTTCGGATGTTATCAAAAGGTTCTGATAACAAATCGCTTTCAAGGATTGAGGAATACCTGTTTTTTTCAACCACGAAAGACACGAAATATACGAAAAAGACGGAATTTGAAGTCAAATGCTTATGCTTTTTTGATATACACCATTACTTGAAACATTTGCAGAGATTCAGATCTGAATTCCGCACAGAAAAACTCTGTGTGACTCTGCGGAAACTCTGTGTAACTCTGCGGTTAAAATCTGCCCGGCAAAATTACCAAAATATTTTAGGTATCGGTATAGATTTAACCACAGAGTGACACAGAGTTCTGCACAGAGTATCACAGATTTCTGTTTTTTGCAGAGAAAAACTCTGTGTGACTCTGCGGAAACTCTGTGTAACTCTGCGGTTAAAATCTGCCCGGCAAAATTACCAAAATATTTTAGGTATCGGTATAGATTTAACCACAGAGTGACACAGAGTTCTGCACAGAGTATCACAGATTTCTGTCTTTTGCAGAGAAAAACTCTGTGTGACTCTGCGGAAAACTCTGCGTTACTCTGCGGTTTAAAAAACAGGAAAAACAGGGCGGTTAATCTGTTTTGACAGTGCTTCTTTTCGTACAGTTTTTGTCTTTTATGTATTTGAAATTCTGTTGCTCATTAACCTATCTTTGCAAGGAGGAAAAATGCTTCTTCACCCCAAAAAAGAGAAATATGAACATCTGGACGCGCGTTCCAGGGAAATCATGCTGAAAACCATTGAATTCTTTGAAAACAAAGGAAAAAGGAATCTCAAGGAGGATTACCGCAATATGGTATGGTACCGGGATTTCCTTGATTTTGTCAAAGAAAACAAAATCTTTTCCACCCTGCTTACGCCTTCGCAGTACGCAGACGGTGATCCGGACATGCGCTGGGACACAGCCCGTATCTGTGATATGAATGAAATTCTGGGTTTTTACGGCCTTCCCTATTGGTATACATGGCAGGTCAGTATTCTGGGACTTGGCCCCATTTGGATGGGAACAAATGAAACCGCAAAGAAAAAAGCTGCAAAACTGCTCAAAGATGGAGCCATTTTCGCATTCGGTCTTTCTGAAAGAGCGCACGGAGCGGATCTCTATTCATCGGAAATGAGCCTGACACCTTTGGGAGATGGCAAATATGTGGCTGACGGCGGAAAATATTATATCGGCAACGGCAATGAGGCAGCAATGGTTTCCACCTTTGCCAAAAACTCCGAAACCGATGAATATGTATTTTTTGCCGCAGATTCAAGACATCCCAATTATGAATGTATCCAGAATGTTGTGGCATGGCAGGGATATGTGGCGGAATATGCACTTCATGCCTATCCGATTACAGAAGAGGATATTCTTTCCACCGGAGAGGAAGCATGGAATTCTGCACTCAATACGGTGAATGTGGGCAAATTCAATCTGGGCTGGGGCAGCATCGGCATCTGCACCCATGCTTTTTATGAGGCCATCTCTCATGCTGCCCATAGGAATCTTTACAGCAAATTTGTCACGGATTTTCCCCATATCCGTCAACTGTTCACCGATGCCTATGCCCGGCTTCTGGCAATGAAACTCTTTTCTTCCCGAGCAGTTGACTATATGCGTTCAGCCTCTGCAGAAGACCGGCGTTATCTGCTTTACAATCCTATGGTGAAAATGAAAGTGACCACCCAGGGCGAGGAAGTTATCAATCTGCTTTGGGATGTGATTGCGGCCAGAGGTTTTGAAAAAGACATGTATTTTGAAATGGCCGCGAAAGAAATCCGCTCCCTGCCCAAGCTGGAGGGAACCGTGCATGTCAATATGGCTCTGGTGGTCAAATTCATGGCAAATTATCTGTTCAATCCGGGAAAATTTCCGGAAATTCCCAAACGGGCTGATGCTGCCAATGATGATTTTCTTTTCTCTCAGGGGCCGACCAAAGGGCTGGGAAAAATTCAGTTTCATGATTACAATGCCGCATATAACAGCGTAACTCTTCCCAATGTCAGTATTTTCAAAGAGCAGATCGCGGTTCTCAAAGACCTGCTGATTAAGGCGGCTCCGGACAAAGAGCAGACAAAGGATATAGACTTTCTCCTGAGTCTGGGGGAACTGTTCTCTTTGGTGGTTTACGGGCAGCTTATCATTGAAAAAACAAATATGGAGAATACGGACAAAGATATGGTGGATCAGATTTTTGATTTCATGGTCAGGGATTTCTCCAAATTTGCCCTGCAGATTTATTCCAAGCCCGGAACCTCTTTGGAGCAGATGAATTTCTGCATGAAAATGATCCGCAGACCCCAGGTGAATCCTGTGCGTTTTGGAAAAATCTGGCAGGAATATGTTTATTGTCTTGCAGACAGTTATGAAATGAATCCCTGACAGATGGAAGTGGAGCTAAAAGTTTCCCACAGAGATCACAGAATTTCCCACAGAGGACACAGAGAGGTTTCCCACAGAGGACATGGAGAGTTTCCCACAGAGGACACAGAGAGTTTCCCACAGAGGACACAGAGAAAAAATTTTATCTCTCAAACCCTCTGATTTGCCAACACGGAAAAAAAAATGAAGAAATCTCTGTGTTCTCTGAGGGATAGAATACTTCCAACGCTGAAAGAACCGAAAAAAATCTCTGTGTTCTCTGTGAAAATCTCTGTGTCCTCTGTGGGAAACGCTTGTCCTCTGCGGGAACTCTGTCAGAAAGACTTCACTGCTTTTTCTGTCATATTCAAAGGGCATTGTTGACATAAATCCGTATTTCCTTTATATCTAACCAGTTTTTTATGATTACAGACAGGCAGCATATCAAGGTGCCAATATAGATCCGGAGTGCCAAACTGAAAATTTGGCAGATATTCCGGGATGATTTGCTGTTCCAAACTTTCAGTTTGGACTCCTCCGGAATTTGTTATGACGGATTAACAGGAGATTTCATGACAATCTGCGAAGAATTCATGCAAAAAGACAAATTTGCCCGGCATACAGGCATTGAACTGCTGGAAATATCTCCGGGAAAGGCCAAAGCCCGGATGGAAATCCGGGAAGAACACAAAAACGGCATGGACGTGGTTCACGGCGGCGCGATTTTCACGCTTGCGGATCTGGTGTTTGCCGCAGCATCCAATTCCCACGGCATCCCCGCGCTGGCTGTCAATGTCAGTATTTCCTATCTGAAAAAAGTCACATCCGGAACCCTTACAGCAGAAGCCAGGGAGATTTCCATCAATCCCAAACTTGGCAGTTATACTGTTGAAGTTACAGATGAAAACAGGGATCTGATTGCCATATTTCAGGGAATGGTGTACCGCAAAACAGGAAAAAAATGAAAGCACAGGGAAGAATAGGGACTGCAATGAAAAAACTGCTGCGAATTTTGTATCAGCCTTATAAATGGCTTTTTTTTTCTCCTTTTCTGATTTTATCCACCTTTGTGTTCGGATTTACTGCAACGGCCCTGTGTTTTGTCATGGACCCCAAAACCCCCAGCCGTCTTTGCGGTGCAACATGGGCAAAACTCAACGGGCTGCTCATTCCCATGTTTGTATCTGTATTTGGCAGGGAGCATGTGGACAAAAACCAGTCCTATGTCATTGTGTCCAATCATCAGAGCCAGTGTGATATTCTGCTGCTCTACGGATGGCTGGGCATTGATTTCAAATGGGTGATGAAACAGGAACTGAGAAAAGTGCCGGCCATTGGCATTTCCTGTGAAAAACTCGGACATATCTATGTGGATCGTTCCAACAGAAACGCGGCTGTTGCCAGCATCAATGCGGCAAAAAAGAAAATTGCCAATGGAACTTCCGTGCTTTTTTTTCCCGAAGGAACCCGAAGCCGCACCGGCAGTCTGATTCCTTTCAAAAAAGGGGCCTTTAAAATGGCGTTAGATCTGGGTCTGCCCATTCTGCCTGTCACCATTGCGGGAACAAGGGAAGTTCTGCCGCCGGATACGGCTGATATGTTTCCGGGAAGAGTGCGGCTGATCATTCACAAACCGGTTTCAGTACAAGCATTTCATGAGGGAACTATCGGTGAACTTATGGAAAAGGTGCGGGAAATTATTGGAAAACCGTTGGAAGAACAGCAGAGTGGCTGAAAAATCCGCTGTCCGGAATTACGCGGGCTGCTGTATGCAAATCAGCAGATGCGCATTGTGAATTGTGCCTGTGAACTGAAATGGGATATTTATTTTCAGAAACCAAATTTAAAGCATTCTGAACTTCAGCGGATTTGATCATCTGCCTGAAAATTTTTGACTGGTATCAGGAGGATTTTTTTATGCAGTTTATTGATTTGACAGCACAGCAGCAGCGGATTCGCAAAGAAATTGAAGAGCGTATCCGCAGGATTCTGGATCACGGAAAATACATCATGGGACCGGAAATAAAGGAACTGGAAGAAAAAATGGCTGCTTTTATCCGTGTCCCCCATGCCATTGGATGCGCTTCTGGAACCGATGCCCTGCTCATGGCACTCATGGCATACGGCATTGGTCCAGGGGATGCAGTTTTCACCACACCATTCACCTTTATTGCCACAGCAGAGGTCATCCGGCTGCTGGGTGCAGTGCCGGTATTTGCAGATATTGATTCCGCGACCTTCAATCTTGATTCGGAAAAACTGGATGCAGCGATTACAGCCATGAAAACCGGGAATTCGCAAAAGCATCCCCTGCCGCGCGGGGCAGAGATGCTGAAACCCAAAGGCATTATTGCAGTGGATCTGTTCGGACTTCCCGCAGATTATGATCGGATAAACACTGTTGCCCGGAACCACGGTCTGTTTGTGATTGAAGATGCGGCACAATCCTTTGGCGCGGAATTTCATGGCAAAAAAGCCGGTTCACTGGCATCCATTGCCTGCACTTCCTTTTTTCCCGCCAAACCTCTGGGATGTTACGGAGATGGTGGAGCAGTGTTTACAGATGACAAAGATCTGGCGGAAAAAATGATCTCCATCCGGGTTCACGGTTCAGGCCCCCATAAATACGACAATGTCCGCATTGGCATCAACGGACGCCTGGATTCCATACAGGCTGCGGTTCTGCTTGCCAAATTCGGTATTTTTCCTGAAGAAATGGAACTGCGGCAGGCAGTTGCTGCCCGGTATTCGGAACTTCTGGAAGGAATTCCGAATCTGCGGCTTCCCTCAGTCCCGGAGCATATGAAAAGCATCTGGGCACAGTACTCAATTCTGGCACGTGATGAAGCCCACCGGGCCGATTTGCAGAAAAAACTGGGAGAAGCCGGAATCCCCACGGCAGTTTATTACCCCATTCCCCTTCACCTGCAGACAGCTTTTGCGGATTTGGGATACAGAAAAGGGGATTTTCCCGTCAGTGAGGATTTTTCCCGGCGCATTTTCAGCCTTCCCATGCACCCCTATCTGCTGAAGGAAGATCAGGAGAGGATAGCATCTGTTCTTCTGTCATTGAGATGTTAACATATTTAGGAGTTAGGCAGTTGGTTTTCAAATATTTGATTTTACATAAGACGATTTTATAGTGGGTCAAATCCGTTGATCTGAGACTGAAACCGGTGCCGGAAAAATCCGTAAGGATTGAAATTATTATAGAAAAAAATTGAAAAAAATAACCGGAATCCCGGAAGGGATGACATTATCAGCCGGTTTGACCCACTATCGACGATTTTTGCAGTGCAACATTAATATACTGTTTCAACTTTGGTTTTTTATGGCACAGAAATTGCTTATATTTTGACAAAGACATTTTGAAACCATTTTATGAGAAATTGTTCCGATCTTCGAAAAAACCAAATTTGAAACATTATATTCAAAAAACCTGATTTTTCGGAAAAATCAGGTTTTTCTGAAAATTTTATGCCCGAAAATTTATGGAACCTTACTTATGAAAACCCAATAATATCAATGAAGAAAAATCGGCAACTTTCAGATGGTTTTTATTAACTGCCTGTTTTATCCGGTTTTTTATTTTTATAGGTAGCAAATTGTGTTATAATGTTTCAACTTTGGTTTTTTTCGGCATAATTTTTGCAATAGGGTCAGAACCGTAAAAAATCATCCTTTCTGACCTGAAAAATCCTCCGGACAGGCTGAAAAAACATGTTTCTGACGGCAGGCAATTTTTGTGCCATAAAAAACCAAAGTTGAAACATTATAAGTAGGCAAACAAAAATTTTATTGTAACCCAACCTGCGACCTGTAAATTTTGAACAGCAAAAACAGGGATAAAATTTATTATGGTTCTTTTACCAACTTCTGTCCTCTGCAAAATCCGGTGGAGGAGTGCAGAAATTAAGCGGAGCGGTTTTCTGCACAGAGGACAGAAGTTGAGGAAAATACTATATTTTAAAACATGGAGAACAGGACTGATGACCATCCCCCTTGAACTGCTTGCCCCTGCCAAAAATGCCGAAATCGGTATTGCAGCCATAGATCATGGCGCGGATGCCGTGTATATTGGCGCACCCAAATTCAGCGCAAGGGCGGATGCCGGAAACACGGCTGCGGATATATCACGGCTGATCCGCCACGCTCATCTTTATTATGCCAGAGTATATGTGGCACTCAATACAATTCTGCGCAACGAAGAAATCCCACAGGCTCTTGATATCATTCACACGGTATTTGACATGGGAGCGGATGGACTGATCATTCAGGATATGGGACTGCTGGAACTGGATTTGCCGCGTATTCCCCTCATTGCCAGCACCCAGATGCATAACGATACACCTGAAAAAGTGAAATTTCTGGAAGATGCAGGTTTTCAGCGGGTTATCCTGGCCAGGGAACTGTCCTGTGAGGAAATCAGAAACATCCGCAGAGAAACAAAGATTGAACTGGAATCCTTTGTTCACGGGGCCTTATGCGTATCCTGCAGCGGCCAGTGCTATATGAGCCAGGCCGTTGCGCAGAGAAGCGGCAACCGGGGCGTGTGCGCGCAGCCCTGCCGCAGCCGCTATACCCTGACAGACGGTGACGGCAATACAGTGGCGGATCGAAAATTTCTTCTTTCTTTGAAAGATTTGAATCTTTCCCGGCATATTCCGGATCTGGCGGAAGCCGGTGTCACTTCTTTTAAAATCGAAGGCCGTATGAAAGAAATGGATTATGTGAAAAATGTTGTTGCAGCATACCGGATTGCCATTGATCAGTTTATTAATACGCATCCGGAGTATGGCAGATCAGGTTCCGGAACCTCTGCTTTCACCTTTGCACCGGATCTGCACAAAACCTTTAACCGGGGATATACCACTTATTTCATTCACGGACGGAAAGAAAAAGTCGCATCGTTTGATACGCAGAAATCCACTGGTCAGGATGTGGGAACCGTTGCATCAGTTGGCAGGGATTTTTTTACAGTCAGCACCACCCTTGAAAACGGAGACGGGCTGTGTTTCTTTACCCCGGAGAAGAATCTGCTTGGATTACGGGTCGAACAGGTCAGGGAGAACCGGATTTATCCCAGTTCCATGAAGGGGCTTCGGGTCGGATCTCAACTGTTCCGCAATCATGACCATGCTTTTTCCCGTATCCTGAAAAAAAAATCCGCCACGCGGCAGATTGCTTTGGAAATCAGCTTCTTCCAGTACCCAAACGGTATCTGCCTGAAGATCTCAGATGAAGACGGCAGGCAAAGTATGTATGATATGCCACTGGGCTTTGAACCGGCAAAAAACCCGGCCCGGATGAAAGAACAGATTTACACGAATCTGTCCCGCACCGGTGATACGCCTTACATGGTCGTCAAAGTGGATATTCAGCCTGAAATACCCGGTTTTATTCCCCTGAGCACCTTAAATGACATCCGGCGGAAAGCCCTTGAACATCACACGCAAATCCGTTTTCAGACCTTTCCGCTTAGACGCGTTCAGGTGATTTCCAATTCCGTGCAGTATCCGGAAACAGAATTGTCCTTTACTGCCAATATCCTTAACGATTATGCCCGGAAGTTTTATCAGCGTCACGGAGTCTCCAGCTTTGAACCGGCCTTTGAGACCCTTGCTGATACGACCGGGAAAACCGTAATGACCACCCGCTACTGCATACGGCATCAACTGGACGCGTGCCTTAAAAAGCCTGAAAACAGAAAAATTCTTTTGGCCCCCCTGCGGATTCACGATGGTCATCATCAGTACCGGCTGGAATTTGACTGCAAAAAATGCCGTATGTATGTTATTCTGGAAGGCCCCGGCATGAAACAGGTTCCTGCTTTGCGGTCAGCATTACAGACTTTCAGAAAATGTTTGTCCGAAAAACCCTAATACCAATTCTCCATTGATTCTATATAAATCTTAGAAAATCCCCTCTTGAGAGGGGGCAGGGGGTGTGTTTTTTCCCATTCTCAAACACACCCCTTTATCCCCTCTCAAGAGGGGAATGATAAGCATATTTTCAATAGAGAATCGGTATAAGGGTTTCCAAAACCCTTAGGGTTTTTCAGGCAGCAGTCTTTATCTTAAAAACTGATGTTATACCAAATCACCGTTGAAAATGTGCTTTTGAAAAAAATAATACATTGTAAT
>CAZHPS010000092.1:0-17339 GCA_964534335.1 uncultured Desulfobacterales bacterium
GGATAAATTCCTGATTTAAATGCAAAAATATTCAGCATAATATTCGGATAGGTTCAGGGTTTGTTCCTGAGTGCTTCCACAGCTTCCCGGCCATTGTTCGCAATATCCACGGAAAAACTGAATTTTTTCAGAATTGCCAATACCACTTTCTGATTGAAGATATTATCCTCGGCCAGAAGAATACGCAGGGAATGCTGAATTTTTAATGCTGAATTTTTAATGTTTAAAATTGAACTGTGAACAGATTCTGTTTCCCTTTCATTGGGTATGCTGCATTCACCATTCACCATTAAGCATTCACCATTCACCATTAAGCATTCACCATTAAACATTTTTCCTTCCGCTTTCCGCATTTTTGCGGTAAACCAGAAAACTGAGCCTTTGTTTTCCACACTTTCCACCCCGACAGAGCCGCCCATGAGTTCAGCCAGTTGTTTGGAAATGACCAGACCAAGTCCTGTTCCGCCAAATTTCCGGGTTGTTGAACTGTCTATCTGGGAAAAGGACTGAAACAGCCGGTTCATGCGATCCGGGGGAATTCCAATGCCTGTGTCTGTGATCTCAAATTTCACCGTGATATGTGTATCTGTCTGATTTTCTGCTGAAACATGGACAGTTATGCCGCCTTTTTCTGTGAATTTTACAGCATTGTTGAGGAAATTGAGCAGAATCTGGCGCACCCGCACCGGATCGCCCGTGACATGCGGATGCACATCCGGATCAATGCTGTATGTCAGTCCCAGCCCTTTTTCCTCTGCTTTGGGTTTCAGAATTTTCACAACCGATTCAAGGGGCAGAATCAGACTGAAATCCGTGTTTTCCAACTCCAGTTTTCCGGCCTCAATCTTGGAAAAATCCAGAATGTCATTGATCAGGGAAAGCAGGATTTCGGAAGACATAACTGCTGTTTCCGCATAATCCCGCTGTTCCTCATCCAGCCGGGTATTGAGCAGCAGCCGGGTCATATTCACAATGGCATTCATGGGGGTGCGGATTTCATGACTCATATTTGCCAGAAATTCGGATTTGGCAAGGGTAGCTGCTTCCGCTGCCCTGCTTCGTTCCTCTGCCAATGCTTTGGCTTTTTTCAGTTCAATTTCAGCGGTTTTGCGGTTGGTAATATCACGGATGGATTCAATGGCCCCGATAATTTCCCCCTGTGAATCTCTGAGAACAGAGGCATTTCCGAACAGCCATGTTTCTTTCCCCAGCAGGTTCGGATAATAGTTTTCAGCAGTCATTCTGTCGATTTTTTTCTGTATCTTATGATATGTTTTTTCAATGTCCGGTGAAGACTGCAGAGCCAGATCAATGAGAATGGGCCTGCGTTCCCCGTAAAAGGGCAGGGCATATTCGTAATCACCTTTTCCAAGCATGTCTTCTGCCATTATGCCGGTCATGGTTTCGATAGCCCTGTTCCATGCTATGACTTTTCCCTTCCTGTCAATGACAAGTGTGGCATCAGGCAGGAAATTGATAATATTGTTGAGCCGTGTCTCAGATTCCTGAAGCGATTTTTCTGCCTGTTTTCTTTCAGTAATATCAAGCATTCCCACGATGACTCTGGAAAAATTGTTTTCGTTTTCCGGTGTGATGAAGGAGCGGATCAGCATATCCATTTTTTCCCCCGTGAGTTTGTGATTAACGGCCTCACCTTCAAATACACCTTTCCCTTCTGCCAGGGATGCCAGTGCTTCGCGCAGCATGGCACCGGAACCGCGGCTGAAAATCATGTGCAGATTTTCCATGAGATGGGCTTTGTCTTTGGCTCCGTACAGTTCAAGGGTTCTGCGGTTCACATTCAGAATCTTCATCATGGACATGCAGTAAGCGATTTCTTCGGGATGTTCTCTGAAATAAGAGCGGAAATCAGTAATACCGGATGCGCGCACACCGTCCAAATAGGCACTGGTCTCGGAAAAATCATCTTCCCACAAAGAAAGCGGACAGTAGTCAAACAGATAGCGGTAACGGGCTTCGCTTTTCTGCATTTCTGTCTCAGCGCGTTTGCGCTCAGTGATGTCCTGTATCTGAACCATGTATCCGAAAACCATCTTCTGATCGTCTGTCAGCGGCGTAATCTGGGTATCTATGTACATGCTCCCGGTTTTGGATGTGGGAAACAGGTTCAGTTTCCGTACCAGTTCAAAATCATAAGGGCTTTCAATTCTTATGGATTCGCCCCGCATCACCTGATCTTTATGATGCCCGTGAAAATTCGGATTGTCAAACAGTCTGAAACCAATAACAGAGGCGGGATCCGGTATTCCGAAAATATCCAGACAGGCCCGGTTTACATGGGTCAGCATTCCTTTGGCATCATACAGTTCAATGCTGATGGGCGACTTTTGAAAGATCGTGCGGAACCACTCCTCACTTTTCCGCAGGGCATCTTCCGCGCGCCTGCGGTCGGTCAGATCAAAGATTACCGTAATTGCCATGATTTCTTCATTATGGCGCACCACCCGGCTGGACATCAAAACCGGAAAAACTGTGCCATCTGATTTTCTTCCGTTCATTTCCAGCCGATCCAATTTTCCTTTGGTATGGAGCTGCGCCAGCACCGCAGAGCGGCATTCCTGCGGGTTATCATAAAACACAGCAGGCTGCATGTTTAAGACGTTTTCCATTGAATAGCCCAGCAAATCACAGAATTCCTGATTCACCCTCAGAATCTGTCCGGCTCCGTCTGTGCCGGTTAAAATCATGGGCAGGGGAGCGGCTTCAAAAATCAGGCGAAGTTGTTCTTCGCTGTGAAGCAGTGCTTCTTCCGTGCGTTTCCGCGCTGTAATATCCCGCACAATGCTGCAGGCATATTCCCGGCCTTTGAATGCAACAAAACTGGTCAGAATTTCCACAGGAAAAACCTCTCCGTTTTTCCTTCTGTGCCTGCTTTCAAAACACAAAGTTTCTTTTTCTCTGAGATCGGCAAAGTGTCCGGCCCAGAGTTCATTGTTATAATCAGGGACAATATCAATGACATGCAGTTTCAGAAGTTCTTCTCTGGAATAACCCAGTTTTCTGCACGCGGATTCATTGACATAGGCAAAATGCCCGTCAGACTTTACCCAGAAAGCCGCGTCAGGCATCCGATCCACAGCAAACTGCGTGAAGCGCAGAGATTCTTCTGCACTTTTGCGCCCGGTAATATCGTGAATAACGGAAAAAAGTATGGTCTGCTTTTGCCAGGGAATCGGAGTGGAATAAACTTCCACATCCCGGACGCTGCCATTGGCAAGGCGATGCCGGAACTCAAAATAGCTGACCTGTGATGTTATGGCCTTTATCATTGCCTGACGGATTTCTTCTGACGGCAGCAGATTGATGCCGTAAACAGACATGGCCTTCAGTTCATCCACAGCATAACCGTAATAACGGGCTGCGGCATGATTGGCATCCAGAATATGCCCGTTTTCAGGTTCAATCAGAAGCATTACCGCGCTGTGACTGTCAAACATGCTGTGAAACAGGGCTTCCCGTTCCTGCAGAATTTCATTTGTCCGGCGCAGTTCGGCTGTCCGCTCCTCAACCAGATCCTCAAGATGCTCCCGATGCTCCTGCAGTTCTGCCACTGCTTTCTGCCGTTCTCCGCTTTCCTTATACAGTTTTGCACTGAGAATCCTGCTTTTCCTCAGCAGGAAAGAAAGAATCAGAGATGAGAGGAAAAGCACAGCAAAAATGATGACGGTCATCCAGACATAATTTTTATACCGCTGATAAAAACTGTCTGGTTTGTTGATTATGATGCTGTCTGCCGGAAGGTCTTTTTCCGATATGCCGAAACGTTTCATGGCGTTGAAATCAAAAATTTTGCTCGTCGGCGTTTCCATGACCACAGGAATGCTGTCAGCAGGTGTGCCATCCAGAACCCTGAGCACCAGTTCCGCAACCTTTTGCCCCTGATCCGGGCCTGTGATAATGTTTCCGCCCATAATGCCGGTGTTCAGCACAAAATCCCAAAAGGAATACGCAGGTACAGTACTGGCTGCGGCCATCCGGTGGTAATATTCCTCTGCCTCTGTGAATTCAGCTTCCCGATTGTCAAAGGGAGCTCCGAAAACAAAGACCAGAGTATGGGGCTGCAATTCTGCAAGATGCTGTTCAAGCTCCTGCAGATACTGATTTTTGAACTGCATTATCTTAAACCGGTTCTGATAGTCCGGAATGAGCTTTTTCTCAACAGTATCCTGATTCCGTTTACCGGCTGTGTAATAATCGGAAGTAATGAACACCAGTGTCCGGGGCTGCGGATGCACCGAGAGAGCCATGTCAATCGTGCCGGTGAAATCAATCTCCTCATTGACGCCGGTTACATTCATGATCCCTTTGAGGACATCAGGACGAAAGGAGTTGTATCCGCAAAAGATAAGGGTTGTATTCGGAAAGAGCTGATCCCGGTTTTTTACAGCAAAATCAAAAGCAATATTGTCCGAAACAACGATGGCATCGTACCGGACTTTGCCATGTTTCATTGCAAAGACTTCAGACAGCATGGGCAGATAAGCCGGATCAGGAAAGCGTTTCGTGTCCATAAATTCAACATAAACATCTGTTTTTCTGCCTGAACTGTTCAGTTTTTCCCGCAGTCCCTGCTCAATGCCATCGCTCCAGATATAGCCCCGGTGATAGGAATTGATGTAGAGAATACGGGCGGTTTTCTCCTTTGGGGATGATACGGGTTTGCCGGTGGGAACTTCGGCTGCGTTTGCATTGCCTGTTTTGAATGGTTTGAACATCGATTCGGCAGAAGACAGCAGGTCAGGTTTTTCACAGGAGATATTTTCTGCAATGCAAATGCCTGGGGCATTCATCAGAAAAAACAGTAAAATAAATTTCAATTTCATATAATTATCTCTTTTTTGAATAATCGTCAGCATCAGTTTCATAAGCAGGAAAATGAAAGTTTCCGTGTATGGTTTATACAGAAAATCAAATAAATGTTCAAGTTGTTTTTTTACAGGCATTACCGGACGGTTTTTTTACAAAATATTGATTTTTATTATAATAAATTTTAAGGCCGGTTCATATAAAATCAAACTTTTATAATTTTTTTATCCGGTAATATGCGTTTTGAAATCACCTCAGTTTTTAATTTCCAAATGCTTTTGCCCTGATATTTCTCCCATTGACTTTTTACAGATTTGGTGGGATATATAGTTCTTTTATCAACTTTTGTCCTATGCAAAACCCGATGGAGGAGTGCAAAAATTAAGCGGAGCGGTTTTTTGCACAGAGGACAGAAATTGAGGAACATACTATACTTTCAGGAATCCTGAAATCCCAAACAAAAAATTTCCGGATCTGTAGTACATGACCACGCTGAATTTTATATAATCCCCTCTTGAGAGCAGGGCTGTTAAGTTCTCATTCCCCTCTTGAGAGGGGGCAGGGGGTGTGTTATTGGACTGTACAGTTCCGGACACACCCCTACCCCTCTCAAGAGGGGATTTTTAAAGAACTTAACAGCCCTGCCTCTTGAGAGGGGGCAGGGGGTGTGTTGTTGTGTGTGTGCGGTTCCCAGACACACCCCCTGCCCCCTCTCAAGAGGGGATTGTTCAAAACCGGACTGCCTGATTATCCAAAATTCAACGTGGTCATGTAGTAGTACACAACCAACTTAATTTTTAAATAATCAGGTGTCGGATTACGCTTACGCTAATCCGACCTACAAATATAACTATTTTAAATTATAATAACAAGTAGGTCGGATTAGCGTAAGCGTAATCCGACACGGTGATTTTGATAATACAAAAAATAAATTGTTTATGTAGTAGCTCTGTTTTTTAAACATGCATCCCGAAAGTCTGGAAGTCTGCAATGCACGCCAGACATTCAGTTTGATTCTACGGTATGCAACTCATATGGAGACAGAATGACGATGCACAGAAATTGGGATACAGGCGTTTATATTGCCATCGCGCTTGGCATATTTACCATTGCATGGATTTCTGTTCTGATTTTCAGAAGCATGAAACCCGGCCCATCTGCTGAGGAACTGGATGCCACTCTGGTTGAAAACTATATTCAGTATATTGCCAAAAGCGATTTCACCTCTGCCTATGAGAAATGCCTGAATGCGGATTATCGCCGTGATGTTCCGCTTTCGGATTTCCAAAAAGCACAGGAAAAACGCCGGGCAGAGATGGGTGTCATCCAAAAGCGGAAAATCCGCAGAATCAGAACCAGTTACAATCTCTTTTCCCCTGTCCGGCAGCATCAGATTCTTTATGCACTGCAATATCCGGGCAAAGAATGGATGGGTTATATTGTGCTTTCCGATGCTGACGGTGAGTGGCGCATTGAGGGAACCTATGTCAGTGCAGCATCAGAAACACTGACATTCACTGTATGGTAGCGCATTCATCCGGATCTCCGGAGTGAAAACAAAAAAAAGTATGCCGGAAATATACGTTGACATTTGAAGCAGACCGTTTTAATCTTTCCATAATTCAGGCGTGTTCCACTATGACCGTTTTTACGGGAATCCAATTCTTCAGAAAGGAGCAGTATCTATGAAAAAAAGATTCTTTGCAGCGTCTATGGTTCTGTTTTCCCTTTTCTTTATCTCCCTGTCCGCTTTCGGAGAGTCAGGTAAAGTGACTGTGGTATATACGGACTGGTTCCCTTATACCTGGCAGGAAAACGGCGTGGCTTCCGGCTTTGAAATTGAAACATTCAAAGCAGTTATGAAAAACATGAATATGGAAGCAGAATTTGTGAATTATCCCTGGCAGAGGTGTCTGTTCACTCTGAAAGAAGGCAAGGCTGACGCTCTGATTTCTCTGCTGAAAACACCGGAACGGGAGGAATTTACAATTTTCCCTGAAAACCATATCAGCCTCTCCCGCACAGTTTTCTTTTCAACAAGTGACAAAAACATAAAATTCACAGGTTCCTATGAGGAACTCAAAGGTTTGCTTATCGGCGTCATTCTTGGATTCACTTATGGCGATGCGTTTGACAAGGCGGCATATCTGGAGAAGGATGAATCCAGAGACACAGAAATGCTGCTTACAAAAGTCCTGAAAGCAAGAAATGATCTGGGTGCTGAAAATCAGGCTGTTGTCAGCGCGTCTGCCAAAAAAATGGGCGTGGCAGACAAAATCCGCTTTCTGGAACCGCCCATTCATACGCAGAAACTGTATGTGGGGTTTTCAAAGGCAAAGGATCTGAAAAAACTCAGTGAGGATTTTTCAAAGCAACTGGGTGAATTCAGAAATTCAGATGCGTATAAAGCCATATTGGAAAAATACGGCGTGAAATATTCGGATATGGCGGAATAATCGTGATCATCCGTGGCATGACATCGGAATACAGAATCTGGCACTGTTTTCCGGTGTCATGGTGTTTTTGTCTGTATCTGCGACCCAACTTCATTTACCTTATGTTACTCAGAGCAGAAAAAAATATTCATCATACCTTCTCAATATTTTTCAAATGCCTTTGTCCTGTGTTTTTTCTTGACTTTCAAAAAAATGATAACGTATAATCAGAAAGAGATGGAAAGTTCCGGTGTTCACTCTGTGAGAAAAACAGCCGGAACCGGGCAGCAGACAGATAAGCCCGGAGCGGCTTTTGGGACACTCAGAAAGCAGACACTGTGCCGGATGGATTCAGAAAAGCATACAGTATTATATGCTTTTGATGTTTCTGTATATCTGGACGGATTTCTGAAAGCATACAGTATTATATGCCGCAGAGATATATAAATACTATATGCCGGGTATATAGTATTTATATACTTGCATATAGTTCTATATACAAAAAATACGGACACTGTGCCCGTATAATAACTGGTTAGGGTGAACAATAAACAAATGAGGAATTACTATGAAAGAGGAGATTATGTACAACCAAAACAGCATCTTAATTGTAACCTTACTATTTATAGCCATTCTTATTGCATATGAAATATTTTTTCATATAGGAAGGCTATATCAAAATAAAACTGATCAAGAAGTTAAGTCTCAGGCTACAGCTATTCAAACAGGAATTCTTGGCCTTTTAGCCCTTCTATTGGGATTTACATTTAACATGGCATTGCAACGATTTGACGATAGGAGTCATGCAGTAATTAAAGAAGCCAACTCAATTGGGACTGCACTATTAAGAACAAAGTTATTACCTAAACCATACGACACAACAACATACAGCTTGTTACAAAAATATATCGATTTAAGAATAGAAATTAGTTCTGTTGATTTAACGATGAAAACTCAACGAAAATCGATAAATAATAAGACCGATGAAATTCAAAATCAAATATGGGATCAATCAATAAAAGCGGCAGAAATTGACCCAAGACCAGTAACTACAGGATACTTTATTACATCCCTGAATGACTTAATTGATGCCAGAGGTGAGAGAAATGCCCTTTTAGAAAGGCATGTTCCCGAAGTAATTCTCTTCTTACTGTTTTTTGTTTTTATAATCGGTGGAGCCTTGATGGGCTATACCAGCGGACTGGGCCTAAAGCGCGCCTATATACCAACAGTAATATTTTCCTTATTGCTGGTTTTAGTTGTATTCATCGTTATCGATTTGGACCGGCCTAAAAGAGGTTTGATAATGGTTAAACAAGACAGCTTGATAGAATTAAAAAGTATAAGACCCTAACAAGGCTAATTCAGCCGACGCAAAAAGCCGCGCGGCTGATTAGCGACAGTTATATTTTCCTAAAATTGAAATTTAATTGGCATGGTTTACCGCAAATAATACTGACTTCAGACTTGCAGTAAGCCTCTGCACGGAAGAGAGGGAATATGGAACTGACTATTGACATATCAGAAAAAGATTTGATTTCATTCGGATGGGAATCTGTTCAGAAAGAGATAAACAGCACATTGAAATGGATGAGAATCAGACAGTCATTCCGAAAGATTTCAGAAAACCTTAAATCATCGTATGATGAACAGGATTATTTCAGGGCATTGGAAGAAATACGGCAATCTGCATGGAACGAATATAAGAAAGAAATATCCTGCATATGAAGACAGTTCTGGACTCCAATGTATTGTTTTCAGCTCTGATAAGCGGAAAAGAATTTTACATTGACATTTTCAGGGCATCAGAAATTTATGTGCCTGATTTTATTTTTATTGAACTTTCCAAATATCAGGAAGAAATCATAAAAAGAACGAAACTGAAAGAACAGTTCAAATCTTTTATAAAAGAACTGTTTTCCGGGATAACAGCTATTCCTGGCCTTGCAATAACACAGGAAAGTTATGAAAGGGCTTTGCAGTTATGCTCTGACATAGACCCGAAAGATACAGCTTATGTGGCTTTAAGCATCGAACTGGATATACCTTTGTGGTCAAATGACAAAAAACTGACAGAAGGTTTGATGAATAAAGGCTATAAAAAAATTATTACAACCGAAAAAATTATTGAAATGACACTGCATTGAAGAAAAATATAACCAAGCGGTCAAGCGGACTGCTATCGCCGCCGCTTACCTTGTTGTTAGCCCAATAAATAAACCGCCACAAGACGACCGCCGTCCATGGCGGTCGAAAGAAGAAAACGTAAGAAGGAATTTTAATGGCAAAGACAAAAGCAGCACCGAAAAATCAAAAATCAATCGAAGAATCCCTCTGGGAATCCGCAAACAAGCTACGTGGAAAAGTGGAATCATCCGAATACAAGCATGTTGTTCTGGGTTTGATATTCCTTAAATTTGCAAGTGACAAGTTTGAAGAGCGAAAACAGGAACTCATAGCTGAAGGTAAAGAGAAATACGTCGACATGGTGGAATTCTACACCATGAAGAATGTGTTTTACTTACCGGAAGAGTCCCGTTGGAAGTTTTTGAAACAGAACGCCAAGCAGAACGATATTGCTCTGAAGATTGATACCGCACTGGCGACGGTGGAAAAGAAAAACCCATCGTTGAAAGGCGCACTGCCGGACAATTACTATTCCCGCCTTGACCTTGATGTTGCAAAACTGGCCTCTCTTCTCGATACAATAAACAATATAGACACGCTGCATGATAAAGAGCAGGATATTGTCGGGCGGGTTTACGAATATTTCCTGAGCAAATTCGCTTTAGCCGAAGGAAAAGGAAAGGGCGAATTCTACACGCCAAAGTGCATTGTTAATCTGCTGGCAGAAATGATTGAACCATACAGCGGAACCATTTATGACCCCTGCTGCGGTTCGGGTGGCATGTTCGTACAATCTGTGAAATTCATTGAAAGCCATCAAGGCAACAAAAAAAATCTTTCCATTTATGGGCAGGAATACACCTCGACGACCTACAAACTGGCAAAGATGAACCTTGCAATCAGGGGAATTTCCGGGAATCTTGGTGATGTTGCCGAAAACACCTTTTTCCGAGACCAGCACAAAGACCTGAAAGCTGATTTCATCATGGCCAATCCGCCGTTTAATCAGAAACAGTGGCGGGCGGATAATGAACTGGTTGATGATTCACGATGGAACGGGTATGAAGTACCGCCCACAGGCAATGCAAACTATGCCTGGATTCTCCACATGGTTTCAAAACTATCTGAAAACGGAGTTGCCGGTTTCATTCTTGCCAATGGTGCACTTTCCGGCGGTGGGGATGAATACAAAATCAGGCGGAAGATGATTGAGAATAATCTGGTTGAGGCGATTTTGATTCTGCCACAGAATATGTTTTACACGACAAATATCAGTGTAACAATATGGATTCTTAACAAAAACAAGAAATCACGAACGGTAGAGCATAATGGCACAATCAGGAAGTACCGCAATCGTGAAAAAGAAGTACTCTTTCTCGATTTGCGGGAAATGGGTTCGCCATTAGAGAAGAAATATATCGAGTTAACGCAAGATGATATTGATAAAGTTTCCAAAACTTACCATGACTGGCAGCAAACAGAATTTGAAAAGACCTATGCAAATATACCTGAATATTGTTACAGCGCGTCTTATGATAAAATCAAATCGAAAGATTTCTCACTCGTACCAAGCAAATATATCGAATTTATAAACAGGGATGAAAATATTGATTTTGATGACAAGATGAGGCTGTTACAGACTGATTTTACCAACTTGCTAAGAGAGGAAGACGCTTCAAAGAAGGCACTACTAAAAGTTTTCGAGGAACTTGGCTATGCAATCAACTTATAAGCCCATAGGGAAATATATAAGAGAGGTCAAAACTCGGAATACCGAAGGCATTGTCAGCAATTTGCTTGGTGTGAATATTGATAAATATTTCATGCCCTCTGTAGCAAATATTGTTGGCACAGATATGACGAAGTATAAGGTAGTTAAAAAGGGACAGTTTGCATGTAACCGAATGCATGTCGGTAGAGATAAAAGGCTACCTGTTGCATTATCGACGAGTGAAGAGGATTTTCTTGTATCTCCCGCCTATGATGTTTTTGAGATAAAGGATGAGAATGTTCTGAACCCAGAATACTTGATGATGTGGTTCTCAAGAAAAGAATTTGACAGAAATGCATGGTTCTATACTGACGCTGATGTCCGGGGCGGTTTGCACTGGAAAGCATTTTGTGAAATGACTCTCCACATCCCCTCCCTCGAAAAACAAAAAGAAATCGTCGCCGAATACAACACCATCGTAAACCGCATAAAGCTGAACGAACAGCTCAACCAGAAACTGGAAGAAACCGCTCAGGCAATTTACAAGCAGTGGTTTGTGGATTTTGAATTCCCGGATGAGAATGGGAAGCAGTATAAGTCAAGTGGTGGGGAGATGGAATATTGCGATAAATTGGAATGCGAGATACCACGCGTTTGGAGTGCTGGTACAATCGCAGATATTTATACTTTACAGTATGGTAAGGGGAATAATAATCCAGACAATGGTGGAAAGTACCCAGTATATGGAAGCAATGGCGTTATTGGTGGTTTTGGGGAATATAACAATGAAGATGCTCCAGTGATTGGGCATATTGGTATTAACTGCGGCTCACTCGTGTTTGCATATGGCAAGCATTTTGTCACCTACAATGGAGTAATGTGCAATATTAAGAATCCAATGCGAAAGTTCTATGGGTATGCAACATTACAATCTAAAGATTTAAAGTCGCAAACAAGAGGTAGTTCGCAACCCTTTGTTTCTTACGACATGCTGTATGAACTACCAATTGTCATTCCAAAAGACAGTGTGATTGAAAGTTTCTGTAAATATGCAAATCATTTATATGAATATTCAGGCAAAGTTCTCAAAGAGCAAATGTTCTTAGGACAGATGTGCTCAGTTGTCCTTTCAAAAATGACCAAGGCAAGTTGACATGAAATTCACCGAAGAAAAACTCGAACAGGCAGTAATCGAACTCTTTAAAGCCGAAGGCTACAAGCCGGATGTGCTGAATAAAACCAGTAAAAAGGACTCGTCAGCATGACCTCCTCCGAATCCCATAATACCGAATTCAAATCATCCTGGCACGACGATTATCTCAAATGGATCTGCGGTTTTGCCAACGCCATCGGCGGGATGATCTATGTCGGCAAAGATGACAACGGAAAAACAGTGGGTCTGCCAGATTATGCCAGACTCATGGAAGACCTGCCCAATAAAATCCGTAATGTCATGGGTATTATTTGCGATATACAGCTCCACGAAGAAGGCGGGAAGAAGTATATCTCCATTAAAGTAAATCCCTATTCTGTTCCCGTTTCTCTGCGAGGCCGATTTTACTACCGCTCCGGCAGTACCAAGATGGAGCTTACCGGTGTGGAACTTAATGAGTTTCTTATAAAAAAAGCGGGTAAAACCTGGGATGACATGGTTGAAGAGAATGCGACGATCAAAGATATCGACAAAAAAAGCATTGCCGCATTCATCGAAGACAGCAGCGACAAAAGCCGGTTGCCCGAAACAAAAGGCTTAAGCACCTTTCAATTTCTGGAAAAACTCAAGCTCACCGATGGCAAAAAACTGAAAAGAGCTGCCATTATCATGTTTGGCAAAGACCCTATGCGCTTTTACCCCAATATCCAGGTAAAAATCGGCCGTTTTGGTGTTGATGCCGCAGACTTGCGTTTTCATGAAATTATCGAGGGTAATCTGGTGCACATGTACCATGAAGTGCAGGTGCAGTTAAATCATAAGTTTTTGATCCGCCCCATTACCTTTGAAGGCTTTCAACGGCTGGAACACGATCTTTACCCTATTGCCGCCCTCCGGGAGATGCTTTTAAATGCGCTGGTGCACCGTACTTACATGGGGGCAACCATTCAAATGCGGGTTTATGATGACCGGCTTTCCATCTGGAATGAAGGCACTTTGCCTTATGGCTTAAGCCTTGAAGACCTTAAAAGAGAACACAGTTCACGCCCACGAAATCCCCTGTTGGCCAACTCCTGCTTTTTGGGTGGCTACATTGATGCCTGGGGTCGTGGAACTCTGAAAATCATCAATGCCTGTAAAGATGCAGGGATGCCCGAACCCGAAATTGTCGAGAAAAATGGCGGTGTTTCCATGACTTTGTTTGTTCAGTCTCCCGGAAGCAATGTAGATAAAGGTTCGGAGAAAAGTTCGGAGAAAAGTTCGGAGAAAAGTTCGGAGAAAAGTTCGGAGAAAAGTTCGGAGAAAATCCTGGAGTTGATAAAAAATTCGCCTGAAATATCTGCTGAAGAATTAGCATCAAGTATTGGCATCTCATCCCGGGCAGTTGAAAAACAGATAGCGGCACTCAAGAAGAGAGGTCTGCTCAAGCGGATCGGACCTGCCAAGGGCGGGCACTGGGAGGTTATAGTTGATTAAATTTACAGAAGAAAAACTCGAACAGGCAGTAATCGAACTCTTTGAAGCCGAAGGCTATAAACACCTCACCGGCGACCACATCCACAAAGAGATGGCAGATGTTCTGTTTCGTGATGACCTGAAGCAATACCTGCTAAACAGATATTCTTCTGAAGATATTACCCTGAATGAAATCGCCTCAATCATCCGCAAACTTGAGTTATATCCTTCTTCTGCGCTCTACGAAAGTAACAAGGAAATCAATAAACTCATTGCCGACGGTTTTGTTCTCAAACGGGAAGACCGCACCAAAAAAGACCTATTTATAGAACTTATTGACTATAGCAACCTGCCCCCGACGCTAAAGCCAAAACCGGACGATTTAACAACCGTTGTCGCAGAAGAATCGGCAGAATATGACGCCAGCCATAATATTTACAGGATTGTAAACCAGCTTGAGATACAGGGCTATGAGAAACGCATACCCGATGCCATTGTCTATATCAATGGAATTCCGCTGGTAGTCATTGAATTTAAAAGCGCAATCAAAGAAAACACCACAATCAAAAATGCCTATGACCAGTTGACCATCCGATACAGGCGGGATATCCCGGAACTGATGAAATACAATGTCTTTTGCGTCATCAGCGACGGTGCAAACAATAGAGCCGGTTCTCTTTTTGCCCCCTATGATTTCTTTTATGCCTGGCGCAAAACAGACGGCTACGATCTCAAAGAAGAAGATGGCATCAACTCCCTCTACACCATGGTCAAAGGGATGTTCAACCGCCAGCGGTTTGCTGATATAATCCGTAACTTTGTCTATTTCCCGGATACGACCAAAGACGATATCAAGATTGTCTGCCGGTATCCGCAGTACTATGCGGCAAGAAAGCTCTTTCATTCCATTAAGGAAAACATGCGGCCCGATGGTGATGGTAAAGGCGGAACGTATTTCGGCGCCACCGGAAGCGGAAAGAGTTATACCATGCTCTACCTTACCCGCCTTTTAATGAAAAGCACCCATTTTTCAAGCCCGACCATTGTACTTATTACAGACCGTACCGATTTGGATGACCAACTCTCAGGGCAGTTCACTAACGCCAAGAAATTCATCGGTGATGAAACGGTTATCAGTGTTGAGAGCCGGGAAGAACTCCGCAAGCACCTGCAAGACAGAAACAGCGGAGGTGTTTTTCTCACGACCATTCAGAAATTCACCGAAGACATGAAACTGCTGACAGACCGGTCGAATGTCATCTGTATTTCCGATGAAGCCCACCGTTCGCAAATCAATCTTGACCAGAAGATTCGGTTAACCGCAGACGGGGTAAAAAAGACTTACGGATTTGCCAAATACCTGCACGATTCACTGCCCAACGCCACCTATGTCGGTTTTACCGGTACGCCTATTGATGCTACCCTAGATGTCTTTGGTAAAGTTGCAGATGCCTACACGATGAAAGAGTCTGTTCAGGACAATATCACTGTCCGTATTGTTTACGAAGGAAGAGCAGCCAAGGTGCTTCTGGATGAGAAGAAACTTCAGGAAATCGAAGAATATTACAAGCAATGCGCGGATGAAGGCTCCAATGACTACCAGATAGAGGAGAGTAAAAAGGCTGTCACCAGCATGGAAGTCATTCTCGGTGACCCCGACCGCCTGGAAGAGCTGGCAAAAGATTTTGTAACCCATTACGAGGAACGGATTGAAGAAGGCTCAACGGTTTTGGGTAAAATCATGTTTGTTTCATCCAGCAGACAGATTGCATACGACCTGTACAAGGAGATAATAAAACTCCGTCCGCAGTGGGCAGAAGTCAGGGAATGTGATGAAGGGGTAACGCTTTCAGAGAAAGACCGTAAAGAAATAAAGCCGATGGAAAAAATCAAGATGGTAATGACCAGGGGCAAAGACGACCCCAAAGAGCTCTGGGATATGCTCGGAACGAAAGACTACCGCAAAGAACTTGATCGTCAGTTCAAGAATGCAAAGTCAAATTTCAAGATTGCCATGGTCGTTGATATGTGGCTCACCGGTTTTGATGTTCCTTTTCTTGATACCATATACATCGACAAACCGATTCAGCAGCATTCACTTATTCAGACCATCTCACGGGTAAACCGTGTATATGAGGGAAAAGAAGCCGGGCTTGTTGTCGACTACATCGGCATTAAAAGCAATATGAATTTCGCACTCAAGA
This sequence comes from uncultured Desulfobacterales bacterium, assembly GCA_964534335.1. Lineage (GTDB taxonomy): Bacteria > Desulfobacterota > Desulfobacteria > Desulfobacterales > Desulfococcaceae > JAABRU01. The sequence continues at coordinate 15,913 of CAZHPS010000092.1, forward strand.
AATACTCACAGGTTGAGGAAGACGATTTTGAGGATATTCATAAAGCAGTCATTATCGTAAAAGACCAACTGGATTTGCTGAGAAGACTTTTTCTCAAATTTGATACCAAACCCTATTTCACCGGCACACCATTGCAGCAGCTTGAATGCCTGAACAAAGGTGCCGAATACGTTCAGATTACAAAAGAAGCAGAAACCCGCTTTATGGCGATGACAAAAAAGCTCAGGGGTGCATACAAAATCTGCTCAACCAGCGAAGAACTAAATCAAAACGAACGGGACCATATTCATTTTTATATGGCAATAGCCTCCATCGTGCACAAACTGACCAAAGGTAATGCCCCTGATACTGCGCAGATGAATGAGAAAGTTCGTGAGATGATAAAGGAAGCATTGTTGGCCGATGGTGTTGAGGAGGTCTTCAAACTTGGAGAAAATGAAGCAGACAAAGACATCGATATTTTCAGCGATGAATACATGGCAAAAATCGACAGAATCAAATTGCCGAACACGAAGATAAAACTCCTCCAGCAATTACTCAAAAAGGCGATAGAAGAATTCAAAAAGGTGAACAGAATAAAAGGAATTGATTTCACCAAGCGGTTCAAGGCATTAATCGAAAAGTATAACGAACGGAAAGAGGGTGTTGCACTTGCAAATGATGTTCTGGATGATATTGCCCAGCATTTCGCAGACCTGTTCAAAGATCTGCAAAAAGAGAAAAGCTCATTTGAAGAAATGGGAATCAATTTTAAGGAAAAAGCATTCTATGACATTCTGAAAGCGGTCGCGGAAAAACACGAATTTGAATACCCGCATGAGAAACTGATTACGTTATCCCAGGCAGTAAAGAAGGTCGTTGATGACAAGGCAAAGTATACAGACTGGTCACAGCGTGATGATATAAAAGCGGAATTGAAAGTTGATTTGATACTGATTCTTGCAGAACATGGATATCCACCGGTTCCAAAAGATGAAGTTTTTAAAGAAATATTTGAGCAGGCTGAAAATTTTAAGAAGTATAGGGATGAATAAGGGGAAAAAAGAAAAAACCGCTTCCGCCGTCCTGGCTCCAGCGGTTGGGGCGGGGTTAAAAGTAAAAAGGGCTAACAAATCGCTGCACTGGATTTTTACTCCGCTGCGCTCCGTAAAAACCAGTGAGCTCAAACGTTAGGCTGTAACTTATTTTTTTTAACTGATTTTTTTAAAAATAAGGAGAAAACGACATGCGGAAGATGATTTTTTGCTTAGTAAGTATTTGTGTATTTTTTTTCTTTTAGTGATTACAACAGCTCAAAGTAAAGAAGAAATTCCAGAGAGTTGAAAAAAATATGTTACTAACAGAATGGATAAAAAACAAAATCAGAAACGGTGAAGACTGTTTTACAGGACATGCCGAACAGGAGAGACAGAATGATAATCTGACAA
>CAZHPS010000093.1:0-17256 GCA_964534335.1 uncultured Desulfobacterales bacterium
TATATTCTGTTTTTTGAAAACTTTATACCACAAAATATATGGAAGGTTACTTAATAATAAATTCCGACTTCATTGATGGCACGGATGGCATTGGATTTGTCCGCATATCCGGTGATGAGAATTGCAGTCATGTCCGGGATTCTGCTTTTTGCCTGCACCAGAAAATCAATGCCGTTCATTTCCGGCATGAGGAAATCGCTGATAATCACCTGAACATGCGTTTTTTCAAGCATATTCAGTGCATTGACAGGAGACGTTGCAGTTATTATCCGGTAAGCAGTTTCCAGTTCAAGCAGATCCCGGATGCTGTCAGTGACCATCGGTTCATCGTCAAGAATGAGAATGTCTGCGGATTCCATAAAATACACTCCTTTGATTTTTGAAAGTAGAATAAGCTTCCAGCTTGTTCTTCATAAACCTTGAAAGTAGTACACAACCAACTTAATTTTTAAATAATCAGGTGTCGGATTACGCTTACGCTAATCCGACCTACAGGTATAACTATTTTAAATTATAATAATAAGTAGGTCGGATTAGCGTAAGCGTAATCCGACACGGTGATTGTGATAATACAAAAAATAAATTGGTTATGTGCTACTTTTTTATTTCCGATAAAGTCTGTTAATCTGTCTGTTTTAACCACGAATCACACGAATTGCACAAAAACAGTGAACCAAAAATTCGTGCAATTCGTGTTATTCGTGGCTGACATTCTGTCAATGTGAAAAATTCTGATCCCTGTCCCCTGATTTCGGAATTTCAACAGAAATCACTGCCCCGCCTTCGGGATGGTTTTCTGCGCGTATACGGCCTTTGTGGTTTTCCACAATAATCCGGTAGCAGATGGAAAGCCCCAGCCCGGTTCCCACGCCCACGCCTTTGGTGGTGAATCCGGGATCGAAAATTCTGGGAAGTTTGTCCTGCCGAATTCCCGGCCCGGTGTCACGGAATGAGATCAGCACATTTTTTTCTGAGGAAGTCAGAGAGATATAAATCGTTCCCTTTCCGTTCATGGCCTGATATGCGTTGTTGATGATGTTGAGAAAAACCTGATTCAGGCGGCTGGGATAGCAAAGCACAGGTTCTTTGAACTGATACTCTTTTACAATTTTTATTCCTGCTTTCAGGCGGTTTTTCATCATCACCAGAGTGTCATCAATCAGGGAATCCACCCGCACAGACTGGTATTCTGCCTCATCCAGACGGGCAAACACCCGGAGCGAATTGATAATGGAAAGAATGGCAGTGCAGGCTTTTTCCGAAACCTCTGCTTTTTCCCTTATTTTTCCGATAAATCTGCCCGCACCCTCCTCTTTTTCCAGTTCCGTGAGTTTTTTCAGGTATCTGAGGACTATATCATTGTTGGATGTGATAACACCCAGGGGCGTGTTGATTTCATGCGCGATTCCCGCGACAAGTTCTCCCAGAGACGCCATTTTTTCTGACTGCACCAGACGCGACTGGGTCTGCCGGAGTTCCTCCAGCGATTCCTGCAAAGCAGAATTGGCTTTGTGCAGTTGTGCTGTGCGCTGTCTCACCCGATCTTCCAAATCTGCATAAAAACGGGCGTTTTCAATGGAAATTGCAGCCTGGGTTGCGATCAGTTTCAGCACTTCCACCCGGTCGGATGTGAATGCCCCTTTTGCGCTGCTGTTTTCAAGATATAAAATACCGGTCAGATCGCCGTGCCGCAGAATGGGAATGCAGAGAAGCGATTTGGATTTGTGAGCTGCAACATAGGCATCACTGGTGAAAATTCCTTCGGTCGCGGCATCCGCAAGAACCACATTTTCTTTGGTTCTTGCCGTGTAATGGACAATTCCCGCAGATATTTCCGGAAACTGCCCAGGCGGAACAGGCTGACGCGGAACCGTTTCGCTTTTGTCAGATGTGATATAGGCATCCACTGTCAGTTCCCCGTTTTTGCAGAGAATCAGTGCGCCTTTCTGCGCGCCTGCATTTTCAATCACGGTTTTCATCAGTCTGTCCAGCAGTTTATCCAGAATGATTTCTTCGGAAATCATCCGGGAAGCCTTAATAACTGCGGACAAATCCAGTTGTTCACCGGAACCGCCGGTTGTTGATGTTGAGGTTGATAACGTACTTAAAGTTTGGGATTTTCCTGCGGAATTTGCAGCAAGCAGTTCCCTGTATTTTTCATCCAGATGCCGGACTTTGGCTGCCGCGCCCCATTGCAGATAACAGTAGCGGGCTTCCTGCATATACACTTTGGCAATCGCGGTTTTGCCTTTTCCCAGATAGAATTTTGCCGCAAGTTCGTTTGCCAGAGCCTCTTCATTGATATATTCATTTTCCTTTGCTCCCCGGATGGCTTCATCATAAAGGTCTGCTGCTTTTGCATCTTTGCCAAGAACCCGCATTTTTTCGGCTTCAACAAGATGATATTTGTGCAGAAAATTCATGGGCGCATGATATGACCATTTTTTCATTTTCTTCTGACTGGAATTTATTTCTTTCAGAAATTTTTTTTGTTCTGATTTGCTGGCTGACAGATATAAAGCCAGAATAGTCAATGAATCATAAAAATAGAATAACGGAGCAGTTAATAAGCCTGAAACACTGTATATATCTACTTTTGCTGTTTTTGCGTTTTCGAGAGCAAGGTAATATTCCTCAAATATATAACATAAAAAAAGTTTATAAAAATATATGGCGCAGAGTGCAATCCTGTCATTACGGTGACGGTGAACAGGCAGCATTTTCTCTTCATCGTAGGATTCACCGATTAAAAAACAGGGATTTTCCGAGCATCCTTTCAGACTGAATAATATTTGAAGATATGCTTGAAGCATATATAAAGATGTTTCATGTTTTCTTTGAAGAATGAATTTTATATATGCGGTCATTTCATGTTCAACTTCTGCCAATCTTCTTCCGACCCAGAACAGATGCCGGCAGTATGACATTGCAGATATAGCGGCATATTCCATATCTCCTGATTCCACTGCGCTCTGATAGGCTTCCTGAAGGGGTTTCAATGTTACTCTGACATGCTCTTTCCAATGAATTATAAAAACATTTGCGATATAGAATACTTTAGCTTTCAATTTTCCCTCATCCGGTCGCTCCAGTAGTTTTAAGGATAATTTGCCAAACCGGTAACCTGAATCAATGTCTCCTGTTACTTTGCAAAGAAACAGCCCATAGGTTGCGTATATCATGGGAGCTTGAGCGGTATTCCCATATCTGACAAGCATTCTGATCCAAAACAATATCATAAACGCTAAAAATTGGGGATCTGCATAAGAGGCAGGTATACCCATATTTTTCATTATATTATTTATAGCAAGTTTGACAGTATCTGTCATATACGGCAGATTAGCCAACTCTTCGGTTTTTCCTCCAAACAAAACAATCCGAGTCTTTATAAGACTAATCAAAATATCAGTTTTTCCTAATTTTTCAGGACATTTTACGCCTAAGAGTTTTAAGAATATCCGAGCAGTTTTCAGAGCTTCAAGCAACTTGTATTGTGCAGTATCCGCCACTATCCTGATTTCATATATTCTCACTTTATCCAACACTGTCCGGGCTTTTTTCAGTATGACATCAGCAATCCTTTCCATTTCCTCATATTCACCATTCAGATATGCCGCTTCCGCATTTTCTTCATACAAAGCCAGCGTCAGATTATACTGTTTTTTCCAACTGTCATCTTTCAACAATTCCATACCGGCTTTGAAGTATCTGTACGCAGGTTCAAAGGCTGAAGATACTTTTGCCTTTTTCCCGGCTGCCAGATTCAACTTCGCGAGTTCCTCTTTTTCCGAATCTTGCTGAATAACTCCTTTTCCCAGATTCATCTGGTCAACAATTTCAATGATGTTTTTATCCAAATTCTCCTGCCCAGAGTTTTTCAGCAGCAGTTTTCCTATTTTATAATGAATTGAAGCTCTTTCCTGTTCCGGAATCAGGGAATACGCAGCCTGATGAATCCGGTCATGGGAAAACCGGTACTGAAAATCCGAAACCTGAAAAATGAAATTCCTGCTTTGAACATCTGCATCAGTTTTCCGGATTTCCGGTTTCAGCATCCGGTTTTCAATGATCATGCCTTCTGCAATCGCGGGATGCAGACCGGCTGAGGTCTGTTCCTGCGGTTTTTCACAAATTAAGGAAAGAATTTCCAGATCAAAGCGGTTTCCGATGCACGCGGCAATCTGTAGAATTTTCTGTGTTTCCGTGCTGAGTTTCTGAATTTTTTCCGACATCAGGACAACGACATTGTCGGTAATTCCTTTTGCCTGAATCTGATTCAAGTCCCACTGCCAACTTCCCTGTTCAACGTCAAACGACAGCAGGTTTTCAAGATACAGGGATTTTAAAAATTCATTCATGAAGAACGGATTGCCGTTGGTTTTATCCTGAACCAGTCCGGCAAGGGAAGCCGCCCGCTCCGGTTCGCAGTGCAGCGCGTCAGACAGAAAATGCGTGATGTGGGAAATATGCAGAGGCTGAACCGATATATCATGAATAAGCATTCCGGGTTTGCGAAGGCTGTTCACTGTAAACATCAGGGGATGGGATTCGCTGACTTCATTGTCACGGAACGCGCCGATGAGCAGCAGATGGCTGCCCTGCTCGGTTTCCAGCAGTTTCAGCAGAGAAAGTGTGGCAGAATCTGCCCATTGCAGATCATCCAGAAATATTACCAGCGGATGTTCGGGTTTTGTGAAAACCCGCATAAAATTCCGGAACACCAGATGAAATCGGTTCTGCGCCTGTTCCGGCGGAACATCGGGTATTTCCGGCTGTTTGCCGATAATCAGTTCCAGTTCCGGAATGATTTCAACCATCACCTGACCGTTGGGGCCAAATGCAGCCAGAAGATTTTCCCGCCAGATACGCAGTTTTTCCTCATTCTCCGTAAGCAAATGGCGCACAAGTTCCTGAAATGCCTGAATCACAGCACTGTAAGGCCGTTTGTGAATCTGGTCAAATTTGCCGGAAATGAAATATCCCCGGTGCCGGGTGACAGGTTTGTAAATCTCCCGCACCAGCGCGGTCTTGCCAATGCCGGAATAACCGGAAACCAGAATGATTTCGGTAACGCCCTGACTTACCCGGTCAAAGGCATCCAGAATGATTCTGATTTCGCTTTCCCGTCCATAGAGTTTCTGCGGAATCTGAAACCGGTCGGGAATATCTTTCTGCGCAATGGGAAAATCCGAAATTTTTCCAAAGGATTCCAGTTGATGCAGACACTCCGAGAGATCGCTTTTCAGTCCCCACGCGCTCTGATACCGGTCTTCGGCAGTTTTGGAAAGAAGTTTCATCACCAGATCAGAAACAACACCCGGAATTGCCGAATCTTTTTCATGCGGAGATGCGCACAGTCCGGCAATATGGCAGTGAACCAGTTCCATCGGGTCATCTGTCACAAAAGGCAGGGTTCCGCTCAGCAGTTCGTAAAAAGTGCCCCCCAGGGAATAAAAATCCGTGCGGAAATCCACAGTCCGGTTCATTCTGCCGGTCTGTTCCGGCGAAAGATAGGCCAGAGTACCTTCCAGCATATCCGGATTTTTCATGTCCGGATTTTCACGGGAAAGTGATGTGGAAATGCCGAAATCAATGATTTTCAACTCCCCGGTTTTCCGGTTCATAACAATGTTGGACGGGTTGATGTCCCGGTGAATGATGTTGGCCCGATGAATCTGTCCCAGAGCATCGCTGATTTTTATGGCAATACCGAGAAATTCCGGCAACGGGAATTTTTCGGTATTTGACAATATCCGCAGAGATTCAGCCCCGAAATCCTCCAGCACCATCATCAGGGTATTCTGATATTTTTCAAGCCCATACACCCTGACAACTCCGGGCACATGTTCCAGAGACCGTGTGATTTCATACTCCTGCCTGTACCGGATCACCTCTTCGGGAGAGGGATATTCCTCTTTGAGAATCTTCAGAATCACAGGCAGATCATCGGCTTCCCGCACCGCCCGGAAAACCAGGGACTTGGGGCTTTCATAGATTTTGTTCTGAATGCTGTAACCTGTAATGACGGTCATGACGTTCTCCTTTGCAGAAGATGCAACGCATATTTTTTTGATTTTGTCAACTTTGCCGAACTTGTCACATATCACACCGCCCGTTTTTTTTGAATGCCTCTTTTTTTTAAAACCACGAAAAACACGTACAGCACGAAAAAAACAGCATTTCGTATCTCATGTTTTGAAAGCGAATTGGTATAAGTTGGCAAAGTAAAATTAATCAGATGAATCAGAGTTCCATACAATCAGATGAATCACAATAATCAGACAAATCAGAGTTCCATACAATTAATCAGATGAATCTATTGTCTGAACTGTGATTCGTCTGATTTGTCGGATTACTCTGATTTTACTCATGCCTTAATCAGATAAATCAGATTAATCAGACAAATCAGAGTTCCAGACAATCAGATGAATCACAATAATCAGACAAATCAGAGTTCCAGACATTTCACACCATCCTCTGCATCTCCCCATACAGAGTTTCCAGCTTTTTTGCAGAGACTTTCACCGGAGTTTTCAGTTCCTGCGCGAACACGGAAACTTTGTATTCTTCCAATAACCAGAAGAATTCCTCCACTGCATTTCTTTTTTCCTCTGTCACATGGGGCGAAAGTTCTGTGAGCAGCCGGTTCAGGCGGTCTGTGTGAATTTTCATTTCTGCTGCTTTTGCCTGATCTTTTTCAAAACTGACAATGGCCCGCTGTGCACGAATGGCAATGGCTTTGATATAGCGTTCCAAGTGCGCCATGCGTTCTTCATTGTACAAAGTGACAAAATGCTCAGGCACAAGATTTGCCAGACTGTCGCGCAGCCCCGCGAGAAACTGTATGATTGCAGCACTGTTCCGGTTTGCATTTTCCAAATCATACAGCACTGTCCGGCATTCGTGATACGCATCCAGCACCCGGACAACGGTTTGCATTTTCTGTTTCCCTTTTTCCGCAATCACAGATTCCACTTTTTGGGCATGTGCCGTAAATTCTTCATCGGTTCGGATATTCAAAGAAAAAAGATTTTCCAGAATACTGTCAAGCATTTCTTTTTCCAGCATTTTGCTTCCGCCGAAATAGCGCGCAGGCAATGCTGAACTGCCGGGCAATGCCAATTGATATTTCAGCATCCGCACTTCTTTGGCAAAATGCAGGGAAAACAGTTTTACCATGCCCTGTTTATGGGATTGGATTGCTTCTGTTCTGTCTTTGAACAGACGCAGACACAGATCATTTTCCTCTGTCTTCAAACCCGGATATGCTGTCCATTTTTCCCCTTTTTCCCCTTTCAGAGTAAGGGTTTCCGGCAGTTCCCCGAAATCCCATTCTGCAATGCCTTTGCGTTCCCATCTCTGCCGTGCTGCTGCAAAATCATCAGGATTGACCTGCGGAACTGCGCCCTGCACCAGAATCGCGGGATCTCTTCCCGCGCGAAGTTCCTCTCCATGGGGCCCGCGCAGGGAAATACGCATTTTCAGATGATCCGGCAGGCTTTTGGTATCCCACGCAGACGCGGGAATATCAATGCCGAATTTCCGGTAAATAAAACGGCTTAATGCAGTAATCAGGGGAATGTTCTCCTCTCTGGGCATATCCTGCACAATCACATCAACGGTCTGATTCACCGGAACCAACTGCCTGCGGAATTCTTTGGGCAGTCCTTTGATCAGGGTTGTCACTTTTTCCCGGAACAGTCCCGGAACCACCCAGTCAACAGATTCAGGCGCAATGGACGGCGCAATGGCAGAGGAAATGTTCAGGGTTACGCCGTCATTCTCCTTTCCCGGATCAAAGCTGTATTCACAGGGAATTACCGTATTTCCCAGAGAAATCTGCTCCGGAAACTGGGACAGTTCATCGGGATTGGGCAGACTGAGCAGAAGTTCCTCTTTTTTCATTCGCAGAAAATCATCTTTCCGGGTTTTCAGCAAATGCCGCAAAGAACGGACATCACAGATTCCCTCAAGCCGGTCTGCGTAAAAGCGGTACAAATCCTCTTCACTGACCAGCAGATCCCGGCGCCGCATCCGGTCTTCCATATCCTGAATTTCTTCAATCACACGCTGATTATGCTCCATAAAAGGAAAAGACTGGCGCATATCCCCTGCTACAATCGCGCTGCGGATAAAAATTTCAGATGCTTCCGCAGGATTGATACGGCCATAGGAAACAGGCCGTCCCGGATGGATAATCAGTCCGTAGAGACTGACCTGCTCGGTGGCTGTGACCTCGCCCCGGTTCCGTTCCCAGTGGGGCTTGAGATACGCATATTTGCACTGATCTTTGCCAACAGGTTCAATCCATTCCGGATCAATATGCGCTGCAATGCGTGCAAAAAGCCTTGTAGTTTCAACCATCTCAGCAGCAACAATCCACGCGCCCGGATTGGCAAATAAACCGGAACCGGGAAACAGCATGACTTCCTTGTCTTTGGCTCCCTTGTAAAACTGCTTTTCCTTTTTCATTGCAATATTGGAAAGAAAACCGCTGAGAATGGCCTGATGAATAGCCGCATATTTGGGAGAAAAAGCGGATTTTTCCTCTTTTTTCCCTGTATTTTCCTGCATTGGAGTAAGATTGCGGATTTCCTGTTCTTCCAGAATCAGGGAAATCTGGTAATGAATATCCCGCCATTCCTGCATCCGGCGGAAAGAAAGAAAATTCTCCTTGCAGTATTTGCGCATTTTTGACTGGGATTTGAGATCGTTTTTGCTTTCATTCCAGATATTCCAGATTTTCAGCAAAGTCATAAAATCCGAATCTGCATCTTTGAACTGTGCATGTGCCTGATCTGCGGCTTTCTGCTTTTCCGATGGCCGTTCCCTGGGGTCCTGAATGCTCAGCGCGGCTGCAATGACTTTGAGTTCCTCCAGACAGCCTTTTTGTCCGGCTTCCAGCAGTATACGTGATAATCGCGGATCAAGGGGAAGAGATGCCATTGTCCTGCCCCGTTCGGTCAGTTCATAAGGAGCAGCATTTTCCCCGCCCTCTTTCTTTTCAGCCCGGACAATCGCGCCGAGTTCTTCCAGCAGATTAAATCCGTCCTGAATGCTCTTGTCCGCAGGCCGGTCAATAAAGGGAAATTCCTTAATATCACCCAGCCGCAGTGCAATCATGCGCAGAATAACTTCAGCCAGATTGGAGCGCAGAATCTCCGGCAGGGTGAAACGGGGCCGGTTTTCATAATCCTCTTCTGTATACAGGCGGATACAGACACCGTGCTGCACCCGTCCGCATCTACCTTTTCGCTGATCCGCACTGCTTTTGGAAACAGGCGAAACCGGCAGAGCAGTGGTGCGGGAACGGGGCGAATACTGGGAAATGCGCGCCAGTCCCGTATCCACCACAAATTTGATGCCCGGAATGGTGACAGAGGTTTCAGCCACATTGGTGGATACAATAATCTTTCTGCCCGGCATTTTGGCAAACACACGCGACTGCTCCCCCGCGCTGAGACGGGCAAACAAAGGCATGACCGTCACACCTGTATATTTCCGGACTTCGATCATCTCACAGCATTCCCGGATGTCCTGCTCTGTGGGCATGAAAACCAGAATATCCCCGCCGTATGGACTTTCCTGCTGCAGTTTGTCCACAGCTTTTGCAGCCAGTTCCACATGGGTCTGCTCCTCCTCATCTGCCTTTTTTTCCGCAGATCGGGATTTGCCTTCCGGCTGCAAATAACGCACTTCCACCGGAAACATGCGGCCCGAAACCTCAATAATGGGCGCATTGTCAAAGGCTTTGGAAAATTTTTCCGTGTCAATGGTTGCAGACGTGATAATCAGTTTCAAATCCCGGCGTCTGTGAAGCAGGGTTTTGAGAATGCCCAGCACAAAATCAATGTTCAGACTGCGTTCATGCGCCTCATCCACAATAATCGTATCATATTCACGGAGCCATCCATCGCCCTGCGCCTCGGCCAGGAGAATGCCGTCTGTCATGATTTTGATATAGGCATCCGCGCTGCCTTTGTCCTGAAACCGGATTTTGTAACCCACAGATTTTCCGAGTTCTTCGCCCAGTTCCTCGGCAATGCGCGCAGAAACCGTCATGGCAGCAATGCGCCGGGGCTGGGTGCATCCGATTTTTCCGTCAATGCCCCGCCCGGCCTCCATGCAGAATTTGGGAATTTGCGTAGTTTTTCCGGAACCGGTTTCTCCGGCAATAATCAGCACCCGGTGTTTGCGGATGGCCTCAATAATCTCATCCTTGCGGGCCACAATCGGCAGATCCGGATTGTAAGTCGGACGGGGACGGTTTTTTTTGCGAATTCTGCGCTTTTCCGCAGAAGCCTGTATCTGTGTTTCCAAATCCGCCATCCGTGCCGCTTTTTTCTCCGCATCACGGAGTTTCTTCAGCCTGCCGATCTCCCGCCTGAACACAGGCCGATCCCCGGCCAATGCCTTTGCACAAAGATTTTCCAGTTTTCTGATTTCCTGATGTGTCAATGTTTTTCCTTTTTTACAGATAAATAACCTTCCATAAATTTCCATGTGCAGATTTTCCGGTCAGACTTCCGAAAGTTTCGGAAACTTCGGAAGTCTCTGCACCCGGAAATTTCTGAGTGCCTATTTGTTTCTCCCTCTCCCGGAGGAAGTTTTCACTCTGCTCAGTTTCACAGTTCTTTATCAGGAAATATGAAATCAGGCAATCCGTAACCTGAATTATCTTTTCTCTTCGTTTTTTCAGACAGAATCAAAGAAACCAAACCGCAGAACCCGGATTTTTCCAAAAAATCCGGGTTCTTTATCCTGCCGGTTTCTCAGATATGCTGTGACTTTCATCATATTTTTTGTGTGATCCAACTCACAGACATAATTTCGGTATTCGGTTAGACTGCAATCAAAAAGATGGAAAAAGACGGGAGGGGATTTTCATTTTCGGTTTTGTCAGGAATGGAAGGAGGTGATTCAGACATTCTGAGCGGTTTTTGGCAGTGGGCCAACTCCGTTGAGCGGAACAGCAGCCGGTCTGAAAATAAGCAGGCAACCATAATTTCTCCGGTATGACGGCGGTGGAGTAACATCAGTTATGAAAGTTCAGGCAGATGAAAAGATGAGCCTGTTCTAAAAATGCAGAACCAGAGAGGAATACACAGTATGTTCCGACACATCCTGGGAAAAGGGCATGGAACCCATGATATGCGCCGCAGCATCATTCCCGAATCGGTACTGGTAGGCAATATCAAAATGAAATCGCTGATACCCGATGCCGGAACCGAGGCTGAAACCGTAAAAATCATCCGGGCTGCCCGGCGCAGGTGCAGGATCATAGAAAATACCTGCACAGAGGGGAATGATGAATTTTTCTGTCGTGAAAAGATATTCCGCACCGATTCTCACCTGATGGGTGGGATCAATGTCTGATTCTCCGGTGGATTTGCCGGTAATGGGCGAGGTTCTGTTTCCCTGCTCATCTTCCATGACAAAATCATCCCACTGGGTGCGGTAAATATCCGCAGACAGCATGAAATTGGGGGAAAAACGGTATGCCAGACCCATACCGTAGGACAGGGGCATTTCCAAAGTCTGATCTTCTTTTTCTTCATAAACAGGAGTAGTTTGTGCTTCCATATCAGGATAATGCACTGTCTGCGAAAAAGTACGGGAATAATCCATATCCGCATCAAAAGGCGTTTTCAGCACAGCGCCCAGACGCAGAGAACTGCTGACCTCCCACAATATGCCGATATTCGCATTTATGCCGCTGAAAACATATTTTTTTGTATCCAAAGACTGACTGTAAAATGCCTGTCCCACGTTATCCCCGCTTCCCCATTGCAGCAGTTTCTCTTCCCATTCATTGGGGCTGAGCTCATTGTCCCACACATTCAGCGTCACTCCCACAGAAAACTGCGGCGTGATTTGCACTGCATACGCCAGTCCCAGTGCAGAAAGATTTCCGTCCTGACGGTACTGGTAATTGTCATTGGAAGAAAAATCATCGGCCTGTGACAGCAGCCGGAAATCCCATTCCCGTGTAAAATCATACAGCCACTGATAATTCAGGGAAAGCACCATATTCAGGCTCCAGGCTGCAAAAGGATAAACCGCGCTCAGGTAATTGATAGCTCCTTTGGATATACTTTCCTCCCCACTGGCTTCAGGAGAAAGGGAAAAAAAATTGTCCTCTGTGCGGTGAAATGCCTCATACACAAGGGAAATCTCAGGCCGTTCCAGTTGCACCAGCCCGGCAGGATTCCATGAGGCTGCTGTTGCATCATCAGCCACTGCCATAAATGCTCCGCCCATTCCCAAAGCCCGCGCACCGGAACCGACCGGATTGAAGGATGAGGGAATTTCCACCCGCTGCTGTGCAAAGCAGAGGGAATGGGAAAGAATCACAGTGATAACAATTTGAAAAAGCAATTGTTTGAATTTATTTGGTGACAAAGCGTCCTCCTTTTTTCAGATCATCTTTTTCTCCGTCTCCCTGCCTGGCAACAGAAATGGCGGGATTCAACTGCCATATCCGGCCTGTTCCCAGTTCGATTGTATCCGCGCCCAGTTCCTCACCTGTGGCAGGATTGCGGATGGGTTCTCCGTTTTCAAAAAAAATCAGGGGCATTCCTTTTTTTATCCGGTGTTCCGCTCCCCGGTTGATGAGAATTTTTTCGCCCCGTATTTCAACAATCTCTCCGTCAATCAAAGGCAGTTCCTCACAGAGTTTGAGGGCAAGTCCCTGCGCCAAATCCCGGATGGCCTCCGGTGTCATGTTTTCATCGTACACATCCTGACAGGTCAGCAGATTTGAATCTGAAATTCCAATCACCTGTGCGACCATCTGCAAAGAAGAGGGGGTACTGACAATTTCACCCCGCAGAAGAAAGTCCGCTCCCATGTTTTTTGCACTTTGCAGCGGATTTTCCCGGTCTTCTGTGATACGGATGTCAAAGCGGCCGCTTTGGGAAAGACGGGTGCGGAACAGTTCTTCTGTACCGTAATCTGTCTGCCCTTTGATGTCAAAACGCGACAGGGCCAGAGACATGCGGGAGCCGCTGTCGTAGATTTTGGGCATCTGCCGGTGAATGCGTATACTCCGCTGTGCGGCATTTCCCAACTGGTCAGAACATTCCAGCACCAGTTCATTGTCCCCTGTATTCAGTTTCGCCAGATAATTGCAGTGAAGATTTCGACCCGGACGGCTGACAAGGGGAAATCCGTCTATGCCGGCCCGCTGAATGCCGGAAGCATCCCGGAGTGTTATCTCCAGAAATGCCTGATCCGTATATACTGTCCGTTCTGTATCCCATCCTTTTACCGTGATTTCAGGCGGATCACTGTCTGCCTTTTCTGTTGTTTCTGCTTCCGGGCCTGTCCGCGCGGCTGTCATAGGAACATTATCAGGCAAAAGATTCTGCATGGGCAGGTTTTTCTGTATCAGCACAAACTGACCGTCCTCATCACTGTCACTGTACAGGCGTCCCATTACCGGACGCTGTCCGCCCTTATCCACCACATGCTTCCATACATTTGTATGAAAGAGATATTCAATATCTGTGAACGGATGCGTATTTGCCTCCAGTGCCTGCAGAAGATAATGGGCAAAAAGGCTGTGTCCTTCCTTTTTTGTGCCGGAAGTGTCAGCAACCCGTTCAATTCCGCCGGATGCAATAACCTGCCGGGATCGTTTCCGCTCCAGTTCCATCACTCTTTTCTGAAAAGGCTCAAGCGGTTCTGCATCATGCGTCAGGGAATGCAAATCACTGTCTCCTCTGCTTTGTCCGGAAACCTGCTGCGGTTCTGTCTCTTTTTCGGATGAAATTTTTCGCAAAAGCGTCCCGCTGTAGCAGGAATCCGCAATAATCAGCACATGCCGTGCTTTCACAGCAGGAGAGGCAAATATGTTCCGAATGGCGGAATTGGTAATCCAGGAAGACTCATCCTCTTTTCTGCCATCCACGGGAATCCAGTACCCGTCACCCGTCATTTTGTCCAACTGCCCGTGTCCGGCAAAATAGAGAAGAAAACTGTCATTTCTTCCCAACTGCAAAGCCATGTCTTTCATCTTCTGCATCAGATTTTTCCAGTCCGCTTCCCTGTCGCTTATCAGTACCGTGTTTTCCGGAGCAAAACCGTAACGTTTGATCAGAATTTCCCGGATTTCTGCGGCATCCCGTACTGCATTTTTCAGTTTTGCCCAGTGTTCATACGCGTCAATGCCGATAATCAGGGCATGATATGTGTCCCTTTCTTCCGAATACTGCGCTCTCTGTTTTTCCGGGTTCATGATACCCCTTTGAGACGACAGAAAAAAATCTTCCCCGGCTGCCAGCAGTACAGGAGATTTCAGATCATAAGCTGCTGTTTCTGAAAGGGCAATGTCCGCACGGGTCTGATTTCCGGCCCGGTCTTCTGCGATCAGGTTTATGGATTTTTCTGCTGATGAAATATCAATGATATGATCTATTCTGATTTCATTGCCGGAGATATCCGGAAGCAACTGCCCGTTTATGCGGATGGAACGTATGCCGGAAATGTCATGGCTATAGGCAATAACTCTGTATTTTCCCTCGTGAAGACTGTCCGCCTCTGCACTTTCAATGCCCAGCACCGGCCCGCTGCGGTCACAGAAAATCCTGCGCTGCCATTCTGCTTTTTTTCCGCTGAGATCCTGTGTCTGGATAAGGATGAGATTTTCACCGCTTTTCAGGGGAATTTCTTCCTGAAAACGGATTTCCGGGGCTGAGAGATCCACCCGCACAGATTTCCCATTGATACGGATACTGCTGACAAAGGTATCATCCTTTGCCAGTCCCTGAACCGTGCAGGAAAGAGCATTTGTAATCAATCCTTCTTTGGGAGATTCCATCTGCACCTGCGGGGGACTGTGATCCAGATTTTCCTGCTCAATCCGGGCTTTTCTGGCCTTATCCAGATAAAATTCAGCCCTTGCCGTTTTTTCACTGGACAAAGAGAATTCCAGTTCTGCAATGGCCTCAGAAACGCGGTTCTGATGAAACAGGCAGACGCCCAGTTCCCGGTGGGGAAAATATTCAGTCAGATGCCTGCCGTATGTGCGCACCCGGCGTTCATCCCTGTCTGACTGGACAAGGGCAGCGCGGAAATCTTTTTCCGCGTGTTCCCACAGACTGCCTTCCATAAAGGAAAGCCCCCGTTCATAATAATTCCACCACCGGCTGCGGAAATTTCCTTTGGTAATGCCATAGATGGTGCCGTCTTTCTCCACAGGCGGATTGTCCGGAACCACCCGGCATCCGCTCAGGCAGAAAACAAGGCACAGAAACAGAATCCGGAAAATATCAGCGATGTTCAAATGAGAAAGTCTGAACTCTGGCTTCACGAAACACCTCTTGGATACGGTCAATGCCCTGGGTGCGGAGCTGTGCAATCTTCTGCGGAATATCCGGAATGGGATCTTCCGAAGCAATCACATACACGGTCTCTTTTCCGGTCTGATCATCCAACTGAAACCCGGTTTCCCCGTCTGAAACCGGCATGGGATTTTCTGCGTCTGCCCTGCCTTGTGCCAGCAACGTGATTTCACCGCTGCTGTCAAACAGAAGGACCGTCAGATTGACCTGCTGCTCGCTTTCCACATGAATTTTGAAATATTCCCCGCTCCGGACAATGCCGCCATCCGCGAGTTCACGAATCTCCCCTCTCATATCCGGTATCATTTTCTCAGGGCAGGTCATAAAACGGATACGAACGGGAACTGGGGTATCAGTCCGGAAATACAGGGTATAAACAGCCAGAACAGCAATCAGGCAGGCCGCAAAAGCAGTCATGGGTCTGAAAAACACTGCGGAAGGAAGCAGTTGGGAAAGTTCTTCCAAAAATCTGCGGATTGCAGTCCAGAAATCCGTGCCGGTTCTGTTTCTTTCCGCGAGTATTTTTTCATATTCCGTACCCCGTGCCTGGACAATGAGTTCAGACAGAGCCTTGCGCAATACCGGTTCCTCTGCCATCCGCTGACGGAATGCTTTGGATTGGCTGGCATCCATGCGGTTTTCTGCATAGCAGATCACCTCTTCCCTGTCGCTTTCGCTGATCCCGGCGCCACCCGGTATGTTTTCTGTATATTCGTGCATAGAAATTCCTCTCCTTTATCATATGACGACTGGACCCGGAAAAGTTTGCCGGATAATGTAACCGGGAGCATGAAAAAAATCAATCTGATTTACAGATCAGGCTGAATATGATACTTTTGCCGGGTTGAATGTTTCCACGAATAATCATCTGAAGGAGCAAAACCATGAAACGGTACTTCAACATAGCCGGCCCCTGTCTGCCGGGTGAACATTACATGATTCCCTCGGCACAGCGGTGCAGGGGGCTTATGGATCTCATTGATCAGAAACAGTATTACGGAAGAAAATATGCACGATGATCCCGTAAAAGCAGCATATGAAAACGCAAAAAGGAAATGGCCCGGTCTTTCTGCTGACTGTGACAGACTGAGGGAACGTGTTGCTGCAGCAGGAAAAAATGCGGAAAAAATGGCTGTGGAAGACCTGGTTCTCGCTATGACCCTTGAAGCCAATGATCCTTTGGCCCTGGAAATTTTTTTCAGAGAATACGGCTTCTATATCCGGAATATCTGTCTCCGGGTTGTAAAAAATCCGGATACAGCCGATGACATACGGCAGCAGTTTCTCCTTGATATTCCCAAAAAAATCAGCAAATTCAGGGGAACAGGCTCCCTGTACGGGTGGCTGGGCATGGTGATTTCCAATTACTGCACAGATTGGCTGAGAAAAAACAAATATACCAAATATCAGGATGAAATCAGTCCGGAAATGGCGGCTCCCGCCTCTGCTTCCGACTCTGATATTCAGCCGGATATTGAAAAATGCAGGGGATTTTTCTTTCAGATTTTTTCAGAGGCCATGAAAAAACTGAAAGCAGACTGGCAGTTGATGATCCGGTGCAGTTTTTTTGACGGACTGACAAACCGGGAAATAGCGCAGACCGTGCTGAAAACGCCGGAGTACAATATTTCCAAATGGATGAAGAATGCCCTTGTGCAGGTGAAAAAAGGAATGGAAACATCAGCCCGTGCCTTTGGAACCAATGGCCGGGAAACCCTGATTCACTGTTTTGAAGTGCTGAAGGAATACCCGGATTATTTTGATCTTTCCGGCATTTTCCGGCAGATGTGAATACAGTCGCAAAAATTTTTAATATGTAGGGTGGTGATAACCCACCACTGATCAATGGTGGGTTATCACCCACCCTTGTATGTTGGAGTTGAGTTGAGTTGAGTTGACCCGTCCCATGCGT
>CAZHPS010000094.1:0-17231 GCA_964534335.1 uncultured Desulfobacterales bacterium
GTATTCCTTTTCCGATCCGCAGGGACATTTCTCCATATCAATCTGGCTCCTTTTTTTGTCTTTTGATCATGCTGAATGAACAGATCGGGTTTGCAATCAGCATTCATCATTCAGCGTTCAGCATTACATCCGTTAATCTATATCAATATCGGTGTAAAAAGTAAATTGCCAAAATATTTTTTTTGACAAATCAGCATACAGAAAACTGTGTGCTTGCCTTTCACAGATTTTTGCCATATAAATAAGAGGAGATATGATGTAAGTAGGCAAACAGAAATTTTCGTGTATTCAGAAAAACCGGATTTTTCCGAAAAATCCGGTTTTTCTGAAAATTTTATGCCGGAAAATTTATGGAACCTTACTTATAAACCGAAAACAGGAAACAGTCATGGAAAAAAACAGAGAAAATCATTATATGCAGAAAAATGCCGGAACCGTGTCTGCCGGCAGGTCCATATCAAAAAATCTTGCGCTGAGTCTGAGCCTGATCATATTTCTGGTTTTGGCGGCAATGCTGATATTTATCCATTTTCTGCGTTCCCAGGATCTGCTGAAAATGGTGGAGAAAAAGGCAGATGAACATATATCCCGGCTGGTGAACATTCTTGCCCTTCCCATATGGAATATTGATCTGAAGAATGTTGCGGGCATCAGCACGGAATTTGCACAAAATGATCTGGTCGAGTATGTTTCTATCACAGATGAAAGCGGCCGGGTGCTGTTTGCACACGGCAGTGGCAGTCCTGATAATATAAAAATCAGAAGATCCGGGGATATTTTCTGCAAAAATGTCCGGATCGGGCATGCGGAAATATCACTGAGCCTGAAAAGGTACAAAGAAGAAATCCGTTTTTTCTTCATTATAAGTGTGTTAATCCTGATCGGGGCAGTGTTCATCATTTTTTTGGTCACAGGATGGCTGCTGCGTGTATATCTTCGCAAATCCCTCACGGAAATCTGCCAGGGGATGGAGCAGGTGGCCAGGGGGATATTTCCGCAGGATCATAACTATGTCACCTATGTTGAACTGGCCGGGATAGAAAAAATATTCCGGGAGATGGCAAAGACGGTTGAAGACAGGGAGAAAGCCTTTGCGTCTGCAAACCAGATGCTCCGCGATGAGATCAGTGACCGGAAACGGGCTGAGGATGCTCTCCGGGAAAGTGAAGCCAAATTCAAAAACCTTTTTGACGTATGCCCTCTGAGCATTATCCTGACAGAACCGGAAACCGGCACTCTGACGGATGTGAATCAGGAGTTTTCGAAAATGACAAAACTGTCACGGGACCAGGCCATTGGCCGGACAACAGTTGAACTCGGTTTTTTCACAGAGGAGCAGAGGATAAATTTTGCCCATGCCATTCGGGAAACAGGGGAATTCCGAAACCGGGAGGAGGATATCGGGCTCAGAAACGGCACCGGGGCACATACCCTGCATACCCTGATTTCCGCCAAAATTCTCCGGGTGGACGGAAAAGATATGATTCTGAGCATTGTCACGGATATGACAGAACACAGAAAATCCCTGGAGGAAAAACAGGAACTGCAGGAAAGACTGGCCCGTTCCAAAAAGATGGAGGCTTTGGGACTGCTGGCCGGAGGCGTGGCCCATGATCTTAACAATATCCTTTCCGGCGTTGTGAGTTATCCGGATCTGCTGCTGATGGACATTCCAAAAGAAAGCCGCCTGAGAGGCCCGATTGAAACCATAAAAGAAGCCGGACAGCGCGCGGCTGCTGTTGTATCAGATCTGCTTACCCTCGCGCGCGGAGTGGCCGGTACACACAATATCATAAACATCAACCGCATTATCCGGGAATATCTGGACTCTCCTGAGTATTCCGCCCTGTGTGCCGGATATCCGGAAATCAGTCTGGAAACCCGGCTGCAGACAGATCTTCTGGACATAAGCTGCTCTCCGCTTCATATCCGGAAGATTCTGATGAACCTGGTGGTCAATGCCTTTGAATCCATAGAGGGAAGGGGAGGAATTCAGATTTTGACCCGGAATCAGTATGTGGATCGTCCGGTCAGGGGCTATGACGAGGTCTGCATAGGGGAATACATTGTGCTGAGTGTTTCAGACAACGGATGCGGCATATCCGCCAATGATCTGGAACGGATATTTGAACCCTTCTATACCCGGAAGGTTATGGGCAGAAGCGGCACAGGGCTGGGACTGACCATTGTATGGAACACTGTGCAGGATCACAAAGGTTATATTGATGTGGAAAGCGGGGACCGGGGAACCTGTTTTGATCTGTATTTTCCGGTAGCGCGGCAGGAGAACACATATGTGAAAAAGGATTCCATGCCCGGTGAATACAATGGAAAAGGGGAAAAAATTCTGGTAGTCGATGATGAGAAAAATCAGCGCATGATAGCATGCAGCATCCTGAGCAAGCTGGGTTACGTGACAGAAGCCGCGGAAAGCGGGGAAAAAGCAGTCGAATATCTGCGGAACAATAAAATAGATCTGATTCTTCTGGATATGATTATGCCTTCGGGAATGAGCGGCAGGGAAACCTATGAGGAAATCATAAAAATATGTCCGGGACAGAAGGCTGTGATAGCCAGCGGTTTTTCCGAGACTTCTGATGTGAAAAAAATTCAGGCCCTGGGCGCGGGGCTTTATGTGAAAAAACCCTATACCCTGGAAAGCATCGGCATTGCTGTCAGAAAGGAACTGAACAGATAATACAAATTCGACATTGTGACTTGATGCAATACTGTCAGTTTTTCAACTGTTGCGCGTGTGCAGAAAACCGCTCTGCTTAATTTTTGCACTCCTCCGGATTTGCGTGTGCAGTCGCATTCAAAGCCGCATATAACCGGATCGGTAAAGGCCGGGGGTTTGTCCGGATTCACCGCATGAGGGATTTCCTGAAATGGGATCGGGAAAAATTTGACCGGGTTCTGACCGCGCTGCTGGCGGATTATGCTGTGGAGATTCACAGGGGCGATCCGTCTGTAATGACGGAAAAGGAAATCCGGGACAGTTACACGGATGAAAACGGAACCCTGCACATAACCCTGAGCCGGTATGCGGAATGATGAAACCGTTTTATTTCTCTGTTATTTCTCTGCTCTCCTGCGCCCTGCAATTCCCGTCACCAGACCCGCTGCAAGCAGAATCAGGGTCGAAGGTTCCGGAACAGGGGCCGTGTGTTCCTCCCAGGTGAGGTTGTCCAGGGCAAAATAGTTGTCAATGTATGTCCGGGGATCTGTATCACTCACGGTTTGGATTATCAGTGTGTCTACTCCGTAAAAAGAAAAATCCGTCCATACAGGAGCGGAATAACCCGCTGTCACTGTGGCCTGATACAGTTCCGTTCCGTCCGAATATCCTGTGAACAGGATTTCCTGAAAACTGTAAAAAGCCGATGTCACATAAATCCCTGTGAAATCAAACAGGGACGGTCTGCTCACCGTGATGATCTTTGCATAGGGATTGAATGCCGCATAATCCCCTGACACCGTGCCGCTGTAATATCCTGATGCGGAATTTTCATATCTGCTGATCACCCCGGCTTTGTCCCAGTCAAACCCTCCGTAACCGTCCGGAATATATTCCCAGAAATCTGTTCGGGAAATGTCATCGAAGGTCAGCACAGCGGCTCCGGACACGCCGGTTATGCTGAAAAACACCAGTAAACACAGATAAAAAATTTTTCTCATTGTCGTATCCTCCTTTGATGTGTCATGTTGACTGTGGGGCAGTGGTGATTGAAATGCAGCCCGGTTTCCGCATCAAAATACTGGCCCGGAAAGCGCAGATTGTTCACAACATCGGCCACAAGAACACGGGCTTCACCGAAGGGCATGTATCCGGATCCCGCCGCACTTTTCGCCTTACTGGAGACAACACACTGATATGATTATTTAAAAAATTGCATATACTCTATTATTTATTAATGCCTCACTTTTCAGAAATGAAGCCAGTTTCATCAACCATTTTGAAAAATCTTTGGCTGCCATACTTACGACTATGTCTTTACCATTGGATTGCCCAACGACACGGGAAATGACTGAATCCGACTCCTCATAATTATTTGCTACCCTTTGAATATTCTGAACAATCTTTTCAGAAATATGCGGATCAATCTCTTCTTCCTCTCCTAAATCAAACAATAACCCAGTTTGCTCGTTGATTTCAGACCACAAACCTTCATCAAATCCCAGTTCCAATACAGGTGGCGGTAAAAAAAACACCCCATCAGCCGAAGTGCCGGGAATACGCGGCAACTCAAATAAAAAATCGTACATATCTTCTCTACAAAACAATCCCCACCATTCACCGACAGGCATAACCACTCTCCTAACCTTAATCTGCGTTATTAAAATGGGTTAACGCTTGCCTTACGTCTTTAGGCACCCCTGTTTGTGCAGTCTTGTCCGGCTTTATGAGAGGAACATTATTTGGAATCGGTTTTCCAAACTCATCGCCATATTGTCCGGCTGAATTGCGTACCCGAAAGTAATTTCCGGCAGTATCGTGCACCACTTCAGCGCCCATGCTTGGATTTCGAAATACTGTTTTACCTGTAGAGGTTGTTTCGATGATAGGATTATCGCCCGCAATTCTCTTTACAGTGTCGTTTAACGACACATTTTTCCAATTTTCAGAAAAACGGGCTGCCCTCTGTGCCCCTGAGCCACTGGGCGTCCACCGTGCACAGCCGCCTGCACCCTCAGCACCGAGTAAACTCCCCCTGCATCCATCCTCATCACCGCAAAAAGTGCTTTGACCCGGCCCGCCCAATCCTGACGGATCAACCCAATTCACCGGATTCCCGTTCACATAAACGTACAGATTCAGCCCGCCTTCCAAACCAATCGGATCAGCCGTAACATACCGCCCTGTCCCAGGATCATAATATCTGTGCCAGTTATAATGCAGCCCGGTTTCCGCATCAAAATACTGGCCCGGAAAGCGCAGATTGTTCACAACATCGGCCACAAGAACACGGGCTTCGCCGAAGGGCATGTACCCGGCTTCCCATACAACCTGACCGGCACTGTCAACGACTTTCTGCGGGGTTCCCAGGTGGTCATTGAGAACCCGGTACCACCATGCGCCGGTTCCGTTATAATAATTTTCCTGCTTTACAGTGCAGAAATTTTACCCGGTAATATTCTCATATATTTCAAATGATCATAAAAAAATGATTCAGATTCATTTAACAGACATATTTTACTCTCATCCGGCAACAGGCTCCCCGGCCACCCGCACGGTAAGCAGCATATCGCCCCGGCTCCCATCCCGCATGATTTTTCCCAGTCCGTTCAGGCGCAGGATATTTCCTGCCCGTGTGTCAGGCGGCACTGTCACATTATACATGCGTTTCTGAAACCCCCAGGGAATATTGACAATTTTCCTTGCGCCGTGAACAGCCTCAAACGGTGTAATTACCATTGTGCCATACAGATTGGGATCATCCACAGGCCCAAGCGGATGAATAACCTGCAGCATTGGCGTTTTTTTCCGCTCTGTTACATGCCTTGTCATCTGGCTGATGCCTGTGTGCGGAATTCTGCCGGAAAGTTTCAGAAAACCCGCGCCAAATACAAATCCGCCCACATGCGCCCACCACGCTACACTGGAGGCAAATGCCGGGGTGGTGGCTGCATTGAAAAACTGAATCAGAAACCACAGTCCCAGAAAGATAAAAGCAGGGATTTCAAAAAAGAAGGGGATGATAATCACGGGAACCAGCGTCAGAATCCGGGCATGGGGATGCAGGACAATATACGCACCCATGACTCCGGCAATAGCGCCGCTCGCGCCGATGACAGGGATATTGGAATTTATATTGAATACCATGTGAAACAGACCGGATGCAATGCCGCAGAGCAGGTAAAAGACCAGATAGCGGAACGGGCCAAGATGCTCCTCCACATTGTCCCCAAAAATATACAAAAACCACATATTCCCAAGCAGATGAAAAAATCCGCCGTGGAGGAACATATAGGAAAAAAAGGACAGGGACTGATGCCCGATGCCGAAATAATCATAGGCATCTGAAGTGAAATACCGGGCCGGAACCAAGCCGTAAAGATAATCAAAATGGGCCAGCTCACTGCCCTGCGCCAGTTGAACCATGAAAAAGAAAATATTCATGCAGATCAGACTGTAATTGACAATTGGCACAGTTTTGGATGGGGTGGTATCCCGAATGGGTATCATGCGTTATTCCTTTTCCTCTGCTGAAAGATACTGTGCTGTTTTGCGGATAAAATCCTCCAAAGCTGTTCGCATGGGCGCAATATCTGTTTCCCGGATGCGCCGGGCCTCGCGTGCAATGGATATGCGGGTTTCCCTGCTTTTAAGAAAATCTTTTTCAGCCTGGTGTTTGCGTTCTTCAAATATGCGGGCAGGTTTGTCTGCTGACTGCGCAAACAATGTCAGATAAAATTCCCGTATGCTTTTGGAAAAATTTCTGAATTCCTTTTTCACATCTGCTTCAATTTCAGAAAAAAGCATGTGCATTGCCGGTTCCAGTTTGCTGCGAATATCCTTTTTCATGCTTTTTTCCATCATGTCTTTGGTCAGAAGGAGCAGGAGCATATTGACCACCAGAGCGGCAATGGTGACAATTTTCACCCAGAAAAGCCGGGTGATGAGCATATACACAGCCAGAAGAATGCCGGACGCGGCAGTGAAAATGCCGCTGATGCCTCCTGCTGCAAGCAAAGCACTGTAACGGATATTTTCCAGTGCCGGGCCGCTTTCCAGTTCCCGGACAATCATGGCTGTGTCCACTTCCAGATCACCGGAAAATTCCGGCAGCACGGTTCCCTCTGTCATTTGCATTCCGGGCAAAGCGGAACTGCTCCACGCGTGTTTCAGTTCCCTGCTTACAGAGCGAACCTGACGGACAATTCTGCTGTTGTACACCGGATTCCGTCCCTCTTTGATTTCCGTAATCCACGTGTGAATGGTTTCTGTGAAACAGACATCGGTTTCAGCCTTGATAATGCCGGAAATTCTGTCCTGAAATCCTTTTCCGCTCAGCAGGGAAAAGGAAACTTTGTTGAGAACTTCCCGGTAAATCCGTTCACTGATTATATTACAGAGTTCCTGGTGCCGCGCCTCAATACGCTCCCATACATCCTCAGACAGTGAGCGATCCGCTCTATCATCTCTGATTCCATCCAAAATACGAATGCACGCGGATCGGAATTTCCGCAGCTCGGTCTCGGCATCTGCAATCTGCCTGCGGAAATCCTTTTCTTCCCGAAACGCTGCATTTTCCCGCGCATGAAGATTTCCCTCAATCTCCCGCAGACAGTCTGCCCCTGCCTTTGCACCGTTTTCAATGAGCACAGAAGCTGCTTTGCGTGAAATCACAGCCTGCTCCACCATAGTGCGCAGTCTGTCCAGCCCGGCCGCGTCCTTTGCATTCTGCACAAATGCGGAAAAATCTGCATCCGCAGAATCAGATTCTTCCATTTCCAGCACTGCCATCTGCCGCACAAGGGTTTTGCGGAGACTGCTGCGTTTTTCAGGGAAATCCGCATCAGTTTCACACAGATGCGCAGCCTGCACAGCGCGCAGGGAAAGCAGCGCGTGAAAAAGTGAAACCTGTTTTTCCTCTGCAATGGAAAAACCGCTGTTTTTCAGGGAAGTGATACTGGCAGACAAAATTCGTTTGCTGTCTTTCAGACTGTGTCCCCGCATATTGCAGCCGTAAAACAGCCTGCCTGCCATGCCGTTTCTGCGGATAAAATCCAGTGCGCGCAGATCAGAGAGTTTCAGGGTTTTGGATCCGTCAAAAAGATAGAGAATGGCATCAGCACGGAACATGGCCTGCCGGGCCGTGTGCGTATCCCAGCGGCTTGCAGAAAGACCTGGGCAGTCTGTAATCACACAGCCCAGCCTTCCCAAAGAAGGGGAATGGATTTTCAGGCAGATGCGGCTGATGAAAACAAAAATCACTTCTGAAATCCTAAAACTGTCCGGCCGGTTATCGAACCAGCGTTCTTCCCAGTCCAGAGGAAAACGGATCATGGTGCTGACATCATCAGGCAGAAATTTTTTCTCCCGCATTTGTGCAAGTTCCGGATTTCCAAAATGATGGGCAATGATACTGGCACAGCGCACCACATCCAGCAGCCCGGACTGGTCCGGATCATAGCCTGATTTGTCTTTTTTCCATATTTTCCATTCCCGATCTGCTGCCTGTGCCAAAAGCCGCCGATCTGCGGGATCTTCAAGGTTAAGCAACTGAGCCAGTTCCGTGGCTGTGGTTTTTTCAAATCTGTGGGGAACAAGATGCCGGAAATGTGGCAGAAGCAGATCGGAAAATCCCTCTGTGAGTTCTGCTGAACTGCGCCACTGCACTTCAGCGGATTCAGGTTCGTCCGGATCAGAGATATTCTGTGCGGATACAATACAGCCGCTGGTTCGTATGCCGGAACCCATGGGACTGAGTTCCCTGCCGTCACACAGGGCATTGAAGGTGGTGGATTTTCCGCCCTGAAATTCACCGGCCAGCACAATCTCAAACTGGTTCTCCTGCGCACGGCGCCAGATCCGGGAAAGCAGTTCACGGGTCTGCGCATTCACAGCTTCCGGAGCAGCCGCGTTTTGGAGCAGGACGATCAGCTCGTTTCTGAGGGTTTCATAGATTTCCGGTATCATTTTGCCATTCACCATTTTTTTATATGAACGCTTTATATGTGAATGATAAAGACGTTCCAGCAGTTTTGCCGGTGGTTCATGAAAATTCACGGTTTCCGGATGTTGAATCTTTTTGGGAAATGCTTCTTTGACTTTCAAAGGGAAGATGTATGGCTGACTCAGAAGCCATGCATCTACTTCATGAACTGCAAAGAACTGAAAAAACTTTGGATGGCAACTTTTTTCTCTATTTTTTTCTTAGCCCAATCATAACATTTTTTGCACTCTGTCAAATTATCGGTTGATATTTAAACAAAATATGATTAATCTAAAGAAATTTTAGTAAATAACAGACGTGGATGTTTGTTGTCAGTGCAGTTTTTTCCTGCCAGCATGCACCCATTGCAAGTTGGCAGGAAATACTTCTTCTAAATTTTTTCCTTATCACTGACAAAACAAAAAGGCAAGAAATTTTCCCGGCAGTAAAAGAGAATTGCTGTGGACAAAAGCGGAGCGTTGCCCGCCATTGATGTTGTGGGCATTGTCATGTCCACCTGAGCTGCTTATACCAAACCGCTTTCAGAAATCGGGGAATAACTGTTTTTTTTAACAGCGGAATACCAATTCGCCATTGATTTGATACAGAATTGTCAGTTTTTCTGCGGTTCAGCGTGTGCAAAAAACCGCTCCGCTTAATTTTTGCACTCCTCCGGATCAGGTGCAGATTGTATCAGGTCAATGGCGAATTGGTATAAGTTAAATTTTGACAGCATAGGGAAAGGAGTTTTTCATGAAAAAAATAATTCTGATTTTATTGGTATTCCTGCCGCTTTACTGCGGAGGATGTTCAGGCGGAAAGGCAAAGGATCTCTTTGACACTGCACAGTTGGAGGAATTGCAGAACAATACGGAACATGCCCGCACCCTGTATGAGGAAATCATCCGGAAATATCCGGACAGCGAATTTTCCCAAAAAGCAGAGCAGCGTCTGAATGCTTTGCAGAAAAAAGACAAATAATGCAAAGGGATTTACTTTTGGAAAAGTGGAAGACAGTGGCTTTTTTAAAATGAGTTTGGCATACGCGGGGAGATACAGAGCCGCTTCCTTAGGGTCACGGCTCTGATCGCGATTCAGGTGATTTCTGAAAATAAATATCCCGGTTCATACCAAACCGCTTTCAGAAACCGGGAATATCCGTTTTTTTAACCACAGAACACACGGACTGCACGGAAAAACCGGATTTGGGGATAAAACCGGTATCCCCATGTTTTGAAAGCGAATTGGTATCAGTTCACAGGCACAGGGCATAGACCGGAAGCTTATGCTGCTTTGGCGGGATATTCTTTTCTGGAAATCACCTCACTCCTTCTCTTTCATCAGACAGCATTTTTTGTACTTTTTGCCGCTGCCGCAGGGGCAGGGATCATTGCGGCCAATTTTCTTTTCCCTGCGCACAGGCTGCACAGGTTCATAACTTTCCGGATCTGAAAAACCGCCCGGAGGCGAGATACGGGGTTTGTCTTTGCCGGTTTCATCCAAAAGCGTATTGTAATAATCACAGTACGCTTCCAGAAATTCCTCATGCCCAATACCGGAACCTCTGTAATATTTGGATTTTTCCAGATAGGGAAGTCCTTTTTCCATCCATTCCAATGCAATATCAGAATCCTCCACTTTTTCCGCTATCTGGGCAAGGGAATAATGGGCCTGGATATACAGAGGATCAGCCTCTATGGCCCGCTGATACATATCAGAGGATTTGGCAAACAAATCCATAAAATAGTAAATATTGCCAAGCCCGATGTATTTGGCAGCGTCTTTGGGATTTTTTTCAATGGCTTTCTGGTATTTCTCAATGGCCTCATCCACTTCCATGACTTTTCCCATAGCCATTGTTTTGCCGTACTGGATAGGACTTTTTTCATATGCATCCTCCAGTTCCTCTTTGTTGCCGGTCTTTCCGGCAAGCATGAGGCGCATAGTTTCAGCGGTCAGTGCCATTTTTCCCCTGTCAGTAAATTCAAAATCAGCCAGTTCCAGGCAGTTGATGCAGACAAGTTCCTGTGCAATATGGGGTTTTCCCTTTTCACTCATAAAAATCCGGTACAGCCGGTAAGTGCTTCGATCTCCGCAGTTTTTGCATTCCAGTTCCGCCTCAATATAGGGATGGGCGGTGTCAGGAAATTTTCCGGACATGATGGCCTCTGCTGATTCCGCCTGCTCTTTTTTGCGCCGGTAATACTGTTTCAGCATCTCCTCTGTTTCCGGTATTTTTCCTTTGGTGAGCAATGTTATGGTCAGCCATGCATCATCAAAGAGACGCTGATTTTTGTTGACTTTTCTGCTGATTTTCTCCAGACAGTTTTCATTGCACAGGGATTCGCACGCGTGCAGAATGAATTCCGGTTCAATATTCATCAGGCTGTCAAAATGCCTGTCTGTAAAGGCTATGGCTTCGGGTCCCCCGATTTTCCGCACAATTTCCAGAGCGGAGTTTTGTGCCATCTCATCAAGTTGCTCCACATAATCCGTAAGAAAAACAGCAGCTTTTTTTCCGTATTTCATCAAAGCCCTATCCGCAGCTTCGATCATAAATTCCATGTAAATGTCAGTTTCCAGAGCATTGCACAGGGGGCGGAGAAATTCATCATAGCCAAGTTCCGCCATGATGCGGATAATATTCTCTCCTCCGTGATAATCAAAAGAATCTTCCAGAGCTTCTGTGAGACAGCGTATGGTTTCTGTCCGGTCACTTTGTCTGAAAAAAGAGAGAAAACCCTCAAAATCCGGCATAAATTCCAAATCTTCGGAAAGCAGGTCAGCAACTTCCTGCACAGAAAGGCCGGTCAGATCCATTTTCTCCCTGCGGAAAAATGTGGTTATGCCGCTGATAATCATGGCATACACCCAGGTCCGCTGTCTTTTTTCATGCAGACTTTTCATAAAATCCCGGTCTGCGAGCAGATTTTCGAAAAATCCTCTGATCTTTTCATCCCGGATCTGTCCCTTATGGGTTTCAAAAAAGGAATCCGCATATTTGAAAGAGCGTTTTCCGATTTTTGCGATCACTTTTTCCAGATCTCCGGGCAGTGGCTCTTTATAATATTCCTTTGAATAAAAAGAAAGTTTATCATCCTCGATGCGGCCCTGAATTGTCCGGTATTCATCTGAATTCAGCCCCAGTGCACTGACAACATGGTAGATCCGGAAGTCATATTCATCATCTTCGGAAAAAAGGCAGTGGCGGAACAGTGCTTCGGTTTCAGGATGATCGTATTTCATTGCCAGTTTCAGCACATCAGTTCCATAAGGTTCCTGAATGCCTTCCGTTCCATAGGTTTCACGGTAGGCATCAATAAGGGTGAATGCCAGAGATTTCTGGCTGTTTTCCGGCAGATGAACAAAATTTTCCGTCATGCTTTCCCATATCCGGTCGGCATCGAAAAGTTTTTCCCTGTTTTTGCATAAATCCTCCAGCAGTCTGACCGCTGTTTCAGGTGCAGTCTGCATTATGACCGGCAAAGCCCATCCTGCCGTGGTGTCTGACCATTCCTTCTGCCATTTTTCTGTCAGAAGCTCTGTGTGAGCGGCAAACCTCTGCGGGGAAACAGCCTGAAACAGTTGGGAAAGGGAAAGCATATCCCCGCTGCTGATAAGATGAGTTATGGTATCATTATCCAAAAACCGCTCTTCCAGCCTGCGCGCCTCTTCCGGATCTGCCACTTTTTTGTCCCTGATGCGCTCCACAACCCATTCTGCGAAAATGGGTTCCCTCATGTCAATGTTCTTTTCTATCCGTGTCCAGTCCATTTTCTGTTTTCATTCCTTTCGTTTTGTGATGACTGTTCCTGCAAGATGAAATCTGAAAACCGGTTACGCATTGAGATTCATAAAATTTTTTGTGAATAACACAAAACAGACGGATTTTCAAATTATTATTTTCGTGTGATTCAGGATTGTCAATATTTCGGTAATTTTTTCTGAAAACTTTATACCCGAAAATTTATGCTGACTTACTTAATCTTTGTGAGACTTTGTGTCTTCACGGCAGATTAAAAACAGCCCGGAGCCATTCGGAAAAAAGCAGGTATCACTGAATTTGCTTGCAAAATTCTTTTGTTTCCTGTAAGTCGACACTTGGAATACAGGACAAAAAAATTATCCTGTTTTTGGATAATTTTTAATATCAGGCTGTTATATCTTCATAACTTAAATATTCAGATTTAACAATATCAAAGGTCTGCATTTTTTGTCCTGTACACGGAATCTGAATCATCACATGACAGGAAATACAATGAATTCAGGTCTCAATATTTTTATCATCCTGGCTGCTGCTGTCATGTTTTCTCTTTTCGGGTTTATTGTTTACGGGGATAAAGGGCTTGCGGAACTTAACACACTCAGGGAGACCCGCGACACCCTGATCCGGAAAAATGAAAACATGATACAGGAAAACCTTTCCCTGTACCGTACCATCGAACGCCTGCGCAATGACCTTGATTTTATAGAAAGTATCGCAAGGCATGAACTGGGACTGGTGGGCAGAGATGAAATTATCTTTAAACTGGCAGACACAGGACAGTCAGAAACACAGCAGACAGGACAGGGAGAAATACAGCAGACAGGGCAGGGAGAAATACAGCGGTCGGAACAGGGAGAAACACAGCAGACAGGACAGGGAGAAATACAGCGGTCGGAACAGGGAGAAACACAGCAGACAGGACAGGGAGAAATACAAAATCCATGAGCGGAATTTTCAGCAAAAAAATTCTTTGTATCGGCGCAGGATATGTTGGGGGACCGACAATGGCGGTGATAGCGCACAAATGCCCGCAGTATAAAGTAACGGTTGTGGACATCAATCCGGATCGGATTGCGCAGTGGAACTCGGATCATCTGCCCATTTATGAACCCGGAATGGATGAGGTGGTCAAATCTGCGAGAGGCAGAAATCTTTTTTTCAGCACAGAAGTGGAAAAAGAGATCAGGGATTCGGACATCATCTTTGTCAGTGTGAACACACCCACCAAAACCTTTGGGGTGGGAGCGGGAATGGCTGCGGATCTGCAATACTGGGAAAAAACCGCGCGGCAAATCCGGGACTGTGCCCAGTCTGCCAAAATCATCGTGGAAAAAAGCACGCTTCCGGTGAAAACCGCGCTGGCAATGAAGCGGATACTGACCGCAGGCGACAATCACAACCGTTTTGAAGTTCTGTCCAATCCGGAATTTCTGGCCGAAGGAACCGCTATACGGGATTTGGAAAAACCGGATCGGGTGCTGATCGGCTCGGATGAGACCCCATCCGGAATGAAGGCACGCATGGAACTGGTGGAAATTTATGCCAACTGGGTTCCCAAAGAGCGGATTCTCACCACAAATCTCTGGAGCAGTGAACTTTCCAAACTGGTATCCAACGCATTTCTGGCGCAGAAAATATCCTCCATCAATTCCATTTCCGCACTTTGTGAAAAAACCGATGCTGATGTCACAGAGGTTGCCAAAGCTGTGGGCATGGACAGCAGGCTGGGAAACCGCTTTCTCAATGCAAGTGTGGGTTTTGGCGGTTCATGTTTCAAAAAGGATATTCTCAATCTGGTGTATCTCTGCCGCCATTACGGACTGGAACCGGTGGCTGATTACTGGGAAGGCGTAATCCGGATCAATGATTATCAGAAAGAGCGGTTTGTGCTGAATATGCTCAGCAGTATGTTCAACACCCTGGCTGGCAAAAATATCTGTCTGTTCGGGTTTGCTTTCAAGGCCGATACAGGTGACACAAGGGAAAGTCCCGGCATATTCATTGCACAGAAACTGGCAGAGGAAAAGGCGCGGATCGTAATCAGCGATCCCCAGGCCATCCCAAATGCCAGAAATGATCTGAAAGATGTCAAAGGGGATATTGTGTATGAGAGCGATCCGTATGCAGCAGTAACAGGGTGCGATGCGGTTGCCGTGATTACTGAATGGCCCCTGTATGCCAAACTGGATTATAATCGCATATATAATGCCATGATCAAACCCGCGTTTGTGTTTGACGGCAGAAATATTCTGGATCACCGGAAACTGTTTGAAATCGGTTTCAATGTGTTTCCCATCGGCAAAGCTCCTTTGACCCATTTCAGCGGTTAAAAGACAAAGGCATTTCTGTTTTTTTCCGTGTGTTCCGTGTATTCCGTGGTTAAAAACACAGGCATTTTTCAATCGCTGAAAAGGAAATGATTTTTGCTGAAAAGGTGCTGAACACTGCGTAAAAAATCAGGCGGCAAATGTCAGGAAAAAATAAAGCGGATAAGAGGAAAAATGAACAGTTCCCGTGTTATTGCATCAGCGCGAAGCGGAAAAGCCGATCTGGTGCTGAAAAATGCACGTATTGTCAATGTGTTTTCCGGTGAGATCATCAAAGGAAATATTGCTGTCACAGAGGGATATATTGCCGGAATCGGGGATTATTCTGCTCCGGAAATCCGGGATATGGACGGACGTTTTGTCTCACCCTCGTTTATTGATCCCCATGTGCATATTGAAAGTTCCCTGGCCTCGGTCACGGAATTTATCCGCGCTGTTCTGCCCTGCGGAACCGGTACTGTAATCGCAGATCCCCATGAAATTGCCAATGTGCTGGGAACTGAGGGCATCCGTTATATGCTCCAAGCTGCCGAAGGCCAGCCAGCCCGTATTTTTTTCACCCTGCCGTCCTGTGTACCGGCCACAGATATGGAAACCTCAGGGGCAAAACTGGGTGCAGAAGAACTCGCGCCTTTTATGGCAGATCCCGGAATCCCGGCTTTGGCAGAGATGATGAATTTTCCGGGAGTGGTATGGGAAAATCCTGATGTTCTTGCCAAAATCGGACTTGCTCATGCACACCGCAAACCTGTGGACGGACATTCACCCGGACTGAGCGGTTTTCCTCTCAACGCGTATCTCTGTGCAGGCATTTCCACCGATCATGAATGCACCTCCGCAGCCGAGGCAGCGGAAAAACTCGCGGCAGGCATGTTCATCATGGTGCGGGAGGGAAGTGCAGCGAAAAATCTGGATGACCTGTTTCCGCTGATTAACGGGAAAAACTTTCACCGCATGATGTGGTGTACAGATGACCGGCATCCCCATGATATTCTGGAGCAGGGGCATATTGATTCTATTGTGCGCCGGGCTATTGCAAAGGGACTTGATCCGGTCATGGCAATTCAGATGGCAACCATCAATCCGGCCCGGTATTTTCATATCCGGGACGCGGGAGCCATTGCACCCGGATACCGTGCGGATCTGATGGTCTTTTCCGATCTCAATGCTCCCTGTGCAGAAGAAGTCTGGTGCAAAGGCATTCTCTGCGCGGAAAACGGAGAAATGCTGCCCCATGTGCAGATGCCTGCTCCGGTGTCTGTTCCTGAATCCATGAATCTGAACCCGGATACAGTGGATTTTTCCATTCCCGCTACCTGCAAAAATATCCGTGTCATGGAAGTCATTCCGGATCAGTTGCTTACCCGGCAGATTGTGCTTCCTGCAAAAATCAGAGAGGGAATGGCTGTTTCCAATCCGGAAGAAGACATTCTCAAAATTGCAGTGGTGGAACGCTATACCGGAAAAGCAGGAATGGGCAAAGGATTTATCAGAGGATTCGGGCTGAAACAGGGCGCGCTGGCCTCCAGTGTGGCCCATGATTCCCACAATATCATTGTGGTGGGAACCGATGACGCTGATATGAAAACAGCTCTGACAGAAGTGGTGAGGATGAAAGGCGGTTTTGCGGTTGTCAGCAAAGGAACAGTTCAGGCTTCCCTTGCACTGCCCATTGCCGGACTGATGTCCCCGGAACCGGTGCGCGTAATCCGTAAGCAGATGGATGAACTGATCCGGGCAGCACGAAATATGGGAACAAATCTGCATGATCCTTTTATGACTTTGGGGTTCATGGCTCTGCCCGTAATTCCGGAACTGAAAATCACAGACAGGGGGTTGGTGGATGTGACAAAATTTAAGATCGTGCCTCTGTTTGAAGAATAAGGGATAGTGGGTCAAATCGGCTGATAATGTCATCCCTTCCGGGATTCAGGTTTGTTTTTTCTCAATTTTTTCTATAATAATTTCAATCCTTACGGATTTTTCCGGCATCGGTGTCAGTGCGCTGTTCAACGGATAATGTCATCCCTTCCGGGATTGAGTTTTGTTTTTTCTCAATTTTTTCTATAATAATGGGTAGTGGGTCAGATCCGTTGATCGCCTGTTTTTTTAACCGCAGAGTCACACAGAGTTTTCCGCAGAGTCCCGCAGAGTTTTTTTCTGCGGAAAATTCAGATGCAGAAAAAATCAACCCTTTTGACCCACTGCCTAATAATGTCAATCCTTGCGGATTTTTCCGGCATCGGTTTCAGACGCTGTTCAACGGATAATGTCATCCCTTCCGGGATTGAGGTTTGTTTTTTCTCAATTTTTTCTATAATAATTTCAATCATTACGGATTTTTCCGGCATCAGTTTCAGACGCTGTTCAACGGATAATGTCATCCCTTCCGGGATTGAGGTTTGTTTTTTCTCAATTTTTTCTATAATGTTTCAACTTTGGTTTTTTATGGCACGAATTTTGCATATAAAAATATTA
>CAZHPS010000095.1:0-17164 GCA_964534335.1 uncultured Desulfobacterales bacterium
GATCCGTGATGGTAATCAGATCCATTCCCTGTTTTTTGGCAATCCGGTAAATCTGAAGCGGCTCGGTAAAACTTTCCGGACATCCGATTTTCTGCAAAATCCACTGGGACGGTCTTTTGGAAAATCGGGAATGGACATGAAGATCAGCATTTGCCATTTTGCATTCCTTTATTTTTGCGTTCCTTATTATTATTGAACATTCGTAAATTCCAATGCCTTTGCTGAAATGGAATTTATGATACAAATATTCAGATATGATAAGAAACATATTAATTTTCTGTTAAATCGGAAAAATCTGCCGGGAAGGGAAAAAATTTGCAAAAATTTAACAGAATTTTCACTGAAATCTGACAAAGATATTTTATAGGCTTCAGGAAAATGTTTGTCCGAAAACCTTCAGGGTTTCATTGTGAAAATCTTTTTTTTGTATACAAACCGCCGCAGTTTTTCACCCGGCCAAAAGAAGAGGAGAAAAAAATATGTTTTGTCAGAATCATCTGTGCAAAGAGGAAAAAAATGAACACAGTGAATGTGATGTTGACATACTGTGCAGCCGTCTGACAGGGAAAAATATGTTTCCTGCCAAAATCAAAAGCTGCAATATCAGAGGGATGTACTGCGAATCCGGTGAGTTTATGGAAAAAGGAACAATGATTTATTATAAAATTGAGGATATTCTGAAATGGATTTCTGACAAAAAAACACGCGGGGGAGTGCGAACCGTATCTCTTGCCGAGGTGGAATCATGCAGGGAAATTGGGACAGACACCGGCAATCTCCGCTATGGAGCCACTGTGACATATTACAACCATCACACTGTGCAATAGTACATAACCAATTTGGATTTTATGGTATCAATTCCCCTCCTGAGATGGGCAGGGGTGTGTCCGGAACTGCACAGTCCGGTAACACACCCCCTGCCCCCTCTCAAGAGGGGAATATATAAAATTCAACGTGGTCATGTACTGGCTTAAGCACAAAAGGCACAAAATCACAAACAGCAATTGGCATTTCATGCTGCACAGAGACTTCAAACCGGTTTTCAACGATCCTGAAACTGATTTTAAATCAAACGCTTTTGAAATTTTAACAAAAAATTAATTAAATTGTAATACAGAGCTAACAGAGATGGAATAAATGCCCCGGCATAATTTTGTCATATACCATTACCTGAAACATTTGGCAGATGTTCAGATTCAGATCTGAATTCAGCAAATAAAAACTCTGTGTGACTCTGCGGAAACTCTGCGTTACTCTGCGGTTAAAATCCGCCCGGCAGAATTACCAAAATATTTTAAGTATTGGTATATATGGCAAAAAAACTCCGGTATATCCGGAAAAATCATATTAATCAGACAGATGAAAAGGAGAATGTGCTTCAATGAAGAAGAAACTGTGTATTTTTGTACTGGCACTGTCACTGGCCCTGTTCGCGGGAAATGCTTTTTCCACACTGCCTCCGGCACAGACAAATGCAAAGTATGTATTTGTGTTTATAGGTGATGGCATGGGTGTTGCCCAGCGAAATGCGGCTGAGCTGTATCTGGCCGATCAGAAAGGGATAAGCAGACCTGAAGAGGCAAAACTGCTGATGAACACCTTTCCGGCACAGGGAATGAACACCACATATGATTTGAGCAGTATCATTCCGGATTCCGCATCCACAGCCACGGCAATCGCCACCGGCAGCAAAACAAAATCCGGAGTGATCGGCATGGATGCAGACGCAAAAATCAGTTATGAAACCATTGCCGAGAAAGCCAAAAAGAAAGGGTGGAAAGTGGGCATTGTATCCAGCGTTTCCCTGGATCATGTTCGGATTGGTGACAGTTGCGCCCTTTACGGCCATTGTCGGAGGTATCATGTATGCAAAAAGGAGTCAGGAATATGAAAAATCAGAATCCTTCGTCATTTCCGCAGTTCAGGATGTTCAAAATTGATGCTGCCCGGTGTTCTGTGAAGGCTGACGATGAGGTCAGCCCGGATACGGAAATCGGAGCAGATTATGAAAGCGGTGAAACCGTCCGGGCAGGCTGCCGGGGAAAAGTCACGGCAGTCAGTTTTTCCGGAGGGGAACACGCTATGGTTGTAAAGATTCAGATGGAAAACGGATAACTCACCAAATCAAAGGGATGCTATCCTGTCCGTCATTCCGGCAAAAGCTGGAATCCGGAAATAAAAAAAAGTTGCACAACCTACCAGCCTGTGCAACCATGAACAGGCTGGAAGCCTGTTTGAAAAATTCTGCGTCACGCTGCGCTTAAAAAACGGATCTCTCATCATATTTTAACAGATTTCTAATCAAAATCTGATATTGACCTGGTATAATACCGATTCGCCATTGACCTGATACAGTATGCAACTGATCTGATCCGGAGGAGTGCAAAAATTAAGCGGAGCGGTTTTTTGCACAGACAAAACAGCGGACAATATTTGGATCAAACCAATGGCGAATCGGTATAAGTGAATTTTGCATAAAAAAAATCGTGCAGGGATGACATTATCAATTTCTGCTTTGCAGAAAGGACAGGAAAATGACACATAAAATTATGGCAGTGGATGATTCGGAAAGCATACGGCAAATGGTCAGTTTTTCCCTGAAAATGGGAAATTATGAAGTCATGGAGGCGGAAAACGGCCGGGAAGCGTATGAAAAACTTTTGGAAACAAGCGTGGATATGCTGATTACAGATTTGGATATGCCGGAAATGAACGGGATTGATCTGATCCGTCAGGTCAGACAGCTTCCCCAATACAGGAATATGCCGATTCTCATTTTGACCACGCATTCAGATACAGAAATGAAACAACAGGCACGCCTGGCAGGAGCAGACGGATGGATTATCAAGCCATTCCGTCCCAATCAGTTGATAGGAGTTGTGAAAAAAGTGATATAGGAATGTTTAATGGTTAATGGTTAAGTGTGTAATGTAACATGCTCTTTGAGAAAATTTAATCAACCGGGACAGGACTCAGATTCCGCAACCGGTTTTCTTTATTAATGACAGGCAGTTTTTCGGTTTCAATCCGTGATTCAGGCAGGAAACCGAAGATGTTTTTCACCCTGCTTCGGCATGGTGACTCCCGCATACAGACGGCCCGGTACATTATAATTCAAAGCCCCGTGTGCCCGGTAAAAATTGTACCATGCCTGAAATTCGGAAATCAGAGCGGAAATTTCCGCCCGGTGCCATGTTCCTGTTCCGTCAGATTCACGTCCGGTGTGCCGGAGGAATTCCCGTCCGGCAATTTTTACAGCAGCTCCGGCTTTTCCGTTTGTCTGCGGATAATACGGTTTTGTTCTCCGGTGTCCGACTCCCCGCTCTGACAGAAAATCCGGGAAACGGTGTGCCCGGTCTTCAACCGAAGGGGCAAAGGCTCTGCCGCTGTCTGTGACAGTGATACGGGGAGTGCCGTGAATTCCGGACAGATCTGTCAGAATGCTTTCGGCGGTTTCCGGTTTCTGATCGGGAACAGCCCGGGGTGCGGAAGCATCCGGCTGTAACTGCCGATGACAATCAGAAAAGACCGGGTGACATTGCTGCTGTCCTCCCGCGGACCTGCGAAATCAGTGTGCCATGTCCAATTTGCGGTTTTCACCTGCTGACACCCGTACCGGATACCGTCACACCGACCTTTTGGATGGTACGTCCGGGTGCGGACATGATAATGTCTGAACAGCCGGTACACGGACATATGACTGATATCGGTGACTCCCCTCTGTCTCAGTTCGGCGGAAATCCGCTGTCCGCACCATCCCAAAAGGCAGCGCATGGACAAAATTATCTGAATGATTTCGAATGTCAGTGATGTCTCTGTCCGGGACAGTTTCTGATAAACCGGCATGAGCCCCCGTTTGCCGTCCTTCAGAAAATTCCTGTTATAACGACGCAGGGTACTCATGCCGATGCCGCAATATTCGGAAGTCTGCCGGGCAGCTTCGGCTTCGGACGGACAGGTTCTGCAGCGCCCCCGGTATTCTCTGACTGTCCTGTACCGTTTTTTCATTGTACAGAATGCGGCACGCCGGCGGTCCTGCCTCTGAGAACTCCGGGCCTTTTTTCTCTTCTGAGCCTGAAGGTTTCCGTTCCGTCCGGCGGCCATGGCTGACGGCCCCCGGGGGATTATATTTTCCCATAAATCATCTCCTGTATTTTATTCATTAATACAGGATATTATACAGGAAAATATATTTGCTGACAATTTCTTGTTTAAATTTTTTCAAAGAGCATGTTACATAACACCCTAAGGGTTTTCAAAACCCTTAGGGTTTCAGACAGAATTTAATGCCCAATTCTTTTTCAGATTTCATATAAGGTTCCATAAATCTTCGGATATAAAACCGGAAATAAAAAAGCAGCATAAACTTCCGGTTTGTGCAGGTGGTTATTCATGCTCGACTGTTTTTTCAAAAATTTCAAAGATATGTATGGAAATCTACAGGCAGGTCAGCCGGGGCGGAAAAAAAATTTTGCTCTGATTTTCTCAAAGGGTATGTTACATAACACCCTTAGGGTTTATGCTGAAATCTTTTTCAGATTTCATATTACTTAATGAGGAAAATGGGACATACGGGAGGAAAACAGCGAATGCTGCTTTTCCAAAATCAGTATCTGCTGCAAATGTCACAAACCGTCCGGCAATACGTGAATGGATGACCTGAAACAAAGTGTCCCATCCGCCATATCCGCCTCTTCCATAATCTCACTGCTGACAAACGCGGGTTCCAGATTCTCACTTCTGCCAAATACAGCGTAACTGATCCGGTCTGTGATTGCCATTTCTTTCAGGGCAGCATCACGGGTCATCTGGGGAGGCCGTATGCCCTGCAGCAGCAGGATTTCCATATTGCCTCTTCCCAACTGTTCCCCAAAGCGGGCATTCTGCTCAACACACCGGAAACAGGTCTTTTTTCTGTCCATCAGTGCTTTGTATATCTGATCGCTTTCCCGGATCTGATCCAGAAAACGCAGCACATAATCAAACATATCAGGAGTATCCGGCTGATCCATTTCTGTTCTTTCCAGAAAATGGCAGAGAAAACGGATATTTTTTTCGTTTTGCACAAAACGGGAATTCCGAACGCGGACTTTGAAGATATTCCGGAAATCTGCAGGAACATGTTTTTCAATTGTCTCAGGGAGCCGTTTGTCCTGCTTTTTGGCAATCCTGAGTCTCCGGATAAATCCATCTGCCGCCCACAGGGGAACAGGGATATTCAGTTCACCCATGTCCGGAAAGATGATTTTTGCCTCCACCGGATCACGATACAGATACCCCAGGATTTTTTGAACATCCTCTGTTTTGTAAGATTCCTGTTCCAGCAGATCTTCCAGCCCGGCCTGCATGTTTTCATCCGGAAAAAAAATCAGTTCTGTCAGGGGGCCGTTTTCAGACTCATCATCAGCAGCCAGTATGGCTGCAAGCTCCGGCAGGTTTGGATCGGAAAAAACAGACTGGATATAATGCACAACATCTGTATCCGCATACAGCCCTTTCCGGAATATCTCCGTTATCCTCTGTGCGAGAAGTCCGCACCGTATTTCATCACTCATCTACAGATACGCCTTCATGGCCTGAACAATGCTGTGTTTGGGCAGTGCACCGGTCAGGCTGTTCTGCAACTGCCCCCTGTCAAAAATAAGCAGAGTGGGAATGCTCCGTATCTGGTACTGGTTTGATGCTGCCGGATTTTCATCCACATTCATTTTGCACACCCGGATTTTTCCCTTCCATTCTGCTGCCAACTGATCCATAAAAGGACCCATCATCTGGCATGGCCCGCACCAGGGAGCCCAGCAGTCCAGCAGCACAGGCAGGGGAGAACCGATAACCTGATCCGCAAAACTGCTGTCTGTCACCACCAGAGGATGATCCACATTCAGCACAGAGGTGTCAATGGGACTTTTGCATTTGCCGCATGCTGCGGTCTGTCCGATTTTTTCTGCGGGAATCCTGTTCCCGGTTCCGCAGGATGTGCAGCGCATGATATAAGAATTTGTCTGATTCATGTTTTTTCCTTTTTATGCTGTCAAAAGCAGGTTCTCTTTTGGCTGGCTTCACTGCCGTCAGCCTGATTGTCATTCTGTTAAGGGTTTGTAAAAAAATAATCTGTACAATTTTCCTGTCCGGAAACCCTAAGGGTTTTGAAAACCCTTAGGGTTTGTAACAGGTTATTTTGATACAGGCCCTAAGGAGACGAGGGAGTGCCGGACTTTCTGTTTGGCAAATACCCAAAAACGCAGATTCCCAAACTTTCAGTCCGGGACTCCGGATGATCCTGATAAGTAAGGTTCCATAAATTTTCGGAAAAACCGGATTTTTCGGAAAAATCCGGTTTTTTTGAATACACGAAAATTTTTGTCTGTCTGCTTAACAGGGATATATTTCCAATCTGCTTATTATAGCAGGAAGTCTGCCATAAGACCATATTTTTTTAGGCACAGGTTACTGAAATCTGTCTGAAGGCTTTGCCTTCCCGGAACAGTCCCCATGATTTTTCAGAGAAAATACTTGCCGTCAGACACAAATAGTATATAAAACATATTGAAAAAAAATAATTTATTCTGATAATAATGATTCATGCCGTGATACAGTGATGAGCAAAACGATTTACACAGACATACTGCATTTTTTTTTGAATATATATAAGATACAGATGAATGCCTCCGGCAATCCAGGGGAGTTTGTTCCTGTTGCATTTGCTGATGAGGATGCGGATACTATCTATGAATTCCGTGTGAAAAGGTACAGCAGATGGTTTACCCGGCGCATGACCATCGGGCCTCTGGGCGAGGATACCGGCAGCAAAAGCCAGTGTTATAAGGTTATTTATGATGATGTGCTGGTGGTGAAAATTCCGCCCAAACCTGTTTCGGATTTTGCCAGTTATATCGAAAGTATCCGCATGGAAGGGGAAATTGCCGCAAAACTGGGGCCGGAAATCAGGTGCATTACACCCACTGTTTCCGCCATTCTGAAAAAAATACCGCTTTTTTCCCGTGATGCCTCTTCCGGCCAGGAGAATTTTGAAGAACGCTGCATTGAAAAACTTACAGCATTCCGGGAATATCAGAATTATCTTAAAATCGGAAACCGGTTCGTATTTTTTTCCAGCCTTGCAAAGTATGCCTTTCTGGGGCAGATTATCAAAGACATACATTTGAGAAAGCCGGATATATACAATGAAATACTTTCTCATATCAGCATGCTGGAACACCCTGTGCTTTTTGAGGACATATACGGAAAAAGCGGGGCCTCTGTTTTTTACCGTCTCAGTGATATGTATGCAGCATATGAGGAAAAATTCGCACTGGTTCCGGGAAAAAAAGAATGGCCGCAGATTACGCCGTACCAGAAAAAACAGTGGTTTCTGACCCGGCTTGCGGAAAGGAGACCGGAGCCTGATGCGGAATTCTGTGCGGAACTGCTGTCCGGGGTAAATGCAGTAATTGAGGAAACCCTTTGTTCTGAAAGGGAAACCGTTCGCAGTTACAGAAATATGGTGAAAGATCATATCCGGAGAAAAAATTTTCAGCAGAACAAAGCCTCCATGCGCGGCATTATTGTGAATCTGCTTGATCTTCTGGTCACACTGCGGAAAAAGGGGGTGGCTATACGGGATTTAAAACCGGACAATGTGTTTATTTCAGGAAACATATCGGAAAATCCGGTACTGCTGGCCACACCGGATGAATATTCCATCGGACTGATTGACTTTGAAACGGCTGTGGTTTACAGAACCGGAAACCGGGAAAAAATTTGCCAGCCCATGCTGGCCGGAACACCGTCCTATGCCACACCTTCACACCTGTTCAGAAATGAACTTCTGCGGCAGGTCTATGATGATCTGAGCCGTATCCTGCATCTGCAGGACTGGCAGGCTGTCAACAGCATGATTTACAACGTGATTGCGGGAAAACGCCTGTCCAGGGAAACCGGAAAACTGATTTCAGGCATGGCCGGAATCATCAGAGATTATGTTAAGCGGAAGATGGGCAGGGCAGAGGCATTTCAGGAATGCAACCGGATGTTCTGGTCAAGGGCCTCAGGAGAATTTAATGAAAGAATGGAAAGCCATAAGGAATTTCTTGAATCGGTCATCATCCCGGTTTCAGAACCTGTCCGGCAGATGTTCACGGCAGAGGCAATGGCAACGCTTTCCGGCATATCCCGGCGTATTCAGACCATTGTTTCTTCCCAGAAGATATTCCGGAGTCCCCAAAGCAGGGAAAACCTGTGCAGTGCTGATCCTGAAACCCTGCTGAGGTGGAAAACCGGATGGGAAAGGAATGAAAATGTTCCGCACACCCAGTCTGCTGTAAAAGAACAGATTGTCCGTCTTCTTGGGACATTGGAAGGTCTGAAACAGGAATGCGCCCAGATTGGGGCTGTCATCAGCCTGCCTGAACAGCGGCCGGTTCTGTCTGCTTATGAAGTTATGTTCCTTATGTTCCGGGTGGTTCTGAATGCCATGTACAAACCGGAATGGGGAATTCTATGCCATGATTTTCAGCAAACCGGGGAAAAGGAAACAGAGCAGATGCCTGATATTCCGGATGGGGAAAGTATCAATATTGAAAAAACGCTTTTGTAAATACGGCTTTTAAAAAAATTATCCTAAAATACATAAGGGTTTCAGGATAAAAAACTTTTTATTAAAATCTGTGACTGACGGGAAAGGAAATAGACTGTGAAAAAAATATCGCTTACGTTCAGAATGGTTGCCGGAGGGATCATTATTGTTCTGCTGCCCCTGCTGGCAGTGATGTATTTCTCCCTGACCCGTGTTTCAGATTCCCTGAAAAAATCCTC
The DNA here is from genome assembly GCA_964534335.1 of uncultured Desulfobacterales bacterium. Taxonomy (GTDB): domain Bacteria; phylum Desulfobacterota; class Desulfobacteria; order Desulfobacterales; family Desulfococcaceae; genus JAABRU01. Next base: position 8,815 of record CAZHPS010000095.1, read on the forward strand.
TGAAAATACAGCCATCCGGATTGCAGCGGATACGGCCGGCATGATTCAGATCATAATAGAGCAGGAAATCAAGCTGGTATCGGAAATATCCACAGGAAACACCACTATGGAAGTTGCGGCAAAAGTCCATGCGCAGGGAAAAGAGGAATTGGATGCCGAAATAGCGAAGTTGGATCACAAACTTATGAAATTTATGAACAATCATCCCAATTTTTATGAACTGTTTTTTGTGACCGATGCAAAAGGAGTCATTTTTTCAGACGGTGTCAATGGAAGAGCAAAGGGAATCTCCACTGCGGATCGTGATTATTTTCAAAAAGCAGTGAGCGGAAAAACAGCGGTGTCAGATATAATCATATCCAAAATGAGCAAAGAGCCAAGACTTGTCATTGCCATGCCGGTGCATTCTGATACAGGAATCATTGTGGGGACTGTGGGAACCGCGCTGAAAATAAATTTTCTCACCGACAGCATCATCTCTATGAAAATCGGCAATACCGGCTATGGATATGTGCTGGACAGAACCGGGCTGTGCATCGCTCATCCGGACAAAACTGTGGCTTTTTCTGCAAACGTCAATAAATTGAAAGGAATGGAAGAAATAGGCAAATCCATCATGGCCGGACAAACCGGAGCAGATTTCTATATATTCAAAGGTGTCAGCAAGGTGGCAGGATATGCGCCTGTGCCGCTGGTACAATGGCATGTGGTGATTACGCAGGATGAAAGCGAGTTTATGAAACCGGTTGCCACTATCCGCAATATTATTCTGAATGTGGGACTTGTTTCCCTGGTGCTGACCGTGCTGACTCTGTTTGTTTTTTCCCGAAGCCTTACCCGGCCTCTGAACAGGATTATAGGGGAAATGGAGCAGAGCGCGTATCAGATCAGTTCTGCTGCCGATCAGATTTCCTCTGCCAGCCGGACTTTGGCTCATGGCACTTCGGAACAGGCAGCATCCACAGAGGAAACCTCCTCCTCTTTGGAAGAAATTTCAGCCATGACCCGGCAGAATGCAGACCGTTCCGCACAGGGAAACCGTCTGATACACAAAGAACTTTCCCCAAGTCTGGAAATGGTGGAGAAGCGCATGGCAGATCTGACAAAAGTGCTGGAAGAAACCGTGAACACGGGAGAGGAAAATGTCAGAATCATCAAGACCATCAATGAAATCGCGTTTCAGACAAATCTGCTGGCACTGAATGCAGCAGTTGAGGCGGCCAGGGCCGGGGAAGCCGGAGCCGGGTTTGCTGTTGTGGCCGGTGAGGTCAGGAATTTGTCCATACGTTCGGCTGAAGCTGCAAAAAACAGTGAGTCTCTGATCCAAAAAACAAAGTCGCAGATTGCACAGGTCAATCAGACCAGCCGTCAGGTCGGGGAGGTCATGCACAAAAATTCAGATATTTCCCGGAAAATCATTCAGATTATGGAGGAAATATCCTCTTCGGCAGAGGAGCAGGCAGAAGGCATAGGCCAGATACGCCGGGCAGTGTCGGAAATTGAAAAAATTACCCAGCAGAATGCTGCCAATGCCGAAGAATTCTCATCAGGCTCCGAAGAAATGAAATTCCGTACCGATCATATGCATGAAATACTGGGCGGACTTGCCTCGCTGGTCAGCGGAAAGACAGGCAACTGAGGATTTCCCAAACTCATAACGATGAAAACCGGTATCCGGGCTGTCAGGAACTGTGCATCTGAAATTCGCATTCAGAGCGTGTGCAAACAGTCGGCAATTCCAATTATATAATTTACCAGTTATTTGATTTTTTTAATATTTTTTGTCATATTGAATCCAATGCCATTTTTTATGTCAAACACATATCAATCGCAACTGCCAGCAAAGGAAGGATACAAACCATGAGAAGATTTCATTCCTACGGGCCTGTGGACTGTGAGGAACATTTCTGTGTTCCCCGTACCGAACTCATTGAAAGCTGTTTTAAGCAGCTTATTGGAAATCCTGAAAAAGGCGGGCATTTTTTCACCATCTGGTCTCCCCGGCAGTGCGGCAAAACCTGGCTTATGCGGCAGGTGAAAAAAGAGATTGAAAAGCAGTATCCGGACAGATTCATCATCGGCATGATGTCGGTGCAGGGCGTGGTCATGAAATCCGAAGAGCCGGAGGAAAATTTTCTGGAAAGACTTCCCCTGCTTTTCTGGGAATCATTCAAAATGGAGATGAACACTCCTCCGGCAAATTTTGAGGGGTTCAAAAATCTGTTTTTAAAGGACAAAGGACTGTTTGACAAACCCCTTATTCTGTTCATAGATGAATTTGACAGCCTTCCCCGCGGTGTTATTGACCGTCTTGTGACACTGTTCCGGGATATGTATCTGAAGCGGGAAAGTTTTAACATCCAAGGACTTGCCCTTATCGGTGTCCGTGCTGTTCTCGGAGTTGAAAGCGAACGGGGATCGCCTTTCAATATTCAGCGTTCCCTGCATGTGCCGAATTTCACAAAAGAGGAGGTGGAAGATCTGTTTGGGCAGTATCAGACAGAGAGCGGTCAGAAAATTGATCCGGATGCTGCTGAAAGCGTGTATGATTCCACACGGGGACAGCCCGGTCTTGTGTGCTGGTTCGGGGAACTTCTTACGGAGAAATACAATCCCGGATCAGAAAAAATCATTGGCATGAACCTGTGGAAACAGGTTTATTCCCGTGCCTGCCATTCGGAATGGAACAGCACTGTGCTGAATCTGGTCAAAAAAGTCAGATCCGGGTATCAGGAACATGTCATGCAACTGTTCAGCCATTCAGACATCCGGTTCAGTATTGATGCACAGTGGTGCAGTTATCTGTATTTAAACGGGGTGATTGACAGGGAGGAGGCTGTCAGTGACAGGGGGGAATTTGCCGAATTCTGCCGCTTTGCCAGTCCCTTTGTTCAACTGCGTCTGTACAATGCCCTTGCAATGGATCTGATTGGTGAGCGGCTGCCGGTTCTTGCACTGGATCCTCTGGACACCCTTTCCGATGTGTTTGATGTTCCTGAAATCAATGTTCCGGCTCTGCTGGAACGCTACAAATCCTATCTGAAACGCCTCAAAGCCAAAGGCATCAACCCCTGGAAAGACCAGCCCCGGCGTTCAGATCTGCATTATACCGAATATGCGGGACATTTTCATCTGTATTTCTGGCTGCAGAATGCCGCGGGCAGGCAGTGCAGCATCAGTCCGGAATTTCCCACCGGCAACGGCCGGGTGGATCTGCACCTGCGCTGCAAAGACAGGCAGGCTGTCATTGAAGTCAAAAGTTTCAGAGATCAGGCGGAACTGAAACACTCACGGGAACAGGCCGCAGCATACGCCCGCAAACTGAATCTTACCGCAGTCACTCTGGCAGTTTTTGTGCCGGTGGAGGATGAGGACGTTTTAAAGCAGCTTTCCGGAGAAACCGTGATTGACGGTGTCACTGTTACGGTTACGGCCATCGGGTGGGTGTGATAAACAAAAATGCAGTGGGGGGTCAAAGCGGTTGACAGACTGTTTTTTAACCGCAGAGTAACGCAGGGTTTTCGCAGAGTCGCACAGAGTTTTTTCTGCCTGAAATTCAGGTGTTATACCGATTAGCCATTGATCTGATACAATCTGCACGTGACTTCTTGAAAAATAAAAAAACCTGCTGTCTCTTTGCACAGAGACAGCAGGTTTTTCCGTTTATTTTCTGAAGGATTTTCCGATCTTACAGCAGCCGCTCAGAAATCAGATCGAAAATATTTTGATCCTCATTCCGTCATAAACAGGAATCAAATGTCCGCCTTTGCATCATCAGTCTTGCAGCAGACAGGATTCCGGCATCTCCATCGGCTTATTCAACCCGGAAAACCTTAGACTGCACGTTGTTGCTGTAATCGGATTCAGGGATCTGGGTGGTGCCGTTTGATATGAAATAAATCACATAAACACCCGGCTCCATATTCGCGGAATGCTCATCCGTAATAATTTCTTCCGTTCTGCATTCACCGGCATTCATGCCTTCGTCAGTGTCACCGTCCATTCTCGTAAAACCTGTACCGTCACATCGGGCATAGGCCCATGTAGCCCGTGTCTTGGGAGAGGAACCGGAAACTGTGCAGTTTGTCACCTTCGGGTGCATCTCATCTCCCCGCGTGATTGTGTCAGGGAAATCAATGGAGCTTGCCGCCATATCAAAATCCCCGGTTGCGGGCAGTCCCTCCATCGGGTTAAGGATAACGCACTCCGGCACAATTACCTCGAATGTGGTCTCTGTGCAGTTGTTTTCCTCATTGGATTCAGCAACACTGCTCTGATAATCCGCACAGGCCCGTGCGGTATACGTTCCCGCTACATTGGGAATATGAGCGCCATGATCATCGGTGATATGTTCCCACTGGGTTGCGCCCGGAGCCAGCTCATCAGCATCGGAACCGTCATCGGCAACAAACACCCATGCATCTCCGGTTCCCGGCCCCTTGATTTCATATTTGCTGCGGAAGCCGCTGCCCGGCGCAACCGCTCCTGTATTCTGAATACCGACTTCGAGTCCGTAAAGATCGCCCCCGTACAGTGCATTGCGCCCGTTGGTCAGGCGCAGGGAATGGGCGATCAGGTCAGGCATGGGCGGCGGGGCAATATAGATTGCCAGTTCAATGCAGTTATTATTCTCATCTGTTTCCTGCACAATCTGATTATAGTCAGCGCACACGCGGAACAGATAATTGCCGCTGACCATCGGAGCTCTGGCACCGTGTTCGTCAGTGATAAGTTCCCACTCAGTTGCTCCCGGCGCCAACTGATCCGCATCGGAACCGTCATCGGCCACAAACACCCACACATCACCGGTTCCCGGCCCCTTGATTTCATATTTGCTGCGGAAGCCGCTGTTTGGCGTAACTTCCCCGATATTCTGAATACCGACTTCCAGCCCGTACAGTTCACCTCCGTACAGTTCCGTGCGTCCGTTGGTCAGGTGCAGAGAATGGGCTGTCAGGTCAGGCATGGGCGGCGGGGCAATATAAACCTCCAGTTCTGTGCAGTTGTTGCTTTCATCGGTTTCCGGAACCACCTGCTGCCAGTCCGCGCAGGCCCGGAACATGTAATCTCCGCCAACCATCGGTGCTTTGGCTCCGAAACCGTCTGTGATATGTTCAATTTGTACTGCGCCCGCATAAAGCTGGTCTGCATCCGATCCGTCATCTGTGATAATCTGCCATTGATCGCCCGTACCCGGCCCCTTGATTTCGTAACTGGTGTTAAACCCGTTCCAGGGCGGTTCTGTGCCGATATTGGAGACTTCCACCTGAAGCCCGTAGTTTTCACCTGCCCGCAAAGAGGTTTTGCCATTGGTCAGGGCCAGCAGACCGGCTGTCAGGTCAACATTGCGGGGCGGGCCGAACTCAACGTAAAAGACCGCTTCAGTGGAGCAGTTGTTGGATTTGTGCTTTTCCTTTACATCCCCGTCTTTGTTGTCCTCGTCTTTGGGTCTGTCCGCACAGACCACAAAATTGTAGGTTTTTCCGGGGAGGACTTTGCCTTCATTGGCCCATTCTGCGAGATCGAATTTGATGGATTCGTGTTTGGGTTTGTCTTTGACTTTGAGGTGTTCCTTTTTGATATCCTCATCATCTATCCGAATCCATTCGGAATGGCTGTCCTCTTTGGTTCCTTTGGACAGGTAAAAGGGAACCTCTATCTTTTTGGCAGTTCCTTCCCAGTCCGCATCGCCGATATTGTCAATATAGGCGTGGACGTAAGCGGTTTCATTGATCTTCCATGTGTAATTTTCATGTTTGCCGTCTTTGCTGCCCATTGTCACTTTGTCGGTGATAAAGTCAGGAAGACCGCGAACAGGGGGTTCTGTAGGCAGTGTTGAACCTCCGGCGCCGAGGGAACCACCGCCGCCAAAACACTCAGCAATATCCTCCGGAGTAAATACAGTTGAAGTTGAACTACTTCTGCTGCTCTTTCTTGAAACAGCAGGAATGAAAGAAAAAGCACTGCATATTCCTGCATTTGCCAAATCATCTGTAATCAGTTCATCTCTATTGGAATCATAAACAGCTATTTTAAAACAACAATCCTGATCGGCTGTACAAGTATCACCACATTGCTGGTTATAGTACCAGACTAAAATTATTCCTTCAATTTCTCGAACTTCGGTGCAAGTTGACTGGAAGTCACAGAGTTCAGGGTAGATGGAACATAGATCATTGCAACTAGGTTGATCATTGAAATTATCTGAATACAAACAAAGTCCATCGGTCAAATTGTAACATGACATCGGACTTGGCTTAATTGAAGAACCATCTTTAAAAAGCACAAAATGCAAATGAGGACTCATATTTCCTCCTGTGGCACCGCATCTTCCAATTTGGTGACCATGGGAAACCCACTGACCCACATGTATTCCAGAGAAATTATCGTCTTTTTTCTTCGGATCTTTAAGTAAATGAGAATATTTAGTTTTGTATCTTGAATCTATGTCACTGGTAATTTCTACAGTCCAACCATAACCTCCGAGATAAGCAGCAAAAGTCACAAAGCCACTATGAGCAGCAAGAATTGGTTCTCCCTCGTCTTCAGCCCATTTGCAATCAGGTCTTTTATTAAAGTCAACGGCATAAAGTTCTTTTCCCCTATGCGTTAGACCTGGACCATAAAAGTACCCGTCTCCACCAGCTTGCCACATATCTCCATATGTCCAAGGAGCATAAAGTTTAAAAGGAATATCAGCTAAGGCATAATTTGCAAAAAGCAAACTTATTGCCACCATTGCCAAGCAAAATTTTTTCCTTGTTTTCATTTCAAATAAATCCTTTCTTTTTTCTATAAATTAAATGATAATAAGCCTAAATAAAGTTACTGTGGTTTTATGAAAAGAATTGTTTTCATCCCTCTTTTCTCCTTCCAACCAACCAATCAAACTGACCGTAGAAAATAGTTTGCGGAAAAATTTCCCTCTCGTTAATGCCGTTTCCGGGGTTTCGCCCCGAACAACCGAGGCAGAGCCTCGCATCATACGTTACAGGGCAGAACCCCGTAACGAGAAAAGATATTATTTCCGAAATGATTCACCTCCTTTGTCTCAATTCAAAAAACATGGCATTGTCCCCCTCAGAATAAACACCTTACCCAAAAGGTACAGGTTTTGCCTGCAAATTTCCCCAAATCAGCTTTTGTATTTCACGGAAATCGCAAAATAATGGCACTGATGCTATGCGTGAGAATGAGAAAAAAAGTTTGTTTTTCCAAATTCTCATAAAAAGCACTATACGGATAAAAAAATATATGATGTTCTTAAGCAAAAAATATGCCATTATGCAAGCAAAAAATCTGTCCTGTATATTTATTCCTGATATAACAGAATATTGTGTTAAACTCTCTGAAAGGCAGAGGAAGGGATTTCAAAAAATTTTATTATTCAATATTTCAGATAGTTAAAATATGTACCTACAAATTTTGGAGATCATTCATCAAAAAACAGAGGTTTTTTGATGAAATGAATATCTGTACAGAAGTTACGCACTTGTTTTTCAACTGCCTGATTTTACATGAACCGGTTTGTGCGTAAAACATCTATATTAATAAAAATCAATATGTTAAAATCTAACTATGTAACGACTATCTGTTTCCCCCTTGTTATGAGGCTCTCCTCATAACGGAGTTTCCGGAGTTCCGCCCCGAAGAACAGAGACGGAGCCTCAACATCACCTGTTACGGGCAAAGCCCGTAATGAGGAAAGATTACTTCCTGACGACCTGCCCGGTATGTTTTTCACCATTGACAACCACAGTGGTGTCATTGCCACTCATCAGACCTGAAATCCCCAGAGTACATATCCCAAAAGGTATAGGTTTTGCTTGCAAGTTTTTCAAAATTGTGTTTTTGTATTTCACGGGAATCGCAAAATACAGCCTTATCCATGAGACACATCCACACGAAAAAAATCTTTACAGACAAATACAACTGGGGGGATTTAAGCTGTTTTGTTATCTGGTTGATGAACCTGTCTGAATACTTGCTTAACGAGTGTTCGGCATAATAAAAACAGCAGAGAATCAAATCCGGTGAAAAACCTGAAAGTGTGAAATGACCAACTGCCAAATTTTGTACTGCCAAACCGAAATTAGACAAAGGATACAAACCATGAGAAGATTTCATTCCTACGGGCCTGTGGACTGTGAGGAACATTTCTGTGTTCCCCGTACCAGACTCATTGAAAGCTGTTTTAAGCAGCTTATTGGCAATCCTGAAAAAGGGGGCCATTTTTTCACCATCTGGTCTCCCCGGCAGTGCGGCAAAACCTGGCTCATGCGGCAGGTGAAAAAGGAGATTGAAAAGCAGTATCCGGACAGATTCATCATCGGCATGATGTCGGTGCAGG
>CAZHPS010000096.1:0-17095 GCA_964534335.1 uncultured Desulfobacterales bacterium
TATGAAATTATTATGTTTGTGAAGTATTTTTCAGAAAATTACCGGACTATTGATGGAAATATCCTGACAAAAATGGGACCCGAATGCGGCTGGCAGGATATCTGCATGAAATTTCACCGGGTGCATCCTGAAACACTGAAAAGGTGTATTGAAAGCGATACGGCATTTGCAATGGAACTGGCCAGGGGGGTGCGGTATGTGCGGTACAGATGTCTTAACGGAATGGTGGATGTGGCAATTCCTATTTTTATTGAAGGAAAACATCTGGTGAACCTTTTTTCAGGTCAATGGATGACCGACCCTCCGGATATTGAATTTTTTCGCAATCAGGCGCGTCAGTACGGCTTTGATGAAAAGGCGTATCTTGACGCGTTATCCCGTGTGAAGATTCTTCCGGAGGAGCATGTGAAGAAAGGGATCGAACTTCTGGTTCTGCTGACAGAGCTTATCGCAGAAACGGCTTTGACACACATCCGCCAGTCGAAATTGGCTACCGAACATGCTCTCATCAGCAGGGAAATGGAAGTTGCCAAAAAAATCCAGTCCTTCCTTTTGCCGAAAAAAACCGAACTGACCGGATACGAAATTGCCGCGAGCTGCGAGCCTTCCGAGGAGGTCGGGGGCGATTATTACGATGTGATTTCTGTCGGAGACTATGACTGGATTGTCATCGGTGATGTTTCAGGACATGGCATAAGCGCAGGACTGGTCATGATGATGGTTCAGACAGCCATTCACACAGTGCTGATTCAGAATCCGCAGGTGCAGACCTCCCGGCTGCTGTCCGTGATCAACCAAACCATATATGAAAACATTGTGAGAATGGATGAACAGAAACACATGACGATTCTGGTGATTGCCTGCGGAAAGGACGGATTCTTTGACTTTTCCGGGCTTCACGAGGATATTCTGCTCTGGTGCGCTGAAACCCGGAAGGTGGAAAGCATTGAAACCGACGGCATGTGGATCGGGCTTGAGGCGGATATTTCCGGAATGCTGCCGGTAAACGAATTCCGGCTGGGTTTGGGAGACTGCCTGATCCTTTACACTGACGGCATTATTGAAGCCAGGGGAAAAGACGGCAAATTCTTCGGCACAGAACGTCTGATCGCTGTCATTGAGGCATCCTGCGGCAAATCCGCTTCCGAAATCCATGCCGCGATTCTGAACGGGATCAGTGATTTTGAAAAATCCGATGATGTCACGCTGTTTGTGATGAAAAGGGTGTGAGAATCAGTATCATATATGAATCACAGTTCATGCAGTAATGAATATGCGAATCATAATTCCTGCATTTTCGGAAAAAAAGGAATACTATGCACCCTTCCAGGGTTTTCCCGAAATCGATCATAAGTAAGGTTCCATATATTTTATGGAATAAAGATTTCAGAAAACCTGACTGTTCAAAGGAATCCATTCAGGGGAATCCATTTTTTTATAAGTAAGGTTCCATAAATTTTCGGTCATAAAATTTTCAGAAAAACCGGATTTTTCCGAAAAATCCGGTTTTTTGAATACATAAAAATTTTCGTTTGCCTACTTACCACAAAATATATGGAACCCCATTTAAGGGGTTGTCAGGGGTATTGACCGTAAGATCATTAAACAACTGCCCGTCCTGTGTCAAAAAGGGATACAACCGGGAAAGCGAGGAAAAATTGAAAACAGAGAATAAGCGCATCAGTGCGGAACAGGTCAGCGTGTTCGAGCAGACCATCATGAATGCCGACATACGTTCCGCAAAAGGTCTTGTCAAGGAGTTTGTTGATGACTACGGGTACGATACCGTCATTTTTGAGGTGATTGAACCTGTCCTGACGAAACTCGGAATACGTCTGAAACGGCAGGAAGCCTCTCTGGCTCAGTCGTATGTGGCATCCATGATCGTTGATGAACTTCTGCTGCTGCATGAGGATTCTGTCAAATCCGGTTCAGATACTTCGCAGCGCAAAGGTCCGGTGGTTCTGGGGAATATCGAGGATGACTGCCATCCGCTCGGACGCAAGATTGTCTCCACATTTCTGCGAATCAACAACTGGGAAGTTCTTGATCTGGGCATTGATGTGGATGCAAAAACCTTTGTTGATGAGGCTGTCAGAATAGGAGCCAGAATAATCGGCGTATCTGCCATGATTTATTCAACAGCGGAAAACATTAAAAAAGTCAGTCAGGAGCTTAAGGCACGGGGGCTGGATAAACAGATCAAGCTGCTTGTCGGCGGTGCGGTGTTCCGGCTGCGTCCCGAACTGGTGAATGAAGTCGGAGCAGACGGTACGGCAACGAACGCATTCAGCGCAATAGCTCTTTTTGAGCAGATGGCAGAGGAGGGAAAACAGCGATGAACAGCAGAGAAAGATTCTTTAACGTCCTGGAGGGCAAACCGGTTGACAGAAGACCCTTTGGCAGTCTCACGAGTCTGTACGGGGCAAAACTGACCGGATGCCCGTTATTCAAATTTTATAACGATGCGGGTGAGTTTGCCCGGGGACAGGATGCGGTTCGGCAGACTGTAAATCCGGATTTTCTTGTGAGTCCCTTTTTGTTTGCCGGATACGGCGAAGCCTTTGGAAGCAAACTTCAGTATCTTGAGAACTACGTTCCGAACATCCTGAAGCCCGCAATATCCTCTGCCAAAGATATTTCCCGGCTGACCGTGCCTGACACAGAGACCCATCCGCGAATGCTCTATTACAGAGATGCGGTTCGCAAAATCAAAGCGTCTCACGGCAAAGATGCTGTCATTGTCGGGATTGTTCTGAGTCCCATTGATCTGCCCATTGTCATCATGGGACTTGACGCATGGCTGCTTACGGTGCTGAGTGACGAGGACGGCACCAAAAGGATGCTGGATATTACCGTGCCGTTCTTTGTCCGGTTCTGCAATGCGCTGTATCAGGACGGTGCGGATGTGCTTGCCATGCCGATGGCGTTTCTTACCCACGATGTTACAACACGGCATCTTGCTGCTGATTTTGCCGTTCCTGTCCTGCGTTCAGCACTCTCGCAAATCAACGGTCCGATGGTCTGTCATCATACCGGTTCCTCATTCTTCAACTATCTTGATCTCCTTTACGATCTGCCCAACGTGAAGGGACTTACCATGTATGAAAAAGATGACATCCTTACTGCCAGAAAAAGGAGCAAACCCGATACCGTCCTGTTTGCGGGACTGGACGGACCCACTCTTTACACCCTGACTGCGGACACAGTAAAGTCAAAGTGTCTTGAAATGCTTGCAGTTATGAAGGATGACCCCTATTATATTCCCTTTGCAACAGGAACCGATGTGGACATCAGAACGCCGGTTGAGAACCTGGTTGCCATCAGGGAAGCCGCGGAAGGAGCCGCCAATGCCTGATAAAATAACAGATAACCGCGTAACCGCCATTGCCTGTTCGGTTTTCAGATCGGAGCTTCAGTCCCTCAGTCAACAGGGACTCATCAATTTTCCCATCCGTTTTCTGAATTCCCATCTTCACATGAACCCGGAGAAACTGCATGAAATCATGGCACGCCTTATCCGGAAAGAGCACAGTCGGGGCTCACGGGTGCTTCTCCTGTACGGAGACTGCCACGCAAATATGCAGGAACTTGAAGCGGACAAAGGTATCTCACGGGTCAAAGGTGTAAGCTGCGGTCAGTTGCTGCTTGGGAAACAGCGGTACAAGGAAATGATAAAGTCCGGCGCATTTCTTCTGTTTCCCGAATGGACCAGCCGCTGGCGCAACATTCTCCTGCGCTTTCCGGGACTTGATCCTGAATCTGGCAAAGAGATGCTGCGGCAGATGCACTCCAGGTTTGTCTATCTGAACACAGGGACGTGTCCGGTTCCCCGCGACACACTTGAACAGTGCAGTGAGTTTTTCAGTCTTCCCTATGAAATTGAAGAGGTGAACCTTGAGCTTATGCTTGCCATTATACGGGAAGCTCTTGCCAAATTTGACAGTGAAGGACAAACATGAAGGAAGAATCGAAAACCGCTTCTGCGGTAATGATGATGGATGTCATATCAACCGTACTCAGCCATCCTGACAACATGGCTGATACGGTCAGTGAACTGTCCCGGACAATCCGTGAACTGACAGGAGCGCGTGTCACCGTTATCGCTGTGTATTCCGACACTGAGGCAGCGTATAAAATCCTGCACGTCAATCCGCCCCGGCAGGCTGCTGTTATGAAAACGGATGAAGGCAGACGGCTGGTCAGGACTGCTCTCGGACTCGGCGCGGCAACCCTGTGGCGGTCCGGCGCAGGCAAAGGTGAGGCGGAAGCTGTTCTGGACAGTATGGGCTTCCCGCTGTCTCTGGCAATCCCGCTCATGCTTAACGGGGATACCAGAGGAGTCATCCTGTCGCTCGGTCTGATGGATGAGGATTTTATCAGACCGGTTTTGGAATTGCAGGATATTCTTTCAAAAGTGGTTTCCATTGTCCTGAAAAACTGCCTTCTCATTGATGAACTTGCGGTTGCCAAAGAAAAGGCTGAAACGGCCACAAAGGCTCTGTGGGGTGAAATGGAGCTTGCCAAAAAAATTCAGACCGTGCTGCTGCCGAAAAAACCCGAAATATCCGGCTATGAGATTGCCGCTAGCTGCGAGCCTGCGGATGAAGTCGGGGGTGACTATTATGATGTAATTTCTGTCGGAGGTTATGACTGGATTGTCATCGGAGATGTTTCGGGACACGGTGTCACTTCCGGTCTGGTCATGATGATGGTGCAGACATCCATTCACACAGTGCTGATTCAGAATCCGCATGTTCCGACATCGGAACTGTTATGGGTTATCAACCGGACAATATATGAAAACATTGTGAGAATGGACGAACAGAAGCACATGACGATTCTGGTGATTGCCTGCGGCAAAGACGGATTCTTTGATTTTTCAGGGCTTCACGAGGATATTCTGCTCTGGTGCGCTGAAACCCGGAAGGTGGAAAGCATTGAAACTGACGGCATGTGGATCGGACTTGAACCGGATATTTTCGGGATGCTGCCGGTGAGTGAATTCCGGCTGGGTTTGGGAGACTGCCTCATCCTTTACACTGACGGAATCATTGAAGCCAGAGGAAAAGACGGCAAATTATTCGGCACAGAACGTCTGACTGCTGTCATTGAGGCATCCGGCGGCAAATCCGCTTCCGAAATCCATGCAGCGATTCTGAACGGGATCAGGGATTTTGAAAAACCTGATGATGTTACGCTGTTTGTGATGAAAAGGGTGTGACATAGGTATGCGTCTGCAGCCCTTTCAAGGTGAGTCACAGGCCGGTCAGTGCAACTCCGTAATGTCCGGCGGTTTTTGCAGCAGGCCGTGACGCCACCGGCAGACAGCATAAGAAAAAACTGTCTGTAACAACCTGATCTTAAAGACTTATTTTTCACACCTTGAAAGGGCTGGTATGCGTCTGGTATGATAACCTTAAAAAAAAGGAAAAAAAGTATGTCTGAAAACAAAGTCATCACATTCGGAGATTTTATTGAACCGGGTGAAGGAAAAATCGAAGGGCATCTGAGTTTAAGTTTTCACTCCCAGACACTGAATATGGATGAACTGTGGGAAAGCAGTTCTCTGTCCGCGAAATTTCTGTCAACATTCTGGGGCAAATTTCTTCCTATATCAGATCCTTCGTCTGTTCCGATGAGAAAACGAATACAGGATGAAGTTCACTATATTTCCGGAGAACTGCTCGGAAATGCTGTTAAGTTCAGTTATGACCCTGAGTTTCTGATTGAAATCTGTCTCTATCTGCATGAAAATGAACTCCGTTTTTATGTAAGCAACAGTGTCAGACCGGCAGATTTGGATAAATTTAAAAATTTTATCAAACGCTTACTCTCTGAAGACCCTGCGGCATATTTTCTGGAGCAGATGGAGAAAAGCGCGGCTGAGGGCAGCACTGAATCCGGAGTGGGATTTCTGACCCTGATCAATGATTACGGGGTAAATCTTTCATGGAAATTTGAAGAAAAAGCATCAGGAGTAAACATTGTCACCACGCTGGCAAGAGTGCCGGTTGTGCGCAAATAAATGATACGGAGGAGAAAGAATATGCAGGTACAGGGAGATAAATACAGCATTACCTATCAGTCTGAAACAGAAACAGTCCGGTGCGCGGGCTTTCTTGATTTAAGAGGCAAAGACGGTTATAAGGATATAGCGGATTTGTTCGACAAAGTCGCGGCCCGGTCACCCTCACCGGAAAAGATTATGCTGGATGTCAGAGATCTGGAATTTCTGAACAGTTCCGGAATCACCACCATTGGCGGGTTTGTCATCAAACTGCGCAAAAAAGAAGGCATCCGGCTTCTCATTCAATGCGCCAATAAGCATTCATGGCAGTCAAGATCAATGACAGGGCTTCAGAAGCTGATGCCTGACAGTCTGGAAATCACTTTTGAATAAGGATGCCGGCCTTTGGGAAAAGAAAAATCCAGAGAAGAACTGCTGAGGGAAAATGCTTCCCTTAAAGATGAACTCAATGATATGAAGCTGATGATAGAAGCTGTCACCGGGCATTCAGACGGCATTGAATCAGAACTGCTGCAAAAAATTCATGCAGGCGAAAATCTGTTTCAGATCATAAGCAAAACCATACCGGTTCCATTTCTTATTGTCAGCAGTGCAGGCTGCATCGTGTTTTCCAATGAACATGCGAATCAGCTTTTCGGGTATTCTGCCGAGGCATTTCTCACGAAAAAAGCAGTTGATTTATATGCAAATCCTGAAAAACGCCGGGCTTTTCTGCAAATTCTGTCTGAACAGGGGCGTGTGGACAATTTTGAAGTCATGATGAAAAAGCAGGATGGTTCACAATGCCCTGTGTGTCTGTTTTCCCAGCCGATTATCTTCAGAGAGCAGAACAGTCTGCTCACGGTTATTTATGATCTGAGCGAGCGGATTAAAGCGGAAACGGAAAAGATCGCGCTGGAAAAGCAGCTTCGACAGACCCAGAAAATGGAGGCCATAGGAACCCTTGCCGGGGGGATTGCCCATGATTTCAACAATATACTGTCCATTATTTTCGGAAATCTGGAGCTGGCAAAAATGATGCTTCCGGCTGAAAGTCACATTCATAAGCGTCTCAACTGTACTCTGGGTGCCGCGAACAGGGCAAAAGAGATGGTTATGCAGATACTTGACTTTTGCCGCCAGAGAGAGCATGAGCAGATGCCGATCAGAATTAAGCAGGTCATATCTGAGGCAGCGAAAATGATAGAGGCATTAACTCCTTCAAACATTGAAGTGAAACTGCGGATGAAATCCAAAGAATCCGTCATTAAGGGGGATCCGACCCAGATTCATCAGATACTGATGAATCTGACAACAAATGCGGTTTATGCGCTGCGGGAAAAAGGCGGGATCATTGAAATCATTCTGGAAGAAATTCAGATAAACAGTCAGGATGCTATGCCCATGTTCTTCAGGCTGAATCCCGGTTCCTATGTCAGACTGACAGTCCGCGATAACGGACCGGGTATTGACAGACAGCTTATTGACCGGATATTTGATCCGTTTTTTACCACCAAACCGCCCGGAGAGGGAACCGGACTTGGACTTTCCGTGGTTCACGGCATTGTTCAGAGCCACGGCGGAACTGTCAGCGTTGAAAGTGAACCGGACAAAGGTACGGCATTTCACTGTTATTTCCCTTTGCGGGCTGAAACGGAAACCATTGCGGAAAAGCAGTTTATTCAAAAAAATCTTAAAGGCGGTGCAGAAACAATACTGCTGATAGATGATGAACAGGGCATACTGGAAATTTTTGCTGAGATGCTCAAGACACTGGGTTATAAAATTGTCACCTGTGCAGACAGCATTGAAGCCCTGTCACTGTTTCAGAAATCCGAAGATTTTGACCTGGTCATAACAGATAATATTATGCCGAAAATGACGGGAAAGACACTGGCCCGGAAAATGACAGAACTCCGCCCGGATATTCCAATCATTATCAGCACCGGTTTTGATGATCGGATCAAGAGGGATGATTGGACGGAAACCGGAATCAAAGGTTTTATCGCGAAACCCTATTCAATGGATCAGATTGCAGGAATGATCCGAAAAGTGATTGATGAAAGCAGATAAATGGAAAATCTCCAGACCACATACACAAATGACGACATACCGGCCCTTCTGTCAGAAATACAAGGACTGAAAGCTGAGAACACTGCACTCCGGAATGAAAAAGCTGACATGGAAATGATGATGGAGATGGCAACCACCCACGCTGATAATATCGGATCAGATCTGCTGGAAAAGGTGGATGCCTCCATCAAAGAAATTGAAGAACGGGTCCGCATAATCAGTGAAACCATTCCTGTGCCGATTCTCATTGTTGAGCTTTCCAGTGGAAAAATTGTGTATGCAAACGAGCTTTCGTGCAGTGTGTTCGAAATTTCACACGGGGAAATTCTTACACATAAGGCATCAGAATTTTATGAAAATCCTTCTGACAGACAGAAATTTGTTGATATTATGAATCAGGAGGGGTATGTAAGCAATTTTCAGACGCGGTTCAAAAAAGCAGATGGCAGTATTTTCTGGGCAGCTTTATTTTCCAGACCCCTGGATTTCAAAAATGAACCATGCGTGCTTACGGTCATTTATGATCTTACAGAACGCAGGCACGCGGAAGAAGAGATTCACCGGCTCATGGAGGAACTGAACCAGAAGGAAGAAAAATATCTGATATTTTCGCTGGCAGGTCAGGATTTCGGCATTCATCTTCTGAAGGTAAAAGAAATCATCGGCAACCTTCCTTTCACATCTGTTCCAAATGTCCCGGATTATGTCAAAGGCGTGGTAAACCTCAGAGGAAAGATAATCCCTGTCACAGATCTCAGACGCAGATTCGGTTTTGAATCTGCTGAATACACGGACAGGGCCGGCATCATTATCATGGAATCTGAGGACAAAACGGAAAAACGGCCTGTCGGCATTCTGGTGGATTCTGTCACTGAAATTCTCGGCATCAAAAAAAAGGATATTGCTCTCCCACCGGAACATATCATGGGAACGGCTTCGCGCTTTCTGTCGGGAATAGCAAAAGTTGGCACCGGCATCAAAATAATTCTTGATACAGAAAAGCTTCAGGTTTATGATTCAGAAGATTAGCAACTGAAGTATCAGTGCAGTTTCCTTAGGTGATTTCCAGAAAAGCAGCATAAGCTTCCAGCTTGTGCCTTGAGTGCAAAAATTAAGCGGAGCGGTTTTTTGCATCTGATCCGGAGGAGTGCAGAAATTAAGCGGAGCGGTTTTTTGCACATACATCTGATCCGGAGGAGTGCAAAAATTAAGCGGAGCGGTTTTTTGCACATACGAAACAGCGGAAAAACTGTCAATATTGGATCAGGTCAATCGCGAATTGGTATTATAATCTTTCAACTTTGGTTTTTTGTGGCATAAAAATTGCTTAAACCGTCAGGCAAAGGCTTTGGGAACCGGGTTATGGGAATCTGTTCCGGTTTTCGAAAAAACCAAAGTTGAAACATTATATTCAATATCACTGTTTGGCAAAAAGGAGAAAACAATGGAACAGGAAAGAGACACACACAGCAAGTCAATCGGTTATCTTTTGTGGATATTCGGTTTTACCGGTTCCCACAGATTTTATTATGGCAAACCCATTACCGGAACCATCTGGTTTTTTACGCTGGGCCTGCTGTTCATCGGCTGGATTATTGATTTGTTTCTGATTCCGGGCATGGATCACGATGCTGACAGAAAGTTCACTCCCGGAGTGCTTGATTACAATCTCGCATGGATTCTGCTGACCTTTCTGGGACTTTTCGGCATCCACCGCTTTTACATGGGCAAATGGATTTCCGGCCTGATTTACCTGCTCACAGGCGGACTTTTTCTTGTGGGAATTGTTTATGATTACTGGACATTAAATGATCAGATCCATGAAATCAACCAGGCAGGCTGAAATGTTTCAGGAAGCCTGCTTTTTTGGAAAAAAATCCTTATGCCGGAAAATGCTGTTATCAGAGTCTGCAGATTATAGTTCTTTTACCAACTTCTGTCCTCTGCAAAACCCGATGGAGGAGTGCAGAAATTAAGCGGAGCGGTTTTCTGCACAGAGGATAAAAGTTGAGGAAAATATGCTTCATCTGTCTGAACCCTGATTCACCTGATTAAGGGATTATCATGATTAATCATCCGCAGCTTTTCAGTTGTCTGAACTTCTATTTGCCTTATTTTTCAATCCTTTAATCCTGTAATCATGTGAATCAGGGTTCAGACAATCCCCCATCATGCTTCATCTGTCTGAACCCAGATTAACCTGATTAAAGGATTATCATGATTAATCATCCGCAGCTTTTCAGTTGTCTTAAAACTTCGATTTATCTTATTTTTCAATCCTTTAATCCTTTAATCATGTAAATCATGGTTCAGACAATCCCCATCATGATTCATCTGTCTGAACCCTGATTAACCTGATTAAAGGATTATCATGATTAATCATCCGCAGCTTTTCAGTTGCCTGGATTTAGATTTACCTCATTTTTCAATCTTTTAATCCTTTAATCATGTGAATCAGGGTTCAGACAATCCCCATCATGATTCATCTGTCTGAACCCTGATTAACCTGATTAAGGGATTATCATGATTAACCATCCGCAGCTTTTTAATTGTCTGGACTTCGATTTACCTGATTTTTCAATCCTTTAATCATGTGAATCATGGTTCAGACAATCCCCATCATGATTCATCTGTCTGAACCCAGATTAACCTGATTAAGGGATTTTCATGATTGGGTGGTTCCGTTTTTTGGAATGTTTTCGCTTAATATTTTGTTATTATGCACTCTTTTAAATTCCAGACTCTTTCCGCCGAAATTGATCAGCAGACCGACTTCCATTTGAAAAGCTTCCAGATAATTTTTTGCCTGAGCCAAATGGGCATCTTCCAATTTTATCAAGGCCTTCAGTTCCACCATAATACAGTTTTCCACAAAAAAATCAGCTCTGCGGGTACCGATTTCCTGATTTCGGTAATATACCGGCAGTTCTTTTTCCCTTTCAAACGGCAGACCGTTCAGTTTCATTTCAATGGCTAACGCCCTCTGGTAAATGACTTCCTGAAATCCATTGCCAAGAGTTGAATGAACCGTCATTGCACAGCGGATTATTTTTCCTGTAATATCTTCGTATTTCATAAGTTACAGTCCTTTCAGTTATCAATTGTCTGAACCCTGATTAACCATTGTCTGAACCCTGATTAATCTGATTAAGGGATTATCATGATTAATCATCCGCAGATTCTCCTTTGTCTTAACTTCTATTTACTTAAATGTTGCACGAACTTTGGAAAAATTTCTATAAAAATATATAAAATCAGATAATTGCAAGTTACATTATATGCAAGAGCCGAATTATACAGGATTTTTCATAAGTATAGATACAAATATTTGATTTTAAAAAATTATCAGAACATACTGTTTGCATAAAATGGGGAAATTTTGTAAACCGGTGTTTCACAAATATTAAGTATTTTTAATATCACTGTACAGGACAAAAATTCATAACTTACTGATTTTATATGGCTGATAAAAAATATCCGTATAAATTTCTGTCATGCACAGTAAAAGATGATACTGAAAATTCAATGATTAACGGCTCTTACGTTCGTTGTTCTCTGTACATCCATGCTGTACAGGGGTTTAGGAAGATTTTAAAAAATTTAGCGCAACATTTAAGGATTTATCTGATTTTTTAATCCTTCAATCCTTTAATCATGTGAATCAGGGTTCAGACAACTGCGCCTGAGAAATCCTTTAATCCTCTAATCATGTGAATCAGGGTTCAGACAACGGATCATCAGGGTTCAGACAATCCCCCATAACGGTTCAGCACAATATTTCCCATACGCCTCCGGGTATTCCTCTTTGTGCGGAATGAGCTTTACTGTTCAGGCATATTCAAAATATCATCACACAAATATCGATCTTCTTTACTGATATTCGGATTATGTTTCAGGTAATCGTATGCCCATTTGCAGCCGCGAAAAAGCAAATCATCCAAATCCAAATTCCATACTCTGATAAAGCCTTCATCCTGCCCGGCAGATGCCAACTGTTTTCCATCAGGGCTGAAGCTTATTTGAAGAAGAGCATCTGTATGACCCTGCAGTGTAGTGAGTTCACTTCCATCTGTCACATTCCACAGTCTGATGGTTTTATCATTGCTTCCCGATGCAAGTATCTCGCCGTCAGGGCTGAAACAGATACTTGCAATGGCTCCTGTATGACCTTTCAATATTCTGATTTCCTGACCTGTATCTGGATTCCACATCCGAATGATATTGTCCGGGCTTCCTGAAACCAATGTTTTTCCATCAGGACTGAAAACAAGTGTTGTAACAGGAACAGGACTTTTAAAATTTCTGATTTCAGTAAACTCATGTACATTCCATAGCCTGATGATGCCATCCCAACTTCCTGAAGCCAATATTTTTCCATCAGGGGAAAAATCTATACTTAAAATATCCTCTCCTTTATCTGCCTTTAACGATTTTATTTCAGTATTTTTGATTATATCAAATAATTTAATGCCACCCCATCCAGCCAAAGCCAATAATCTTCCGTCAGGAGAAAAATCATTACTGAAAAAATCATTATCCTCATTATCTGATACCCTCAATATTATATTTTTGTTATTATCATGTATAAAAAAAAGACCAACACCAGATGAAAATATATCTCCATTATGGTTGAAAATTACAGGAAATACATTACTAGGGAAGCTCATATATCCTTTATCTGTCTTAGCCCTAAATTTTGCAATTGCTACATTCCATAATCTGATTCCTGCTATTATTTGGGGAACTCCGTTGTTATTCCTGTCTGCACTGAATATGCAATTGTTGCGTTTTTTAAAATTCTCAAATTCATGATTTTCTATCCAATCCCATCCAAAATGAACCCAGCTTTCTGAGGATAATTTTTTAATATCTGTGGAGGAACTGACAAACTCAAAAGAATTGGAATTTATTACTTTAAATGTTCTGATTTCAGCAGCATTCATCCAATTCCACAGTCTGACAGTCTCATCTTCACTTCCTGATGCTATCATTTTGCCGTCAGAACTGAAACATACATTGAGAACAGGTTCTGTATGCCCTTTTAATGTCATAATTTCTTCACCATCATCCGCATTCCATAATTTGACAGTCTTATCTTTACTTCCTGATGCCAGAACTTTTCCATCAGGACTGAAAACAACTTCTGAAACCTCATCTGTATGTCCTTTTAATATCATGATTTCTTTTCCGCTGTCCACTTCCCACAGTCGGATGGTTTTATCTTTACTTCCGGATGCCAATATTCTCCCATCCGGACTGAAAACAACACTTGCAATATCATCAAAATGTCCCTTCAATATGCCAATTTCTTTACCACCTTCCACCTTCAGAAGTCTTACCGTTCTATCACTTCCACCTGATGCTAAAACTTTTCCATCAGGACTGAAAGCAATACTGTCAGGGATTTCAGAATAGTCATATATATTTTTATCAATATATTTAAATATTTTGATTTCACCATTTTCTGTATTCCATAAATGAATATCAGAACACCTGCTTATCGAAGCCAGTAGTTTCCCATCAGGACTGAAGTTAATTGAATAAGGATTATCTATTTCTAATATTCTGATTTCTTTTCCATCTTCAACATTCCACAGTGTTATTTTATCGTTATTTGTATTTATGGATGCCAACATTTTACTGTTTGGGCTGAATTTAAGATTATCGACAATAAGATTAGGCTGTGCATGTCTGTCATATTTTTCTATCATTGTATTATTTGGCAGAGCAATACTTTCCTTCATATTTTCATTTTTGATATATGTAGAATCATCACCGGAAAATTTTTTAATTTCAATTCCATTTTCAACATTCCACAATTTAATGGTATTATATTCACTTCCTGAAGCTATCATTTTCCCATCAGAACTGAAATCAAGACTGTGAATAACTCCTGACTGTCCTTCCAATCTGTTTTTTTCACGAATATTATAAACAATTTTTTGCAAGTTGTTTATAACATTATATCTCAAGTTTTTTGATATATCTGCCTGTTTTGACAATTTGCCTGCCTTTATGCCTGTAACCAACCCGTTCAGTTGATCATTTGCAAGGAAAAGAGTATGGGATGACTGTGTCAATGCTTTTATTTCATTTATTTGCGCCTGTTTTAAATTTCTGTTTGACTCCCAATATTTTAAAGCGATTTCTCCGCTGAGTATCAACGCCACAACAAAAGAAATCCCGAAAATCCAGTTAATACGCTTACGCAGTTTTTCTCTCTCAAGTCTTGTTCTCTCTTTTTCTGCTTTTTCTTTTTCGCGCAATGCAATGCTTGTCTCAATATAAATATTTTCTGCCTGACTCAGATTTTCTTTGTATTGCTTCATATTTTTCTCTGCTTCTGCCAATGGCGCACCACGCAGCAATGCTCCTTCATCCTGTTTTTTTTCATTCCACTGTTTGATTGCCGTTCTCAACCGTTCCTGCCACACCCGGAAGGCCCTGTCCTGATTCATCCATTCCTGTAAGGGTTTCCAGTTTTGGATCAATGCCTCATGCACCACCTCAAGGCTTTCCTGTCCGTTTTCCTCATTTCGCCCTGTGACAACCAGCCGTTCATCGGCCAGCCGTTTGACAAATTTCCATTTTTCCTCACTGAACTGATGGCGAAACGCGACCTGCCGGGTGTCCTGGGTTCCTTCACCGGGACGCACGAGTTGAATGAAAATATGGCGGAGCATCTGCTGTTCTTCGGAATTGAAGCCCTGAAAAACCGCATCCGCATGTTGTGCCAATGCCTGTTTCACTCCGCCGATTTCATCATAGGATTCATGCGTCAAAATTCTGAAATCCTGCTTTTCCCATAATTGGGTTAAGGCAAATTCCAGCAAAGGCAGGTTGCCGGGTTCATTTACCAAATCCTGCAAAATGCGGCCGGTCAGGCCGGATTGCAGATTCACGCCCAGTTTTTCCGCAGGTTTTTCCATTGCGGCTGTCAATTCATCCGCATTCATGGATGAAAGAATCTTGGGTTTGTAAGTATCCAGCGCATGGGCAAAGGGGCTGTAACCCACAGCCTGACTCATGAAATCCGCACGCATGGTAAAGAGAAAGGCAAAGGGCAGGGAAGAATGGGAAAGCGGTTCCATCAGCATGTCCATAAAGCGGTGCTGAAGGGCTTTGTCCGGATTTGCCGTGAACAGTTCCTCAAACTGGTCGGCAAACAGGAGAAGTTTCTGCTGAGGATGTTCTTGGGCAATCAGTCGGATAATGTCGGTCAGCCCGATTTTTGCCTGCTGCAATTTTCCCGGAAGTTCTCTGATTTTTTCCAGTTGTTCCAGCCTGTCTTTGTACAGCAGGGGAATGAGCGATAAAGAGAGGTTGTAAAAGGGATCGTCTTTGGGACGGAAATCCCGGATCAGCCATCTGCCGGATGCCTTGAGATGCGGAATCAGCCCGGCCAGCACAACAGAGGATTTGCCGGAACCGCTTGCGCCGATCACGGCCACAAAAGGCTGTGTTTCAACGGTTTCGGCCAACTCTTGGATAACCCTTTCCCGTCCGAAAAACAGGGGAGCGTCTTTTTCCTGAAAGGCTTCCAAACCTTTATACGGATTGGGCGCACGGCTGATGCTGTCCAAATCGGGAAAGGCCCGGAGCAGGGTCGCGGCAGGAATCATGTAAGCCGAAGTTTTTCCCTCACGGGAGATAATGCTGACCACCATGCCGCAGACCGCATTTTCCCGTTTGTCCCATACAGCCGTGCCGGAAAAACCCGGAGCCACACTCCGCTGATTCAGTTCGGAATCAATCTGCACCCATCCGTTCGCAGTCATGCCCTGCAATCTGCCTGCAACCCAGTCACCGGCATCCATACCCTGGGGAAAACCGCACATGCGAACCTCCCGGTCAAAAAGGGCACCGGGTTCCGTCATAAGCATATGCACAGGCTGAGCGGCGCGGGGCAGTGAATCAGGGGCAGTCTCCAGCAGAGCCATATCCTCCGGTTCTCCGATTACAGCGGATTTGCGCACCGGATGCCATTGGTTTACTTTGGCCTGAACCAATGGCTGCTTTTCAATCAGAGGAAAATCCAGAAAAAGGGGAGCATCCGGAATTTCGTCTGTATCCATATGAAGGGCTTCGCAGACCACATGCGCGCAGGTCAGGATATGGCGATCTGAAACCAGAAATCCTGCGCCCACAGGATTGCGGGGCGATTGGTTGTCCGTCAGAACGCGTATCAGTGCAGAATTGAGATGGGGTTTGTGCATTATGCCTCCAGTCTACTAATGACCAATTTAAATTTTAGAGAATCACGGAGAACTCCCCTCTTGAGAGGCAGGGCTGTTAAGTTCTTTAAAAATCCCCTCTTGAGAGGGGGCAGGGGGTGTGTTATAACAATTCGCCATTGATTTTATACAATATAATCATTCTTTTGATTTTAATTCCAGAATTTTATTTTTTCAGAAGCATGTTTTCAACAGCGATTTGGTATTATTGGACTGTGCAATTCCGGACACACCCCTGCCCCTCTCAAGAGGGGAATATATAAAATTCAACTTGGTCGTGTACTACTTGTTCCTCATGCAGCCAGCCGGAGATGTGCTTCTATTGTATCCCAGGAAACTTCCAGCAAATCCTCGGCTCTGCGAAAGATAAGCCCGGCTGTTTCCAGTTCTTTGGTCTCTCTGTGAATGCTGGTGCAGTTCATACCGAGTCTGCCTGCCATGGAATCCTCTGTCATAGGGCCGTTTATCCGCAGCATTTTTAACAGTTGCCATCGTGAAGGCGTGAGCGTTTTCAGCAGGGTTTCAAGATTTTCAAAATAAAGGCGGTATTCGGTTTCCATTTTTCTCCCGCTTTCCGCCCGTTTCCACATATCAATGAATTCTCCGGCTGTGTATTCGGGACTGCCGATCCCAATTTTGATCTGCGTTTTCATATCATTTCCCCCTTGCCTCTTCGATGTCTTTCAAAAAATCGGCAACCAGACTGACCGGCAATGCCATTACGTTAGGGCTTGTAACAAAATAACCTGAACAAAGTTGTATTGTATGTTATAAACAG
>CAZHPS010000097.1:0-16974 GCA_964534335.1 uncultured Desulfobacterales bacterium
GTTATCCTGTTTTCATGAGAACTTTATACCACAAAATATATGGAACCTTACTTAACCATGAAGTGCTGTCTGTTTCAGAAATATAAGAGGATGGCCCGTGAGACAGGCCCCCGCCAGAATTGCATTGACGATTATAATAAATAAATTTATTGCAGCACGAAATTCCCTGGCCAGTAAAAAACAGAACAGAGGCAGGGCAAATACCGGCCAGTTGCAGTGAATGTATGTGGCTCCCACTGAATACAGGAATAAACATATCCATATTTTCATGCTGACAGTTTTATTCCTGAGTTCCTTCCATGAAAAAGAAAGAAATATAACCCATGACATGGTAAAAATATAGGGTCTGCCTAAAAGCAGACGATAAAATGTGGGAAAGTCTGACATGGAAACAATGAGAAGAGAGATAAGCCATGCCTCCGGACGCCTGAAAAAAAAGCGGGAATAACCGAAAACCAGACAAACAGCATTACAACCGACAACATTACCAGTCCCCGTGCATTGACTCTGGTAAGCCTTTAAGTTATTTCAAGAATTTTATGCCAGCCGGTGTGAGAATCCGCCTGAATTTCCGGTCTTAAAACAAGAATTTCCGTCCATTCTTTTTCCGAAATAACTTTTGCGGCATGTCTTAACGCATCATCTTCGGGAAGAAAACCTTTGCTCAGCACATTTATCGGAATCATAAAAAAGGTGAAAATGATCAGAATAAAAATTACCGGAGGAACCAGTTTGGAATCTTCCATATATCAAATCTCCCCAAATTCTTTATTATTCAAAAATGTTATACAGTGTTTTAAAAATCAGGCAGCCTTGTTAAATTTCAAAAACTGACTGTAAGGTGATTTCCAGAAAAGAATATCCCGGAAAAGCAGAATAAGCTTCCAGCCTGTGCCTGCAGCATAAACACAGTCCTTAAAAGTTTATGCCCGAAAATTTATGGAACCTTACTTATTTATTTTTCCGGCGCAGCCATAATCCCGAACACAATGGCATCGGCTGTCAGTCTGTCCGCATTTTCCAGACCTTTTTCCAGAAAGGGGCAGCCGTCCAGAATCGCTGTATAGGTTCCGGGCGCAGACATTGCGGCTGCCCACAGCTCCGGATTTTTCCATTTGAATTCCTTATATATATTCTTCAGTTTTCCATGATACTGTCCTGTGTTCTTTTTCCCCGGTTGTCTTTTCAGGAATTTCCGTTTGCCTGCGGGAATATTTTTTTCATGAAAAAATCTGCCATCTGCATCACAGATCCACAGTTCCCGAATATCAGAGCCCAGCCCGTTGACAACATAGGGTTCTGAGCCGGTACTGATCTGCAGACGTTCCCGTCTGGTTTCATATTTTCTGATCTGAAAATGCGCGGGAACCCGTGCTGTAATCCATCCGCTTTCCAGATACTGACCGTTTGTCCAGTTTATGGTGCGCGGGGTTCCGTCTCTGTAATTTTGGGAAACAATTGCCTGAATTTCTGTATCTTCGGAGAAACGGAGTCCTTTTCCGGGTGTCAGACGGCAGTAATACGCGGCCATGCCCAGTGTGGCAGCCTCATGTCTGTTTTCATCCAGAATGGTGAAGGCACTGAGCCGGGCATCCGAATCCATTCCTTCGGAAAAGACTGCATAGAGAAACACGGCTGCGCAGGTGAACAGGGAAATGACCGGAACCGTCCACAGTAGCCAGATTTTTTTCTTTTTCCGGGAAAGAACAAAAAAATTGACCGGCCCCACAGCAATAACAAAAATCAGCATTCCCAGAAAAAATCCCCTTACATTTATTTCCAGGTCTTCAACCACGGGAAATTCAGCGTTGGCAGAGGCAGGGCTGTCAAATTTATGCCAGGGCAAAAGGGTCTGCCGCCATATACTGTGGATATAATTCACCTGCATATCAGAGAGTTGAGAGGCTGATGCGACAGGAAAAACAATGCACTGACCAAAACCTGCATGATATACGGTTTTTTCCGCATCAGATTCCGCAGGTGCTTCCGCTATCTGAAAATCATCTCCGAAAACAGTCAGTGTGCCCCCGCATTTCACATAGGCCAGCAAAGCCCATTTTACAGGAACAGGCATGATTTTCATATCGTTGTCCGTAACAATGATGCCGTCATAGCGGGAGTATGCCAGCCAGTTGTCACTCCAGGAAGATAGCGGAAAAACAGAACGGATGAGGGAGAAATTTTTTTCCGTAAGACCTGCTGTCTGTTCCAGCCGTCTGAGAAGATCATCCCTGTTCACAGAAGGGCTTACCATGACACAGAGTTTGTTTTTTGCGTAATAATCACGGGCATGTTCGCAATAGGGAACCGGCAGTCGGGACAACTGCCCCACACCGTCAATGAAAACTGCTGCGGAAGATACAGGCATTGTCAGAGCCGGCTGCATCATGGAAACCGTCATGCCTGATCCCGGAGCAATCACGACTGTCTTTCTCATTTCCCGAATAATATTGCTTCTCATGGAGGAACTTCCGGGATTTCCAAACACAATTTCCACCTGATGCGGATTTGCAGGGGAATTATTTTTCAACTGAATGCGGTATTCAAGATAGCCGTGCTGACTTTCTCCTTCGGTCTGGGCAGTTATCTCGGCACGGATATCTCCGAAATGTTCCCCGCACAGGCATTCTGCATCAATGGCAGGAATCAGCAGGCTTGTACACAGTAGAATTTTAAGGAAAAAAGACGCGTTCATTTCACTCCGACATTATCCGGCAGATTCATTCCGGTTTCATCCACAGTGGCAAGCAGGTTATCCAGAATGGAACAGGAATGAATCCGGTCAATACGGGCTTTGTAACTGAGAATGAGACGGTGATTCAGCACATGGGGAGCAACTGCTTTCACATCCCCAAAACCCGCAGCAGGCCTGCCGGAAATCAGGGCATGCCCGCGCGCAGCTTCCGCAATGCCAATGGCTGCTCTGGGAGATGCGCCGAATGAAACATAATTTTTTACCATTTCCGTGGCTTCCGCAGATTCAGGATGTGTTGCGCCCACCAGCCGGGAAATATAACGGGCCACAGGCACAGGCAGTGCCATGCGCTCCATCAGGGTGAAAATTCTGTCCAAATCTCCGGGTTTCATAATTTGCCCAGGTTCAGGCGGAGTTCCCCTTCTCCGGGTGGTGATAATTTTCTCCAGAATTTCCGGACTGACCATATCCATATTCAGCTTGAACAGAAAACGATCCACCTGGGCTTCAGGCAGGGGATAGGTTCCTTCCATTTCAATGGGATTCTGGGTAGCCAGAACAAAAAAGGGATTTGGCAGTTCCCGTGTAGTACCCAGCAAAGTTACAGCCTGTTCCTGCATGGCTTCCAGCAGGGCAGACTGGGTTTTGGGAGAGGCACGGTTGATTTCATCAGCCAGAAGAATATGGGTAAATACCGGCCCTTTCTGAAACACCAGTTTCCGCTCTCCGCTTTCCAAAGTCTGGAGAATATGGTTTCCCACAATATCACCCGGCATCAGATCCGGGGTAAACTGAACCCGTTTGAAATCCAGTCCCAGCAGCCGGGAAAGCGTCCTGACTGTAAGGGTTTTTCCCACGCCCGGAACCCCTTCCAGCAGCACATGTCCCCGGCTGAGCAGCGCAATGAGAAGCATCCTGTGGATATGCTCACTGCCCAGAATCATCCGATCAAGCTGTGCAAGCAGGCCGGAGATCAGTTCTTCCGCACTCCGGATTTCATCGGGTGTCAGCAGTTGTATTTTTTGTCTGTTAATCATTTGGATAATACCAATCTTTTATGCTGCAGACTGTGGATCAGTCCGCAGGTTAAGCAGGCAAGCATAAATTTTCAGGTATAATACCAATTCGCCATTGATTCTATACAATAGAATCATATTTTTCTGTCTGATTACAATGTATTATTTTTTTCAAAAGCACATTTTCAACGGTGATTTGGTATAAAAGTAGCATATGCTTCCAGCTTGTGCCTTCTGAACTTTCTTCAATGGGTTCCGGAAAATTTTCTTGTTGTAAATTTACCGCTTCATAATGCTGAATGTAAGGAAATTTCAGATTCTCCGGAGATTATGTTCCAAGCAGGAGATTGAGATACGATATGAATGCGGCGCAGATGAATTTCTGTATCCAAATCATAAATTATTCCCGGCAAAAGTCAAACAAAAAAAAGCCCGCTCTCCAAAAGGAAACGGGCTTTTTATTTATTATATGCAACAAAATCAATAAATTATCGGCATTAACAGATTGCAGATCTGTTTTGTCCGATATTCGGTTGCATTTTTATGGGCTGTTCCGAAGCTCACCCTGCATTTTCCGAACCTCTGCCAAATCCGTGATAATGCCGCGCCGGAATTCATAATCCTTAATATCAAGGGCTTTTTCGGTCATCAGAGGCGGATGTTTCCGGCGGCACGAGGATCTCACTCTCTTCATCCATGTTGTTTCATTGTTTAAAAAACGTCCTTTGATGCGATCCAGTTCCTGACGGCAGTAGGAAATGAATCCTGCTGCGTAAAATATGCTGTTTTTGAGATAATCATTCAATGCAGCCAAATCTTCACGAATTTCTGTTTTTACTTCTTCAAGCGTTGCCGGTTCTTTCCGGCTGACAGTTTCATTTTTGATCACTTCAAGATAATCTGATGTGTTTTTTGCCAGAGGATGTACCGCAGCAGATTCGGAATTTTTTGCTTTTGGTTTTCCGTCTTTCAGAAATATTTCAAGATTCTGTTTGATTTCTTTGTCATCCCCTCTGTAAAATTCTTTCAGTGTAAGCATTTCAGAATGATATGCCTTGAGATATTTGTCACGGGAGCCTCTCGGATGGTTGAGAAACAGGTTGACTGCTGGACGGGCAAATCGCAAAAACAGGGTTGCCATTCCATGCTCCAGCCGTTCGTGCAGTCCGGTTGAAGACTGAAGCAGTTCCTCCCGTATTTTATCAATCTCCCATAAATGGGTATAAACCCAGTCCCCGATTTCACCAATGATTTTTTCAAGGGTTTCAGCAAGTTTTGAGGAAAGATTGTTCAAATCATTCAATGCTGCGCTGTGAAGTTCCTCCCGTAATTTGGCGTGAGCAGTGGGAGTATGCACAATACCTTCCTGAGAACTTCCCAATACTCTGTACCGCTTTGCAAATTCTTCATCAGAATAATTCAGTTCCTTTGCAAACTGATCCGCAAAAGCATTGAAAGCTGCCTGAAACTCCCGAAGTTTTTCATGCTCCTGGGCAGGCGCGTCCACATTCTCTTTGGGCATAATTTTCGTCAGATAATAATCAGTAAAATCCTCCTGAATGATTTTCCATTTGTCTTTCCACCATGAGATAAAGGTATTGAATGCCTCATCTTCCTGTGTCAGTCCCAGTTCTTCAGGATTGTCAGGATAGTGTTTCAAAAGGATTTCTGTTATTTTTGCCACCTGTTTTTCCGTATCGATCAGAAGCCCTTTGCAGCGGCGTTCCAGTACCTGCGCCCTGTCTGTGTCAATATAGTGATTGACAATATTTTTCAGTTCCTCAATGCCGTCACTGATGCCAATGGACTCCAAATCACTGACAATTTTCTGTCCGTACCGCTTAATATCTGCACAGCCGGTTCCCAGTTTGAACAGATGCGCCGGGGGACAAACCGGAATAATCCGATCTTCCGGAACATCTGCCCACTTGCTTCGGGCTTTCTGAATCCGTTCATTCAGTCTTTCCCATGATTCAGCTTTGTCCGCACGGGTAAGGGCAATAAAAATTTTTCCCGCAACCCGGACATGCGGGTCTTCTGCATCCGCAATTTGCAGCATATTGACTTCGCTGTCCACCAAATCCGGTTTGTCATGTTCTTTGGCATACAAAATGGCATCGCAACGTCTGAGTTTTTCTTCTGCCAAAGTCTTATGAAGTTTTAAGGGAGAATTGAAACCCGGAACATCATGAAACACAATGTCACGGTCTGCCCGCAGTTTGACAGTTTTCAGGACTATTCTTTTTATGGCACGGGCCTGTGCCTTGTCAGTGGCAATCGCCTGTTTCAAATCTTCCCGCACTTCACTGACATCATCAAATCGCCTTTGATTTCTGCCCTGTTTGAGAAATGCCTGTATCCTGTCCATACAGGATTCAATTTCCTGAACATCTTTTTCCAGATCCCCCCGTTCTGAAAATCCTTTCGGTAATTCTTTGATTAACCTTTGTTTTTCCTCAAGCTGTTTTTGAAATTCTTCAGGGGGATAATATTCAATAATATATTCCTGTTCTTTTTCCGAAGGGGCTGACCAGAGTTCGCAGGACGTGTAGGTACAGCGTTCATCCATTGCCGGAAGAATCTCAATGCCGAGCCATGCGTTCAGCAGCGTGCTTTTCCCCGCTTTTTCAAGCCCCAGCACAGCAACTTCAAAACGGTTTTCCTTGAGTTTTTCTTCCTGACGATTCACCAGTCCCCGTATTTTTTCAAGTTCCTTCTGTGTTTGCAAAGAAATTTCGGCTGGTGTTTTCAGGCACAGTGCCAAAGTTCTGTCCAGCAAGGCAGATGCCTTTTCCATCTTTTCCAAATAAACCGAGCGGGTCTGATTCCAATCCATTTTGCACTCCTTTAGCTGAAAAGTTTAACTGCCTGTTTCTGTAAACTGATTTTTGTTTTATTTTCGGTTTTGATTTTTCTGCGCGTTGGCATGACCAGCATGTGATACCCGTAATCAATGAGAATGTCCGTTGTTTTGTCACTGGCAAAGGCCCGTAATTCAAATTCTTTGTTTTCATCTTTCGGTGCGCTTACCTGAATCCAGAGACTTTCCGAATCTTCCGGGCTTTCACTGACATTGATCAGTTCCACCTCCGGGAATTTTCTTTTCACGGACTTCATCAGATTTTTTATCAGTTCTTCCTGTTTGAAATTTATTCTCATTTTTCCAGTTCCTTTTCAATTGAGGCAATCATTTCCGATGCTTTGCTGATTTGCTGAGATGCCAGATTTCTGCTTATTCCTTCATCTGTATAGTCAGCCTGATTTCTGACCCCCTGCATATCCATAAGATAGGATTTGAGTCTGGCAGGATAGATTTTCTGTCTTTTAACCAGTTTTTCGCTGAAATCCGCCTGAATCTGTTTATGGTCAGCTTTGGGTTTTTTCACCCCTTTGTCTGCAAGTGCGGCAATGGCAGACTGCAAGGCTGCATAATATGCCCTGTTTGCACAGGCATCATAAAAACCGTTTTCAAAGCATATCTGCGCCACTTTCAGATTGGCTTTTGCCTTGTTGAAAAATCCTGTTTTCATGGGTATCCACTTTTATCTTTCTCCGCAGAGTGAGATAAATTTCAAACCCGGTAAAAGCCCTTGTTTTCATAGCTTTCTTTGGGCTGACGCTCGGAAATTCTTACTTCCGGTTTTGTTTTGGCAAGTTCATTTAATGCGTCATACATTTTCATCATACTGCTGTTTTTTCCGAACCGGTCATCAGGTTTATTCATCCTGATCATAAGGTAATATACATCGTGGTCATCCTGCTCTTTGGCAGAACTTGCAAACAATTCCTCACAGTTATTCTTCCATTCATTTTCAGATGTGTAAAGTATCCACTGTCTTATTTTCAAAAGTATTTCAGCCATGTCAGAAGTCAGACACCCCTCCTTTCCGATTCGTTCCCTGAATTCAGCTTCTTTGGCTGGAATGGCAAATGTCAGGGTGTATTTTTCATCATGAATTTTTTGAGAAACAGAATCCTTTAAACCGGCTTCCTCTTTTCTCAAAATTTCATCATGATACCTGAATGACAGCAGAACAAACAACAATGACACAATGGTGCTGTCAATGAATTTGTTTTTTTTGCTAAACCGTTCCTCAATAAAATCTGTCAGATTCCGACATAAATGCCATTGAGATCTTGCAATTTTATATTTTTTCATAGCTTCCAATATCTCAACAGATTTATTTTTTACTGAATTCACATTTTTCTTGAAAAAAGGATCTGTTTCCAAATTTTCAAGCCATTTTGTAATACCTTTGTCAATCATTTCCTCTGTCGGTTCATTTTTGACAGATTTCTGCTCATGGGAAAGGTCTTCAGCAATGGCATGAATTTGTCTCCAAATATCTGTTAAAAGAATTGCTTTTTCACGCATAAGATTCACCCTGCCCTTTCGTTGTAATTGTGAGAGACTTTAATTCATCATGCACAGAGTTGGTGTTTTTCATCAATTCAGAAATAGTATCCCATCTTTCCATTTCAGCAGTTCCCTGCTCCTCCAATATACGGATTTGCTTATTGCATTCTTCCTCGAAAAATATCTGAGATTGAATCAATGCCTGGGAATATTGCGCCAATGCACCTTCAAAGGCATTGCTTATCCATTCCGCCAATTTTTCCCACAGACTGTCTCTTGCAATGCTGATTCCATTTTCCCATTGCTCAGCCATACCGTCAGCACCGGGCAGTTCCAAAACATGGTAGGGTACATTTCCATATTTATCAATGGTTTCCCATTCTGTGTGTATATCTTTAAAACAGGAACCGGTTTCATGTGTGGAAGATTTTTGTTCTGTCCCGATTTTTTCCCTCTTACTTGCTGCTGTCTTTTGAGGTATCGGCAGAGTAAAAAGATTATCCGGAAGCTGAATTGCTGTTGTCTGAATCAAAAGCGCAAAATCAGGCAGACTGTTTTTTGCACCTTTGTAACTACTGAGATTGTTTTTGATAATCTCTGTGATATGACGGGATTCATCAAGCAGGACAGTGACAATAATTTCTTCAATTTTTTGGGATTTTTTCTGAAGTACAAATTCAGCACGTGCAGATAAAGATTCCCTCATCCTCTGATACAGATTTATACATCGCTGCTCAGCGTGTTCCAATCGTTCTATTCCAGTTATATCATCTTTTTTGATCTCAAATTTCAATCCGTTATTGGCTGAATCCGGTCTTAAAAATTCTCTGGAATAATAATCATAGGTTTGTGCCACATGACGCGCATTGGTTGCAGAAAGACTGTTATTCAGGACAGACTCCAAATCATAAACAGAATTTCCCTGTTTAAAAGCATCCCTTACAGGAATAATAATATTAAAAAACAGGTCATTGCGGACATCTTCAATAACATTTTTCAAGTCACCCAGACCGGGAAAATTTTTTGTCAGGCTGTCAATCGCCCGATTAGTGGCTTCCGGGTCGTTTTTTTTAAGGTCTCCTATAATGCTCCTGATTTGGGCATGAAACATCTGTTTCCGGAATTCAACCTGATTCAGCACGGCAGACATTTCTTCATTGATACGGTTCCGTTCCTGTTCCACAAGTTCTTTGGTTTCGATCTTGCGGATACGTATCAGTTCCTCTGTCTTCCCGGCAAATTCCTTAAACGCATTTAAGGTCTCAAGCAATGCCGGAGAGATGACGAGTTCCGGAAACCGTTCGTCAATCCGTTGCCTTAACGTATCCCAGAATTCTTTTCCTCCGCTCCATATATGCGCCCACTGAAACAGTTTTTTGAATCCCTCATCTGACAGATTATCCAAAGTGTCTTCGTATTTATGAAGCCATTCTTTAACTTCTTTATCTTCCTTTCTTTTCTGACGGAATGTTTTTGAACAGTCGTCCATACAATTTTCAAGTAATTGAGTTCTCCGCTGACCCGGTGTCAACGGTTTTTTATCCGGACCCCATGCGCACTGGACATAATAAAGCAGCCTGGCATCAATTCCCAATAAATCAGGAGCCGAACTAAGTTTTAACTGTTGAGCGATTTCTTCTCTGAGTTTGGCATAGCGGTATTCAAGTTTCTGATCATCTTCACTGCGGGCATTTATCTTGTTCAAAAGAAATATCATCGCGTCAGTACTTCCGTACATCGCCTCAACAACTTCCTTCAGTTCCTTTAAAAGCGATGCTCTGCCGTTTTCATCGGTCTGAAGATAATCCAGCACCACCAGAGAGAAGGTATTCTTTGTTTTTTCCTGAATAACTTTAAGATTCTGACGATCCTTGTCCCATTTTAAACCCGGAAGGTCTGACAGTTCAAACTGAATACCATCCGGCAGATTCAGAAGTTCACGAAAAAGTACTGGCAAAATAGGGGCTTCAATACGGACACGCGGGGCATCAAGATTGTTTCTTTTCTTTTTTTCCTTATGATAGGCAACCATGACCCCGTCATAACCATGCTCTTGTTTTGTTGCACGGAGTTTCAGATACAACTGATCATCATTCAGCCCTGCCCATTCCCCGGTTTCCCAAACAGCGTTTTCTGTCTTTTCAACAATCATGCGGGATTTTTCCCCATGAACAAAAGTCAGAATGCCCGCACTCATTTCATCCGCCTCCATCGGTGCCAGCCGCCTGCCGATAATGGCATTGACCAGCGTGGATTTTCCCGAAGAGGTTGTTCCAATGGTGGAAATCCGCAACGAAGGTTTTTCAAGATGCAGCACAGACTGGTCGCAGGCTTTTTTCAGCCGTTCCACACAGTTTCCGATCTCTCCGTCATAAAAAGATGAAGGATCACAGTTGATAATCCGGGAAACCGATTGTTGAAGTTGAACCAGAACATTTTTTGCCGCTTCAATCTGCTGTGCAGGTGTCATGAAATTTCTCCTTTGGTAATGTTGAACATAATAAACCGATAAATGTCTAAACTTTGTAAAATCCTCTGTTTTCATAAGTTTTTCTGGAACGGGGCAAAGAAACCGAAATTTCCGTTTTCGGATCGGCCTGCAAAAGTTCCATGAACGCATCATACATTTTCAGCATATTGCTTTCTCTGCCAAATCGTTTGTCTTCTTCCTTATTTGTCAGAATCTTGACATAAAAAACATCACCGATGCTGTCATCCTCATCATCAGGTTTGGTTTCAAACAGATTTTGACAGTCATGATTCCATATGTCTTCAGAACAGTAATGAATCCATTCCTTTGCTCTGAAAAGCTGTTCCGCATTCTGATTTGTGAGACCTTCCTCTTTCAGTTTCGCCAGAAGTTCAGTTTCGGACTCAGAAATCACAAAAGTTAAAATGTACTTTCCGGCATGACTTTGCTGAATCTGATGCGGTGAAGATATTGGCAGAGATAAATTTGAAATATTTTTCTCAAAAAATTTTTCCCCTTTATTTCTTTTACCAAAAAAATAAAGGCTTACTATAGAGAATGTAAGAATCGAAATATCCATACGATCAGGACTGGTATCAGGATTCCTGCTTTTACTTATAAAATTTTGTATTTTTTTGTTTTTCCATAGCTTATCAGCTATATGAGCAAGTTCTTCCTTATCGTTTTCCTGACCTGTAAAAAAACGAAGCCACAGTTTTGTACCTTCTTTGATTCGGACATTTGGGTTTGGATTTGCTGAAGGAATCTTTTCTCCAACAGATTCTATCGTATCCCACAACTTTTCCCAGTTGAAATCGTCTGTCATTGGCAGATTCTTTTATTCAATTATTTGGGTTATAAATCTTATATTTCGCAAAAATATTTTAATCTATAACACAGATGATTTGAGAATGTCAATACTTACCCGGCCCGTTTGACCGCATTTATCCAGAATATTAAAAATTCTTCGGTAAATAATCCATGCACTTACGCTCCAGGCATTTTGTCCTTTCAGTTTTTTGCACCCGGAAGGGCGGGGATTGATTTCAGGCTGATGCAGTACAGTCAGTACTTTTTTGAATGCAGAATCCGGAAGACGGTCAGGTCTTTTTTGACAGAGTTCGGGATGATAATGGTATAAGTCATCTTCATTTGCCTGTTTCTGCCAGATATTCATTCAAAGTTGAGAAATTCCCGGCCTCAATTTCAGATGCCACCTGTTTCTTTGCTTCATCATATGCCTGAATATCCTCAAATTCCTCAAATTCCTCACAGGCAGCCAGCATTTTTTCAAACAGATACCGATTTTTCAGTGTCAAATGGGAATCTATCATGTTCTTATCCTGTATTGTATGAATAAATTTGTAAAATCAGTTTGCTGTTTATCTGAAACCTGTTTTTGAAGAGATTATGCCAAAACTTTCGGAAAACGAAAACATTTACTCAGAAGATTTGCCACGAATTGCATGAATTATGGTTTGTGCATTCGTGCAGATTCGTGTTATTCGCGGCTGTTTAAACTGTACCGGTACTTATAATGTTTCAACTTTGGTTTTTTTTGGCATGATTTTTGCGGTGCAGTCAGGACGGGAAAAAGGTAGTGGTCTCCATATACTGACAAAAAAATAACTGCCTAATATTATTATATTTTTAAAAATATACTGATTTTTATCTATAATAAATACAATATGTTAAATCATACATCCATGATACTGTTTATATTTATTCTAAATATACTGATCCAATTTTGGTTTTCTTTGGCACGGAAATTGCGTATGCACCAAAACAGTTTTTTTCAGCCCGTCTGCTGGGTTTTTCAGGCCAAAAACGGATGATTTTTCACTTTCAGCCCGTCAGGCAAAAATCATGCCGGATAAAACCAAAATTGGATCAGTATAATATATTGATTTATATATTAAAAAAAACAGTATGAGAAGTCCCACTACCGGGAAAAAATCATCCTTTCTGATCTGAAAAACCCTCCGGACAGGCTGAAAAAACATGTTTCTGACGGCAGGCAATTTTTGTGCCATAAAAAACCAAAGTTGAAACAGTATATTATACTCTATATATCAATTTTCATGCCAATTTCGGAAATTTTTTCATCCGGAATGGTTTTTTACAGATATATTCCTCAGATAATCCATTTTTTTATGATGCTCTGTAAAAACTGCATGACCGGAGAATGACAATATTCGCCACAGATTTTCAGGCGGAAAGGCTTTTCATGCTTTTTCAGATCTGTCCGTCTGTTCAGTCTGAAAATCAGGATTCAGATATTTTGAACAGCGAAAAAAATTTCCGATACCCTGTATAAAATAATAAATATCCTTATAATAAATAAAGATTATGCAAGTCAAGTTAAAAAAACAACTGCATGAATCAAATGCGGTTTTTCCCATAAATCCCTGCTTTTTTGACTTGACACAAAAGCAATAGTTTTATAATCTTGTAACCATTATAAAAACAGAAATATTGCTTATACCGGACTGGAACTGGTCCCGCTTATCAGTTTCAGGTCATGGGTCAAATCCGCTGACAGGCATGTAACCGCAAATAGTGCAATGTTCCCACAGAGGAACGCAAAGGAATGTGTATGGCTGTTTTTTCTGCATATTTTGCGGAATCCCGGAGTCCTTTGCGGTTAAAAAATGCTGATCAGCAGGTTTGACCATCTACCCAGGTTCCGTATTCTCACAAAGGAGGTTCCCATGACAGCACATGCAAATATTGCTGAAGAGGCCGTAGCACTGGCGGAAAAATGGCAGAATCAGGCTGAAAAGATTCTGACAGCAAAGGAAAAATCCGTGCAGAAGCAGATGATGCGCCTGATCCGGAATCCGCAGGACAAGGTGATTCTCACCAAAATGATTGACCAGAGCTTCCGTTCCCGGAACAACCGCAGAATCGCGGATCAGGTGAATTTTGTGCTGCGGAAATACGGGGTTCCGGTTTTTTTCTCCCTTACGGAACAGGCACTTATGCGCGTTTTTCTCACCGCAGGCCGCCATCTGCCGGATATTTCCATACCCAAAATGGTGGAAAGAATCCGTGCCGACAGTGCGCGTTCCGTGATTCCCGGTGAAAAAGAAATCATGTATACCCATCTGCAAAAACGCAGGGATCAGGGCGTGCGCATGAATCTCAATCATCTGGGAGAGGCTGTGCTGGGGGAAAGCGAAGCTGCTTCACGGCTTGCCACTTATATCAAAGATATGGAAGATCCGGAGATTGAATATATTTCTGTAAAAATTTCAACCATTTTTTCTCAAATCAGTTCCCTGGCCTTTGACAATACTGTGGCTGTTCTCAAAGACCGCCTGTCCCAACTGTACCGGTCTGCACAGAAAAACCGCTTTGTGCGCAAAGACGGTACTGCTGTTCCCAAATTTGTGAATCTGGACATGGAAGAATACCGGGATTTGGAAATCACCATTGCCGCGTTTACGCAGACACTGGATCAGGAAGAATTCAGAAATCATTCCGCAGGAATTGTACTGCAATCCTATCTGCCGGATTCCTTTGCAAAACAGAAAGAACTGACAGAATGGGCAAAAAAACGCGTGGCTGAGAGAGGCGCGCCAATAAAAATCCGCATTGTCAAAGGCGCGAATATGGAAATGGAACAGGTGGATGCTGCCATTCACAACTGGCCCCTCGCTCCTTATGATGCAAAACTTGACACTGATGCAAACTTCAAGTGCATGGTGGATTATGGAATGCAGCCGGAAAATATAAAGGCCGTGCATATGGGCATTGCATCCCACAATCTGTTTGAACAGGCATATGCGTACTTGACAGCCCAAAAAAACGGAGTGGAAAAATACAGTTCCATTGAAATGCTTGAAGGCATGGCAAACCATGTGTGGCGTGCCATTCAGAAAGTGTCTGATCAATCTGCGCTGCTCTATGCTCCTGTTGCCACAAAAGAGGAATTCATCAATGCCATCGCGTATCTGATCCGGCGTCTGGATGAAAACACAGCGGAAGAGAATTTTCTGCGCTATTCCTTTAACCTGAAAACCGGTTCAGATGAATGGAAATTCCTGAAAAAAACCTTTGCGGATTCCTGTGAGCGTAAGGAAAGCGTGAAAAAAACTCCCAACCGCATACAGAACCGGAATACTGAAACATGGTCTGAACCTGCCGGAACTTTTCATGAAAAGCAGTTCTGCAATGAACCTGATACAGACTGGTCGCTTCCTGTCAATCGAATTTGGGCTGAAACTGTTCGGGATCACTGGATGAACAGAAGTGCGGAACAGATTCCATTGGTAATTGCAGGAGAAGAAATTTTTGCTGATCGCGATACTGTGGAATGCTTTGATCCCAACCGTTTTCCGGAGAAAATTCCAACCGCAGTTTACGCGTTTGCCACAGCAGCAGATGCAGAAAAAGCTGTATCCATTGCCAAATCTGATCCGGACGGATGGCGGAGCAAAACACTGGCACAGCGGCATGAAATTCTGTCCAAAGTTGCATTGGAAATTCGCAAGTCCAGAGGCGATTTAATTGGATGTGCGGCCGCGAATACAGGAAAAATCTTTACCGAGGCTGATCCTGAAGTTTCCGAGGCTGTTGATTTTGCGGAATTTTATCCCTGGTCTGCCAAACTGTTTGAAAATCTCGGCACTGTATCCTGCAAAGGCAAAGGCGCGGGACTGGTCATCAGTCCCTGGAATTTTCCCATTGCCATTCCCTGCGGAGGCATTGCCGCCGCTCTCTCTGCCGGAAATACCGTAATTTTCAAACCTGCTTCTGCTGCTGTCATGACCGGTTTTCATCTCTGTCAGTGCTTCTGGAAAGCAGGAATTTCCAAAAATACATTGCAGTTTGTTCCCTGTTCCGGTTCCTCAGTCGGGCCGAAACTGACCGGACATCCGGATGTGGATTTCATTATTCTCACAGGCGGAACCGATACGGGTCTGCAGATTCTCAAAGACCGTCCGGACATTCTGCTCGCGGCAGAAACCGGAGGCAAAAATGCGACCATTGTAACAGCCATGTCGGATCGGGATCAGGCCATCAAACATATTCTCCATTCCGCGTTCAGCAACAGCGGACAGAAATGCTCGGCCACTTCTCTGGTAATTCTGGAAAAAGAAGTGTTTGCAGATGAAAAATTCCGAAAGCAGTTGGTGGATGCTGCCAGAAGTTATGCCACAGGTTCAGCATGGAAATTCCGCAACCGCATGGGGCCGCTCATTGCACCGCCCAAAGGCGATCTGCAAAAAGCACTGACAACATTGGAACCGGGCGAGGAATGGGCATTGGAACCCATTAATATTGACGGCAATCCCCATCTGTGGACACCGGGTATCAAATGGAATGTGCAGCC
Organism: uncultured Desulfobacterales bacterium; assembly: GCA_964534335.1. Taxonomy (GTDB): domain Bacteria; phylum Desulfobacterota; class Desulfobacteria; order Desulfobacterales; family Desulfococcaceae; genus JAABRU01. The sequence goes on from CAZHPS010000097.1 coordinate 15,877, forward strand.
CGGTTCTTACACGCATATGACTGAGTTTTTCGGGCCGGTCATTGCCGTGATGAAAGCAAATGATCTGGAACATGCCATAAAACTGGTGAATCAGACAGGTTACGGACTCACATCCGGGTTGGAAAGTCTGGATGAACGCGAGCAGGCAGTGTGGAAAGAGAAAATGGAAGCAGGAAATCTGTATATCAACCGCGTGACAACCGGCGCGATTGTGCTGCGCCAGCCTTTCGGAGGCATGAAAAAATCTGCTTTGGGAGCGGGGATTAAGGCAGGAAGTATCAATTATGTCAGTCAGTTCATGGATTTTGCAGACAGCGGATTTGCCTCAGCAGGCCCGATTCAGAAAGATTACCGCATTCTCCGGGTCGCGCAGGAATGGGAACAGAAACTCAAATGGGGGCAGTTGGGTGAATATGCGGATGATTTGAAGAAAACTGTGCAGGCTGTGAAAAGTTATCTGTGGAATGCGGAACAGGAATTTTTTCAGGCAAAAGACTGGTTCCGTATCAGAGGAGAGGACAATCACATGCGTTATCTGCCGGTCGGGACTGTGCTTGTCCGGGTGCATACAAATGACAGTCTGTTTGAGGTACTCGCGCGGATTGCAGCAGTGCAGATTGCCAAATGCAGACTGATTGTCGGCATTCCCAAAGATTTGAGCAATGCAGTTACGGAATTTCTTTCCGGCAGAGAGGGAAAACGCATATTGGGAAGCATTTCTTTGACGCATCACACAGATCAGGAAATGATTGACAGCCTGCCCCATATTGCCCGCATCCGCTACGCGGCTCCGGATCGGGTTCCGGCAGAGGTTTTCAAAGCCGCTGCCAAAAGCGGTTTTTACATTTCCCGCAGTCCTGTGCTGATGGAAGGAAGGATTGAAATGCTTCACTATTTCCGGGAGCAGACTGTGTCTGACAGTTATCACCGATATGGTAATTTGGGGGAACGGGGGCTGGTAAAATAACTGATAGAGGGTCAAACCGGTTGCCAATGTCATCCTTTCCGGGATTTTGATTTGTTTTTTTCAGATTTTTTCTGTAATATACTGATCCAATTTTGGTTTTATCCGGCATGATTTTTGCCTGACGGGCTGAA
>CAZHPS010000098.1:0-4767 GCA_964534335.1 uncultured Desulfobacterales bacterium
ATGCGCTGAAAGCCAGTTTTCAAAAATTACAGGAATTGAAGGCGTAACATCAGTAAAACAGAGAGGAAAAACAGGAATATATTATGAATGAACAAAAGGAAGAGCCGGTCAGTGAAACCGGGTGGCTGTGGGTACTGATCCAGGACAGCGAAGGCAGTGAGCAGATTGTGGGACAGTATTTCAAAGACGATGACATTTCCTTTATTCCCGCGTTTGCGGAAAAGGAATATGCCAGAAGATGCCAGGGAAAAATGTCCCTTGCTGAGGGAATGAAATACGAAATTCAGGCCATGCACATCAATGATCTGAAAATGCAGGCAAAAGCAGGCGGTTTTCAGATATTCATCTTAAACGGTGTTGGGGAAATACTTCGCAGGATTATCCCCTGACAAAGCAGCGCGGACAGAGCGGAAATTCCATGAGGGAGCGGGGAGTCAGGTGATTTCTATAAAAGAATATCCCAAAAAAGCAGCATAAGCTTCCAGCCTGTGTCTGAACTGAACCGGGATATTTATTTTCAGAAATCACCTTATATCCTGAAATCATCTATTATTTTCGATCATTGTTTTCTGTTTTTCCATCAGGGATTCATACTCGGCAGCACTGCGCCTGTACAGCAGTTCTTTTTGAAAACTGTCAATATGCCTGTCAAGCCGTATCATAAACTGCCCATACCTGAGCCTGATACTGCCTGAAGGGTTCAGGTTTTCATATTTTCTGCGTTCTGTGCGCAGGTATTCCACAATGTTTTCCAGCACCGGTATCATTTCGCTGCTGATGTTTTTTCCTGTGTTTTCCATTTCTGTCAGTTCCTGATATGCGACAAGGGAAACAAACAGACTGTAGGGAATATCCACAGTTACAATATTGTCGGGTGTATCCGGATGTTTTTCTTCCCCCGCGCTGATCACCTCGGCCCTGCAGACCATACACATTCCCAGGAAAAAACACAGCACAATGCCTATTTTTTTATGTATATTCTTCATAATGACTCCGATATCCGAATCCAAAACACTGTCAGCAGAGCTAAATCCTCTGTGTCGGATCAATCACCTGAAATCAAATCCTGCACAGCCTCTTTCAAAAAGGGAATTTCTTTTTTTCCGATCTGATACCCATATTCTTTGTATATCATTATCCTGAATACTTGTAAACCTGAACTTGACAAAGTCTGCCATACAGACAGGCAGTGCTTTTTTCCTTCTTGCTTTTTCATAAGAATCCGTTAGAATCAGTTTATGTCTTTTCGGAATAATGCCAACCTTACTGAAATTCGGAGAAATCATCTATGAAACCCAGACGTTCTGTTTTGTCGGTTCCCGGTCATGTGGAAAAAATGCACCCAAAGGCAGCGCAAAGCCCGGTGGATGTGATTATGCTGGATATGGAAGACAGCGTTCCCGCAGATGCCAAACAAGTCGCTCGTGAGCAGATTATCCGCTCGCTCCGTTCCATTGACTGGGGAGAAAAAACCGTGACTGTGCGCATCAACAGCACGGATACGCCTTATGCCTACCGGGATCTGCTGGAAGTGGCAGAAGCAGCTGGCGATATGCTGGATTCGGTTGTGGTTCCCAAAGTAAACCATGCCGGAGATATTCATTTTATTGACCGGATGCTCGATGGCATAGAGATGAACAGAAAAATCGGCAGACGGATTGGCATTGAGGCATCCATTGAAACAGCGGTGGGGCTTGACAATGTATCGGAAATTGCCCGTTCCTCTTCGCGGCTTGTCACTCTGGTGTTCGGCATAGCGGATTATTCCGCTTCGGTGGGTGCAAGACTGGTTTCCATTTCCGGTCACGGGGAAAAAGAGGAGGAACTCTATCCCGGACACCGCTGGCATTTCGCGTTAAGCCGCATGATTATGGCAGCCAAGGCCAATGGGCTGAGTGCCATTGATGCGCCTTATGGAAATTTCAAAGATCCTGAAGGGCTTCGACGTTCTGCGGTTATGTCCTGCGCGCTGGGATGTGACGGCAAATGGGCCATTCATCCGTCTCAGATTGAAACCATCAATCAGGTTTTCTCTCCCTCACGGGAGGATATTGAACGGGCAGTGAAAGTCCTGAATGCAATTGAAACCGCACAGTCTGAAGGACGCGGCGCAGTTGCTGTGGAAGGACGCATGGTGGATCAGGCCACAGTGCGGCTCGCGCGGCAGCTTTATGAACAGGCAAAACATCTGCAGATGGTGTGAATCAACAGCAGCAGATTTGAAGATATTCATACAAAATCCCATCTTGAGAGGGGATAAAGGGGTGTGTGAAAATGACATCAGAATTTGAAAATATTGATACCGCAATCCCCGCGCTGGGCGAGGCCAGAATCCCCAGTCCTCTGGGGAAGGGAAAAAAGGAAGGCGAACGCTTTTTTGTTTCTGATGAAAAAAAAGTGCTCATTGATGTGGACAGAGACAGAATCACTGAACTCATCCGCGCAGGAAAAGAACCGTCCGCGTTTGAAATGGCCGGGCCCAGGGAGCTGATCTATTTTGATCCCAGCAAACTTCGCTGTGCAATGGTGACATGCGGAGGGCTGTGTCCCGGACTCAACGGCATCATCCGCTCGGCTGTACTGGAACTGTATTACGGTTACGGTGTTCGCAATGTTTACGGCATCCGTTACGGACTGCAGGGTTTTATTCCCGCGTACAGGCATGAGGTGGTGGATCTCACGCCCAAAGTGGTGGGAGATATTATCCGCAAGGGAGGCTCTTTTCTGGGTTCCTCCCGCGGCCCCCAGGATGTGAATGAAATTGTGGACAGTCTGGAACGCATGAATATCGGGATGCTGTTAATGATTGGCGGTGACGGAACCCTGATGGCTGCCACCAAGATTGCGGATGCGATTCTGCAAAGAAATCTTAAAATCACTGTGGCCGGAATCCCCAAAACCATTGACAATGATATTTACATGGTGTCCCGCTCCTTTGGATTTGACACGGCTGTGGATGTGGCAACACAGTCCATCCGCGCTGCACACAACGAAGCACGGGGCTATCCCAACGGCATTGGCCTGATCAAACTCATGGGGCGGCATTCGGGATTCATTGCGGCCACAGCCTCACTGGCCCAGCAGGATGTGAATTTTGTGCTGATTCCGGAAGTGGATTTTGACATGGACGGCCCCGGAGGATTGCTGGCAACTTTGGAAAAACGGCTGGCAGACAGGGGACATGCTGTTATGGTGGTAGCTGAGGGAGCCGGGCAGAGATTTTTTGAGGAAACCGGAAAAAGGGATGAGTCCGGCAATATCCGTCTGCAGGACATCGGTATATTTCTCAAAAATGCCATTTCAAAACATTTCAAGGAAAGACAGATTGAAATCTCCCTGAAATATATTGACCCCAGTTACAATATCCGCAGTCTGCCCGCAAATTCCAATGACCATGTGTTCTGCAGTTTTCTGGGCAGGAATGCTGTTCATGCGGCTATGGCAGGAAAAACAAAAGTGCTGGTGGGACACTGGAACAATCATTTTGTCCATGTGCCAATGACCGCATCCGCAGGCAAGCGCAAGCAGGTAAGCCCCCAGGGAAGACTCTGGCAGAGTGTTCTGGAAGCCACGGGACAGGGGGAATTGAAGAACGGGTAAATGCTGATAAGTTAAGGGGTGGACACTTCAGCCTCCCCCTTTTGTAAAGCAGAGCAAATCCCCTCTTGAGAGGGGCAGGGGTGTGTTTTGGGTGTGGGCAATTCCGGACACACCCCTTTATCCCCTCTCAAGAGGGGAACGGAGAACTTAACAGCCCCCCCTTTAAAAAAGGGGAGAAAAAAGGCTTAACTTAATGGCATTGGGGCTGATCCCGTAACGAGTGGAGAAGCCGGATGATTTTCAGAAGGAGGAAACCCATGTCGGACAAACCCCGTTTCAAATCACGGAAAGAGGCTTTTGAGATAGCCAGAACTGCTGACAGAGATTCGCAGGAATTTTATTATGCTTTTATGTACTGCATTGCCAACAGCGGCCCGGAAGTAAAGAGATATTTTTTTAAAGATATGGAAGAAACCCTGCAAATGGAAGCAGTGTTTTATGATGAAGACGGAATTCCCTGTTATGAAGCATCTGTGCTGTGTGAAAAACTGGGAATAAGAGATGATGAAATCTGTGAAAGCAAGAAACTGACTGTGAACGGAATGCGTCTATATCGTATGGATCTTACGCCATATTTATAAAAGCATGGGCGGTACACAGACTGATATAAAAGCAAAAAATTATTGTTAAAACAGTTATATATGGAGTGATGGAAAATGGCGAATTCAAAACATCTTGAAATATTGGAACAGGGGGTGGAGGTTTGGAATAAGTGGAGAGAGGACAATCCGAAGGTAAAACCATATCTTTGGAGAGCAAATCTTTGGAGAGCAAATCTTCGGGGAGCCAATCTTCAAGAAGCCAATCTACAGGAAGCCAATCTACAGGAAGTCAATCTTCAGTACGCCAATCTTCAGTACGTCAAATTTCTGGGAACCAATCTTCAGTGCGCCAATCTTCAGGGAGCCAACCTTCGGGGAACCAACCTTCAGGGAGCCAACCTTCGGGGAACCAACCTTCAGGGAGCCAATCTTCAGGAACTCAATCTTCAGGAACTCAATCTTCAGAAAATCGATCTTCAGGGAGCCGATCTTCAGGGAGCCGATCTTCAGGGAGCCGATCTTCAGGGATTCAATTTTCGGGGAGCCAATCTTCAGAAAGCTAATCTTCATAAAGTCAATCTTTACGAAGCCAATCTTCAGATGGCAGATCTTCGGGGAGCCAATC
>CAZHPS010000098.1:4867-16904 GCA_964534335.1 uncultured Desulfobacterales bacterium
GGGATTCAATTTTCGGGGAGCCAATCTTCAGAAAGCCAATCTTCAGGGAGCCAATCTTCAGAAAGTCAATCTTTACGAAGCCAATCTTCAGATGGCAGATCTTCGGGGAGCCAATCTTCAGAAAACCAATCTTCAGAGAATCAACCTTGAGGGAGCCAATCTTCAAGGAGCCGATCTTGAGGGATTCAATTTTCGGGGAGCCAATCTTCAGAAAGCCAATCTTCAGGGAGCCAATTTTCAGAAAGCCAATCTTCAGGGAGCCAATCTTCGGGGAGCCAATCTTCAGGGAGCCAATCTTCAGGGAGCCAATCTTCAGGGAGCCGATCTTCAGAGAGCCAATCTTCGGGGAGCCAATCTTCAGGGAGCCAATTTTCAGGGAGCCAATCTTCAGGGAGCCGATCTTCAGAATGCCAATATTCAGAATGCCAATATTCAGGACGTTGTACTTCGAGAAACCAATCTTCGAGAATTCAATTTTCAGAAAGCCGATCTTCAGAGAGCCGATCTTCAGTATGCCGATCTTCGGGAAGCAAATCTTCGGGAAACCGATCTACAGGAAGCCGATATAACTGGTTCATCTTTGTATCTTACATTTCGTGATAACTGGGAAATAAAAAATATCAAATGTGATTATGTTTATTGGGATGCCGAAAAAGAAGAACGCACGCCTAAAGACAGAAATTTCAGGCCGGGAGAATTTGAGGAACTGTACAAATGGCGGCCATTGAATGAATTTGAAAACCTGATTCAGCGATCCATTGAATTTTCGGAAGAATATTTTGAAGCAGGAAAGTCCATACTGAATTTTTTCGGAACCATACTCAGAAAAAAATACAATGATACCAATGCCAGTGTTCAGATAAAGCAGGAAGGTCTGAAAGTCACCATGATTATAAAACCGGCAAATGGGGATCGGAAAACCATAGAAAAATATCTGGATGATTACGGGCTTGTGATTACCGGGAATATGACTCCGGAGGAATATACGGATGATCGCTTACTGCTTATTGAACTGAAAAGTGAATTGCGTTCAGCACAGACCAAATTGGAAGTGCAAAGAGACCTTTTGGAATTTAAAGAAAAAGAGGATACAAAGCGGATAAACTCTCTTGAGGATGAAGTGAAATGGTTACGGGAACATGTCGGATGTATTTTGCAGCATTCTGAAAAAATTACTGAACAATTGAGAAAAATGCCCAATGTAATTAACAGGATAGAGAATAAGCCGACAATCGGCGGAGATCGGGCAGCAATCATTAATGGAAATGTGAATGGAAGTGCAATTACAGGAAATGAAAACAAAGTTGCCGGAAATGGCAGTCAGATTGGGGATAATGCTGACATCCATGCAAATGATGTGAGTTAGAAGCTGGGTAAAGGGACTTCCCATACTGATTTTTTTGATATATAAATCAATATGTTATTTAGAATCAGTATAAGCAGTATCATGGATGTATAATTTAACACATTGTATTTATTATATATAAATGAAAATCAGTATATTTTAAAAACATAATAATATTAAGCAGTTAATATTATATCAGTATGTGGAGACCCACTACCCTATTTTATCCAGTACATCATTCACCGTGACAAGATAGGCGTATCGGATTTTGTTTTTGGCAATTTCCACAGGCAGCATAAGGTTCCGTCCGTCCATCTGCACACCATGCCCGCTGTAATAAAACAGGGCCGTATCTCCGGTATGCAGACGGTTTCTGAAATTCAGGATGGCGGTTTCCATTTCCTCCAGGGTCATGTCTGTTCCCTTTGTCACGTAAAAACCCAAATTTTCAAGGGTTTCAGTCATGGCATTTGCGTCATTCACGGGCGTATCCAGTTTGGGAATACTCGGATGCCGGTAGGAACCGTTGCCGATGACCAGCGCATACTTCCCCGCGTAAGCCGGGGACAAACTCAGCAGAATGAACAGAAATACAGCAATTACAAACCCATGACCATTCTCAGGAGGGGAACCGCATGTTTTCATCATTTTTCTCCTTTATGAAAGAAAATTACGTACAAAAAATAAAACAGAATTCCGCTGGGGATGATATTATTGCCACCCCTGCGGGGTTAAAAAAATCCCGCAGGGGATGAAATTATTATAGAAAATTGCGTACAAAAAACAGAACAGAATCCCGGAAGGGATGATATTATTGCCACCCTTGAAGAGTTTGTTCCGGGTTTTCACCGGATTTGGCATCTGCCTGCTTTTTATGCCGAACTCATGTGGTAAACACTTGTTCCAAAACCATAAGGGTTTTGAAAACCTTTACTGCTTTTGGGACAAACATTTTCTTAAACTCTGTTTATCCGCAAATTGACAAAATTTCCTGTTTCTGTCAAGTCTCAGGCGCACAGGTTCCCAATGCAGATTTTTTCAGAAAAATTTTTTTCTTTCCATACCCTGCCGGAAATGATAAAAACCCAACTGCAAAACATTTGCCGACATTTCGGAAAAAATTTTTATCAATTATCCATACAGGTTGAACATACAATTATGACAAAAAAACAAAACAGCGGCAGTCCATTTGCGGAACTGACTTGGACTGATCTGACAGACTGGGCAGGAGACAAAATCGTATCACGGGGGAAATCTTACCAGAAAAGCGGCAGTGTCTCCGGTCTGTCCCTGACGCGGGATGAAGAACTCATTGCATGGGTGAAAGGCACGGAAAAATATGTTACATCTGTAAGTTATGAAGATGGTGAACTGAATTCCCGCTGCACCTGTCCATACTGGTCAGACTGCAAACATGCAGTGGCAGTTGTGCTGGAATATCTCAGCCGGATGAAAAAGGGGGAGACAATTCCGGAAACAGCGAAAGATGATCCAAGACTTCAAATCCTTGAAGATTCAGAGGAGGATTTGGATGAAAGTGATGATCAAAGTGATAATGATGACAGTCACTATCATGGAAGAAAAATCAGTCCCAAAAAAGATCTGACGGAACTGGAATCTTTTCTGAACCAAAAGAGCAAAGAGGAACTGACAGAAATCATCAAAGAAATAGCTGTGCAGTATCCTGCTGTTTTTCAGGATTTTCAGAATCAGATCCGCCTGTCCGCAGGAAATGTCAAAGATGTGCTGAAAACACTCCGAAATGAAATCCGCAGCGTCAGCGCAGAACCGGCCTGGTCCCATCACTGGGACAGTGAATGTCATATCCCGGACTATTCGCAAATCAGAAAAAAACTGGAAGCCCTGTCAGCACAGGGATATGCTGATGAAGTCCTTGAAATCGGAACCCAGCTTCTGGAATACGGCACGCAGCAGGTGGAAATGAGTGATGATGAGGGAGAAACCGCAGAGGAAATCAGTTTTTGCATGAGTGCTGTTTTTGCAGCTCTGCCAAAATCCTCTCTTTCCCCCTCTGAGCAGATACTCTGGGCAATTGATGCCGGGCTTGATGATGAATACAATCTCTGTGATGACAGTTCTTTTCTGTCCCTTCCCCATAAAAAGGAAGACTGGAGTACTGTAGCGGATGAACTTCTGAAACGTCTGAAAAAAATGTCTTCAGCCAAACGCGGAGATTCTTTTTCACGCAGCTACAGACGGGACAGACTCTGCAACTGCGCGATTGAGGCTTTGGAAAAAGCGGGACGTGAGGCTGAGGTGATTCCCCTTTGCACAGCAGAGGCACCCCTTACCGGCAGTTATGATCGTCTGGTTGATCGTCTGATGAAAGATCAGCACTGGAAAGAGGCCGAGGAATGGATTCACAAAGGCATTGCGGACACAAAAAAGGAGGCACCGGGCATTGCATCCTCGCTCAGGGACAGGCTCCGTACAATCCGTGAAAAGGAAGGAGACTGGAATTCTGTTGCTGCCATGCATGCCAATGATTTTTTTGAGAATCCAGGAACCGGAAATTATGAGGAACTGAGGCAGGCATCAGAAAAGGCTGGCATATGGCCCAAAGTCAGGGATTGTGTGATGGATTATCTGAAAACCGGCAAGCTGGCTGCAAAAATATGGCCTCTGCCGAAACCGGAAATCAAAGAGCGGTCATCCAGATTATCCGGAACATTTCCTGCCACGGATATTCTTGTCGATATTGCCATGCTGGAAAACCGGCCCGATGAGGTGCTGCATTGGTATGAAAAACACAAATCTCTGGGACGCATATGGCATGTGTATTCTTTGGACAGAATTGCGGAAATCCTGAAAACAGATTATCCAGACCATGCAGTGGAAATATGGAAAGAAAAGGCAGCCCATCTGATTGCCGGGGTGAACCCCAAATCCTATGAATCCGCTGCCCGGTATCTGGCAAAAATTCATGACACAATGAAAACTCAGAACCGGGAAAAACAATGGCAGGAGTATATCAGTTTCATACGCACGGAACACAAAAGGAAGAAAAAGTTCATTGAAATTCTGGATAATCCTGAAACAGGAAAGATTGTGGATTCTCTGAAATAGGGGATTTAGGTGATTTATGAAAATAAAAATACCATTTCCGTTCACAGGCACAGGGCAAAAACTGAAAGTTTCTGATACTTTGGAGGGTATATTCTTTTCCGTAAATCACCTTATGCCATGTCCTGAGCGGATAACAATATGAATTTTTGGATAGTGGATCAAACCGGCTGATAATGTCATCCCTTCCGGGATTATGATTTGTTTTTCATTTTTTTTCTGTAATAATTTCAATCCATGCGGATTTTTCCGGCACCGGTGTCAGGCTCAGATCAACGGATTTGACCCACTAACAATTTTTGCAATCCTCCGGAGTTCCGCGTGTGCAAAAAAACGCTCCGCTTAATTTTTGCACTCCTCCGGGTTTGCATTAAGTACCGGTAAAGTTTAAACAGCCGCGAATAACACGAATCTGCACGAATGCACAAACCATAATTCGTGTCATTCGTGCAATTCGTGGCTGTACCATCAAATCTTCTGTGTGCAAAAAAACGCTCCGCTCAATTTTTGGATAGTGGGTCAAACCGGCTGATAATGTCATCCTTTCCGGGATTATGATTTGTTTTTCAATTTTTTTTCTATAATAATTTCAATCCTTACGGATTTTTCCGGCACTGGTGTCAGGCTCAGATCAGCGGATTTGACCCAATGCAAAAACCGGATTTTTCCAAAAAATCCGGTTTTTCTGTATATTTCAGCTCATAAAATCAAATTTGACAAAGCACAGGTACATGACCACGATGAATTTTATATAGCTTTTAAGATAATTATTTTGGAGTAGGTTGGGGTGAGGAACGAACACCAACATGCTGAAACTGTTGTTGTTCGTTCCTCACCCCAACCTGCAGGAAACCCCAAAATTATTTTCTTAAAGCCTATAGCATGATATTGCGTTCAGTATGCCATAAATTCATCCTCTTTCTCTCCGGTATCTTTGAAACCGGCTTCCTGATGCCGCACAGTTTTTTTGGCTTCCAATGCCCTGTCCCTGTCTTTTCTGTTTTCAGCAGATTCAGCCGGATTTCTGTATGCAGTCTGTCCCCTGTATTTTTCACTGATGCTGAAAAAAGAGGCAATCTCAAGCAGGTGTCCGGACTGGGAAAAGAAATCACCGCTCCAGCCCGCCATCTGTTCTGTGGCTCCTGCATTGATCTGTATGCTCTGCTCCAGTTCCTGCATGGCTTTGCTTACCTGCGAAATGCCCAGGGACTGTTCTGCGCTGGACGTGCTGATTTCCTGCACCAGATCTGCGGTTTTCTGAATTCCCATAACCATTTTTTCCAGCATTGCCTTTGTTTTCTCTGCAATGGCAAGATTTCTGCCAGACAGTTCATTGATGCTTTTGGCTGATTTCTGACTGCGCTCAGCCAGGTTGCGAATCTCGGCAGCCACAACAGCAAATCCTTTGCCATGTTCCCCTGCTCTTGCCGCCTCTATGGCAGCATTCAGGGCCAGCATATTGGTCTGTCTCGCTATGTCCTCTATAATCCGTATTTTTTCACTGATGCTTTTCATGGCAGCAACTGTTTCTCTTACAGATTCACCGCCGATCTCTGCATCCTCCGCGCTGGTACGGGCAATCTCTGCAGTCTGATGTGCATTGTCCGAGTTCCGGCTCACCGTGGCACTCATTTCCTCAATGGAACTGGATATTTCTTCCATACCTGCTGCCTGCTGGTTTGTCATTTCAGAAACCTGCCGCGTGCTGTCATGGAGTTTTGTGCTTACTTCAGCCATCTGCTCCGAGGCTTTATGCACATCTGATGCAAAATCATGGAGCCTGCTGATCATGCTGTTGATATTCTGCCGGATTTTATCAAAATCCCCTTTGTAAACCTCTGCTGTGGGTTCAGGAATATCCCCTTTTGAAATCCGGTCAATCTGCGCGGCCGTCATTTGCAGCGGGGTGACAACCGCATCCAAAGTGAGGTTCACGCCTTTGATGATGCGTGCATATTCCCCCCCGAATTTCTCCTCATCCCCTCTCAGATCCAGCCGGCCTTCCAGAGCCGCATCTGTCAGTCGGTTAATATCCCCCACTATTTCCCGTATGGTTTCCACCATCCGGGTGAGAGATTGGCCCAGAATATCTTTTTCAGACAAAATCTGAATTGTGACGGACAAATCCCCTCCGGCAATTTTTTCAGCAGCCTGCACCGCTTCTCTCCGGTTTTGGATCAGGGTGTTGATACTGTCCCTGATTTCATTGAAATCCCCTTTGCATTCCTCTGAAATTTCATCCGGAATATCGCCTGCGGCTATGCGGTTGATATTTTCTGCTGTCATGCGTATGGGGTTGACAAACGCTGCTATCAGAGAATTGACATTGCAGATCAGAGCATTCCATCCGCCTGCAAAATCATCCGGATTGCCCCGTGTTTTCAGATTTCCGTTCTGGATGTCTGCTATAAGTCCGTTGAGTTTTCCGATGATGGTTTTCAGGGTCTTTATCATCAGATTCAGAGCAGTCATCAGCCGGTCATTTTCTGAGCGCACACGGACTGTCACACCCAGATCCCCTGCGGCAATATGTTCGGAAATGTCTGCGGTTTTGGCAGTCGCATCAATGAGCAGATTCAGGTTGTTCACAATTTTGCTGAAATCCCCTTTGAAGGTATGGGGAACAGGTTCAGGAATTTCCCCCAGCGCAAGGCGGTCCAGATATGAGGCTGTCATGCTGACAGGCTCGGCAAAAGCATCAATCAGGTTGTTTACACCCCCAATGAGTTCATGCCATCCGCCTGCATATCCGGAGGCATTGCCCCTCGTATTCAGCCGGCCTTCACGGATTTCATCTGTGACACGTTTCATTTCATCAGACACATGCCTGATGCGATCCGCCATATCGTGAAAAGCCAGGATCAGATCCCCGATTTCATCACTGCGCTGCACAGGAATTCTTCTGCTGAAATCTCCGTCCCTGATGGCATTGACACCTTCAAGAATCTGCCGGGTATGGGGTATGATGTTGAGAATGAAAACACCGAATCCGCCAATCAGCACCGCAGTCAGGACAAGGGCCGCAAGAATGACAGACACGCGGAGCCTGTGCAGAGAGGAAGCAGTGGTCTGCCGGTTTTTTTCCAGCAGAAGATCTGCTTTGACAGTCAAATCGCGGGACAAATCCCGCAGTTTTCTGTCTGCCTCCTGTCTTTCCTTCCATATGCGTATCACTTCCGCTGTGAAGACGTTCTGGTCTGCAATCGCTGTTTCCACTTCCCGGCCCAGGGCTGTCAGGGATTCGTCTTTTACCAGTGCAAGCGAATTCCGGTAGTTTTCCACAACGGTTGACATGTTTTTTTTAATGGAAACAGCCTGTTTTTCATATCCGGAACTGTCGGAGAAAAGAACAAGCCCGGTCACAGCCAGTTGCCATTTTTCCAGTATTTCAAGCAGATAAAATGCGGATTCCCTTAGATTCAGCTCATTCGGATCAATGAAATCCCCGGAAAAGGAGGCCTGGGTCTCCTTTTCGGAAACCATAAGGAAAATGGCCCAGATAAGAACAGAAAAATCCTCCAGTTTCTGATTCTGTGCGGCAAATTTTTCTTTCAGCATAAGGGTTTTGCCGGAGAGTTCACCGAATATTTGGGCATACTGATCCACTCCGATGGAAGTCCCTGATGCAGAGGAGCCAATCTTCCGGATTTCCTCTGTCACAGCATCTGCTGTCTCACGTGTCATTTCTATGACAAACCGGTTTTTGTTCGATTCCGTATCTGTAATCCCCTTAATAAGACTGTGAACCTGATCGTTTTGTTCAATCAGCTCCGAGGCCAGATAAAGGGAATAAAAATTGACACCTGCCAGTGATGCTGTTATGGAAACAGCTATGAAAAGCAATGCCCATATTTTGAACCGGAGAGTTTTCATTATGATCGGTTTCCTTTCACTGCTCCAAAATTTTCAGTACTTCCTCCAGGGTATGTCCGCCGTAGATTCCCACCCCCGCGAACATGTCTTTTCCAGGAACATTTGCAATATAGGTCAGTTTGAGCTCCGGCTGAGTTCCCTCCAGTTTGGGCCACCAGTATTGTGACCATCCCTCGCCTTTTTCACTTTCCGCTATGCGGAGAAAATCTGCTGCTATTATTTTTCCGTTTTTGTCCCGGAAACGGAGAAAATTCTTGCCCAGCAGTCCGGGCCGGGGATGGCCGATAATCACGCCCCGCTCATCTCCCTTCATGCCGTAAACAAAGAGATACAGGTCGCCTTTGACCCATTTCCCTTTGGGATCACTGATTTCAGCCAGTCCATCCCTGCCTTTTTCCGAAAGAAAGGCCACACCATCCCTGACCATCTGGATGACCTCTCTGTATTTTGCCGCGTCACTGTCAGTTTTTGCATCTTCCGCATGAACAAAACCATTCGGAAACAAAGCACCAACCATAAGAACAGCCATAAAAATTACCTTTTTCATTTTATCCTCCTTTTGATGGGTAATAAGCAAAACGGAAAAATTCTCATTCCTTTGAAGACTATAACAGATGGATGTATATCCGTCTATAAATTTCTGTAGACAGGCCTGCTGCAAAAATTTCAGCAATTGCAGAAAATTGTTGAAACACATATGCAACTGTGCTAAGGATTTGCAAAAAAAGAATCTGTACAATTTTTCTGTCCCGAAAAATCGGCAGTGGATCAAATCCGTAGATCCGCCCTGATGTCCGGTCGGCAAAAAATCCGGAAGGATTGATATTATTATAGAAAAAATTAAAAAAACAAATAGTTGGCCGGACTGAAAATCCGGCAAATTCAGGAATTTTTTTTCAACGCATTACAAGGAGATAATACTATGGCACTGAATCAGGATGTTATCGGCAAAACCATCGGCCCTGTCCGCAAAGAATACAACTGGAAAGATGCTGTTCTGTATGCTTTGGGTGTGGGAGCCGGATTTAAGGAACTGGACTACTGTTATGAAAAAAATCTGAAGGTGATTCCCAGTTTTTCCGTGGCCGCTGTTTTTGAACTTTTTTTTCAGGTGGCTATGTCCACAAATGTGAATCTGGCCGGGATTCTCCACGGTGAGCAGGAACTTGTTTTTCATAATCCCATTCCGCATGAGGGAAGTCTGATTTCAGAAGTGAAAGTCACCCATTATTATGACAAGGGAAAGGACAAAGGCGCGCTGATAATTGCGGAAAGTGAAACTGTGCATTCCAGCGGACAGAAACTTTTTTCCGGCGTGTTCACCATTTTTTCCCGTTTGGACGGCGGTTTTGGCGGAGATAACGCTCCAAAGAAAACCTTTGCCTTTCCGGACAGACTGCCGGACATGGATATGCCGGATCATCCCTCTCCGGATCAGCCACTGCTTTACCGTCTTTCCGGTGATATATTTCCACTTCACGCAGACCCGGAATTTGCGAAAATGGCAGGATTTGAAAAACCCATCATGCACGGTCTCTGCACACATGGATATGCCTGCCGCGCACTGATTGCCGCACTCATTCCCGGAGAACCGGAACGGGCAAAGCGCATGGACTGCCGTTTTTCCAAACCCCTGTATCCCGGAGTTCCCATCCGCACCCTGATCTGGAAAACCGGAGAGGGAAAAGCCATGTGGAAAACTGTGAACGCGGAAAGCGGGGAAGAGGTCATCAGCAACGGGGTTTTTGAATACTGCTGATTCCCTTTGCTTTAAGGTGATTTCCAGAAAAGAATATACCGTTTTGCCAGCTTTGATTTTATGCGCCGAAGTGTGCGGAAAAACCGGATTTTTCCAAAAAATCCGGTTTTTGCGGCTCACAGATCCGCTGTCTGCGGATTTCCTGTGCCGCAGTTTCTGTGAACTGAACAGAGATATTCATTTTCATAAATCACCTATACCATTACTTAGAATATTTAATGGTGCGGCCACGAATTACACGAATTATGTTTTGTGCAATTCGTGCAGATTCGTGTCATTCGTGGCTGTACTGTCAAATCTTATGAGTAATGGTATAAGTAAGTTCTATAGGCTTTAAGAAAATAATTTTGGGGTTTCCTGTAGGTTGGGGTGAGTAACTAACTCCAACAATTTCAGCATTTTGGGATTCGTTACTCACCCCAACCTACTCCAAAATAATTATCTTAAAAGCTATATAAGCGCCTGATCATAACTTTTATCAGTCAGTAACTGACATCCGGAATGTCAGGCCCGGCATTTTTGCCTCCGGCGTGTCACTGCACCTCCCCTTTGGTAATCCGCATGAATATATCCTCCAGATCTGTATGCCTGGGCCTGTATTCGCATATGCTGTGACCCTGCTTTATCAGTGTGGCCAGCAGTTGGCTGCTTTCCTTTTCCCCTCCTTCCATTTCAACAGAGATTTCCCGGCCTGCCCGGTTCACCTTTGAAACACACGGAGTTTCCAGCAGTGTGCGGAACAGATTTTCATCTCCCTCATATGCACGTATCAGCAGGGTGATACTGGGTCTGTCCGCGTCCGTGAGTTCTGAAATTGTTCCGGTACGGAGAATCTGCCCCTGCTCAATGATAATGGCTCCGGTGCAGATTTCCGTCAGCTCACTGAGAATATGGGAACTGACAAGAATGGCCTTGCCCTGCCGGGCCAGGATTTTCAGCAGTTCCCGCAGTTCCACCCTTGCACGCGGATCCAGACCTGAAGCAGGTTCATCCATAAGCAGCACAGGCGGATCATGCACCAATGCCCTAGCCAGGCTTACCCGCTGTTTCATGCCTTTGGACAGGGCTTTGAGCATTTTGTCCCGTATTCCGGTCAGACCCGTGAATTCCTCCACTCCCTGCACCCGTGTGCGGCGTTTTTCCCCTTTCATGCGGAAAACCCGTGCGAAAAAGTCAAGATATTCATGGACACTGATATCACTGTGCGCGGGAAGGGCATCCGGCATGAACCCCACCAGTTCCCGGATTTTTTCCGGGTACTGGGTCACGGAAATGCCGCTGATGTATGCATCCCCTGAACCCGGCTCCTCCAAAGTCGACAGAATGCGCAGGGTGGTTGTTTTTCCTGCGCCGTTGGGGCCTACAAAACCGTAAATCTGTTTTGCGCCAAAGGAAAAGGAAATGCCTTTCAGTGCACGGGTTTTACCGTATTTTTTCCAGATATTATCCACCCGTACTTCCATTGTACCCCTTTCAGGCTGAACATATACCGATACTTAAAACATTTTGGTAATTCTGCCGGGCGGATTTTAACCGCAGAGTAACACAGAGTTTCCGCAGAGTCACACAGAGTTTTTCTGTGCGGAATTCAGATCTGAATCTCTGCAAATGTTTCAAGTAATGGTATAAGTACTCAAGCGAAAGTTTTCAGGTATTCAAAAAACCGGATTTTTCCGAAAAATCCGGTTTTTCTGAAGCTGCTGTGCGTGCAGGCTCCTGTCTGTTCATACCAATCCGTTTTCAAAACATGGGATACAGGTTTATTTCAAATCCTGTTTTTCCGTGCATTCCGTGTGTTCTGTGGTTAAAAAACACGGTTATTCCCTGATTTATGAAAGCGGTTTGGTATCAATAAAGCCCGATAAACTTCCTGTGGGTTTCAAATGCGATTTCCGGCAGTTTTTCCTGACTGAAAAAAGCCAGATCGCAGGCATCATCTCCGGGAACCGGTTCTCCGTGAAATTCTGTCACCAGAA